>CAXMRM010000102.1:0-7275 GCA_964196015.1 uncultured Myxococcota bacterium
CCCAGCTGGACGTCGACCTCGGGGGTCGTCTCGAAGCCCGGGGGCGTCGAGCCCGTGTCAGCCCTGGAAGCCTTGGCCACCGAACGTCCCATCACGAAGGCGTGGGCGGGGCGCGCCGGGCCGCCGCCCGAGGCCACGGCCTCGGCCACGGCCTTGGCGCTGCTCGCCCCGGCCTGTCCGGTCCGGGCGGCGGTGCTGCTGGGATCGAGCGCGAGGGCCTCGTCGTAGGCCTGGATGGCCTTGTCGTACTCCTTCGCGGCGAGGGCCGCATTGCCCGCGTTCAGAAGCTCGTTGACCCGTGCCGTTCTGGCCTGGTTTGCCTGAGCCCGCGCCGCACCCTCGGCCTCGAGCCTCTCGGCGTCGATCCGGCGGCGCAGCTCCGCCACGGACGTGTCCCAGGGCGCCAGCCCGCGGGCGGCCTGGGCCTCCCGCTCTGCGGCGTCGAAGTCCCCTCGGGAGAGCGCGGCCTGACCCGCCTTGACGCGAGACGCGGCCTTTTGTCCGTTCTCGGCTTTCTCGAGGATCTGCCCCGCCGTCGCATTCGACGGGTCCTCGCCCAGCGCCTTCTGGGCGCTGGCGACTGCGCGGCCGTACTGGCCCCGGTTGAAGGCGGTCTCAGCGGCCTTGACCGAGGCGGCCGCCTTGCCTTCCGGGGGAGCGAACGTGGGCGGGGGGGCCACCGTCACCGGCGGAGGCGCTGGAGTGGCCTCCACCGTGGCGGCGGGCGCCGGCGTCGGCGGGGGGCTGGCCAGGGTCGAGGGCGTCGTCGTGCCCTGCGGCTGCAGAACCGTGACGTAGTAGTAGGCGCCTCCCCCGATGGCCACGACGGCCACCGCTGCGAGGCCCACGAGGGGCATGGGGCTCCGGCGCGGGGCCGGGCGCGCGCGACGTCGCGCCACGGGCGGAGCCGGGCGCGCGGCGGGGCGGGCCCTGGGGCGGGCGGCAGGCCTCCCAGGGGCCTCGACGACCGTGGGCCTGTCGACCTGGGTGGGACCCGGGGTCCCACGGCCGGGCACCCCTGGCTGCTGGAGGTCCACGGTCCCGTCGGCGAGGGGCCTCCCAGAGGGATCGGTCATGGGCTGAGGCATGTGCGTCGGCGCCTCGAGATCCACCAGCGACTCGAGCACGTGCTGAGAGGATGCCGACGTTCCGTGGGCCTTGAGCCACTGGCGCAGGTCGATGGCGAACTCGGCGGCCGTCTGGTACCGCTCGTCGATGCTCCGCGACAGTGCCTTCTTCAGGATGGGCAGTAGCGCGTCGTTCTCGGGACCGGACGGGATGAGATCGAAGTTGGCGCCATCGTGGGTGATCTTGTAGAAGATCGCCATGAGGTTGTCGGCGTGAAAGGGGCGGCGGCCCGTGACCAGCTCGTAGGTGATCACGCCCACGGCGTAGATGTCGGTGCGGTGGTCGACGTCGTTGCCTTCGCATTGCTCGGGCGACATATAGTGGGGCGTGCCGAGCACCTCGCCAGCGCGCGTGAGCCGCTTGGGGCCGTTGGCGACCTTGGCGATGCCGAAGTCGAGAACCTTCACGAAATCATCGGTGTCGTTGCGGCGAATGAGAAATACGTTCTCCGGCTTGAGGTCACGATGAATGATCCCCGCGTCGTGTGCTGCGCCGAGCGCACGGCAGAGCTGCATGGCGATGTGAATCGCGCGCTCTTCGGACATGCGTTGAGCGACGTCGATCGCGTCGATGAGATCGACCCCCTCGAGGCACTCCATGACAAAGTACGTCGAGCCGTCTTCCAACTCGCCGAAGTCGTTGATGTCGACGATGTGCTGGTTGCCGATTGCCGACGCGCTCTCGGCCTCGCGCCGGAACCGCGCCAGCACCTCCGGGTCTCGTGTGTTCTCCCGTCGAAGCACTTTGATCGCGAGTGGCTTGTTGAGGCGTGTGTGGGTCACCCGATAGACCAAGCCCATGCCGCCCTCGCCGAGCAGAGACTCGACGCGGTAGCGCTGATCGATCGTCCGACCGAGCAGACCCTCGGGTGCTTTCGACACCCCGGAATGAGACCCGCTCACCCCCGGATCGTCAAACCCTCTTGCGCCGCTAGACATACAGTTTTACCGCAATCTTCCAGTCAGATACATTTCAACACGCCCGCGACGCTCCAGCAAGCCCTGATGACGTCGAAAATCGTCTCTGAGGCGCTTTTTCAGCGGAGGCGGGCTTGGGCGGCGGCTAGGCGGGCGCCGGGGAGTTGAGAGAGGGGTGCGCAGATGAAGTCGAGGCCCAGGTGCTCGCAGATCTCGATGGAGGCGGGGCTTCCGCCCTGGTCACCGCAGAGGCCCGCGATGAGGTCCGGTCGAACGGCCTTGGCGCGTTCGAGGGCAATGCGCATCAACTCGGCGACGCGCTCGTCGAGGTAGATGAACGGATCCCGAGCGACCATGCCGAGGTCGTTGAGGTAGGTCGGTAAGAATCGTTTCGCGTCGTCCCGGCTGAGGCCGAGCGTGGTCTGCGTCAGGTCGTTACCCCCAAACGAGAAGAATTGCATGTGCTGCGCGAGCTCGCCCGCGATGAGGCATGCGCGTGGAAGCTCGATCATGGCTCCCACGCGGCAGGTAAACAGGCTCGTCGGTTTGGTGAAGACCTGCTGGTGTACGCTGCTCAACACCGCGCATAACGCTTCGACTTCGGAGGTGAACGAGACCATCGGAATCAAGACCTCGAGTTCGACCGGCACGCCCTGCTCGGTGCAGTCGTGCGCAGCGAACAGCATCGCGCGAAGCTGCATGTCGTAAAGACCGGGGATGGTGAGCCCTGCGCGCACACCGCGATGACCGAACGCCGGGTTCGACTCGCGATGTCGCTCGGCGGCTTTGGCCACCTCTTGCAACTCGAGGTCGAGCGCATCCGCGATCGCCTGCAACGATTCTTCGTCTTGCGGGAGAAATTCTTCGAGCGCCCGGTCGAGCAAGCGAATGGTAACCGGCCTTCCGTCCATCGCTCGCAAGATTTCGACGAAGTCGTCCCGTTGCGCGCGCTCGAGCTCCGACAACCAGTGGCTACGCTGCTCGTTCTCGATCGCGAGCAACGCGCATCGCATCGCGAACACCCGATCCTGCGAAAAAAACATTCGCTCCGTCCGGCACAGGCCCACTCCTTCCGCCCCATAGCTCAAGGCTGCGCGAGCCGCCTGCGGCGTATCGGCTTCGGCGTAGACGCGCATGCGGCGCACCTGGTCCGCCCATGCCATCAGCTCTTGAAGCTCATCGACCGTTGCAGAGGCCACCAGGTCGAGCGCGCCCGCGTAGACCCTCCCGGTCGACCCATCGAGGGTGAGCAGGTCGCCCTCATGCAGGGGCTCGGAAGATTTCGAGTCGTCTAGGCGTACGGTGCGCTCCCGGAAGTCGATTCGGAGCTGACCGCAGCCCACCACGCAGCACTTTCCGAGCCCTCGCGCTACGACCGCGGCGTGGGAGGTCATGCCGCCCGCCGCCGTCACTACGCCTTTGGAGGCCTTCATTCCGTGGATGTCCTCCGCGCTGGTTTCCTGGCGTACGAGGATTACCTCGTGGCCTTCCGCGACCCAGCGGACCGCATCGTCCGCGTCGAAGACGATTCGGCCAGATGCGGCCCCCGGGCTTGCGGGTAAACCGACGGCGAGCGGCTCGACCCCTTGTGAGGTGAGCTCGGTTTGGGCTGGAAGCCGCGCGTGAAGCAATTGCTCGAGCGAGCGAGCGTCGACGCGGAGCAAGGCGTCTTCCTTGGTGAGGACCCCTTCGTTCACCATGTCGACCGCCACGCGGACCGCCGCACGCGCCGTGCGCTTCGCCGCGCGCGTCTGTAGCAGGTACGGGCGCCCATCTTCGATGGTGAACTCGATGTCCTGCATGTCGCCGAAGTGGCTTTCGAGGGACGCGCAGTATTGGGAGATCGCCTCGAAGGCTTCCGGCAGTGATGCTTCGAGGCTCGACGCCTTCTTGCCGGGCGGCGCCGCGTCCGTCGTGAGCGCAGCAGGCGTGCGAATCCCCGCGACGACATCTTCGCCTTGGGCGTTGGACAAGAACTCTCCGTAGAGTCGCTTGTCCCCGCTCGACGGGTTGCGCGTGAATGCCACACCCGAGCCGCTTTGCGGACCCGTGTTTCCAAAGACCATGGATTGCACCGTGCACGCGGTGCCGATGCCTTCGTCGATTGCCTGCATGCGCCGATATCGAACGGCGCGCGAGTTGTCCCATGACGCGAAGACGGCGCCTATGGCATCCCAGAGTTGAGTGTCGACGTCTTGTGGGAAAGGCGAGCCCGAGACTTCCTTGATCACTGCGAGATACGATGCGACGAGGTCCTCGAGCGCGGTCACCGGGAGCTCGGAGTCGAGCATGCGCGGTTGCCCCAGGTGGGTCTTGAGGTCGCTGAGCAGATACTGGAAGCGGTCCCCCCCGATGCCGCGGACGACCGACCCGTACATCTGGAGCAAGCGGCGATAGGCATCGAGCGCGAAACGTTCATCTCGGTGCTGCGCGGCAAGTCCGCCGAGCGTGTGTTCGTTGAGGCCGATATTGAGGAGCGTATCCATCATGCCCGGCATCGAGACCGGTGCGCCCGAGCGGACCGAAAGGAGCAGTGGACTATTGGCGTCTCCGAAGCGCCTGCCGAGGCGTTCCTCGACGGATCGAAGTGCCAGATCGACCGCCACATCGAGGCCCTCCGCCCAGGTGCCGCTCTTTCGGTATCGTCCGCCGACCTCGGTCGTGATCGTGAACCCGGGGGGCACCGGAATTCCGAGCGCGGTCATTTCGTTGAGGCCGGCCGCCTTCGTCCCGAGGAGTTGCAGACGGACGTCAGAGTCCAGCGTTGCGTCAAACGGATACAGAAGGGTCACGGCGTCGCAACTTTGTCCCAAGCTGGTGGAAGTGCGCAACACCATTGACCGTATCCGCGATTTCTCCCAACAAACGTAGGCGATTCTCCCGGACGCGGGCGTCGTCGACCATGACGAACACCTCGTCGAAGAAGCGATCGATCGGTGCGCCGAGCTCCTTGGCGACCAGCTTCAACGCGTCGGCATAGCGGCGCTCGCCAGTGGCTTCGCGGATCTCGTCGCGCACGGTTTCAAACCGTTCGGCCAGCGCGCTCTCTGCTCCAGATTCCAGCAGAGCGGGGTCGATTGGGCCTCGCGCGCTCTCCCTCGTGATGTTGAACGCGCGCTTGAACGCGACTGCGAGGGCTTCGAACTCGGGAGCGGCGCCGAGCTCGGACACAGCTTCGATTCGGCTCCGTAGGTCGCGCAGCGAGGTGCCGTCCCAGGCGCCGAGGCACGCATCGACGACGTCGCCGCCGTATTGGTCCTTGAGTATGCCCCGAATGCGGCCGCGGAAGAAGTCGTCGAGCGACGCGCGAACTTCGTCGGCCGGCGCGAGTTCAGCGTCGCCCGCGTAGGCGCCGTACGCTTGGTCGAGGAGCCGCCGAAGGTCGACGTCGATCGGCCCTTCGAGCGCGATGCGAATGATACCGAGCGCCGCGCGGCGCAGCGCAAACGGGTCGGCCGATCCGCTAGGGAGCAAGCCGATCCCAAAGCAGCCGACCAAAGTGTCGATTCGGTCGGCGACGGCGACTACGGCGCCGACGAGCTGATCGGGCACGACGACGTCCGCGCCTTGTGGCCGGTAGTGATCGCGAATCGCGTCGGCAATAGCCGGGTCGATACCCTCGCGTAGTGCGTACCAACGGCCCATCTCGCCCTGGAGCTCGGGGAACTCGAAGACGATGAGCGTTTCGAGGTCGGCCTTGCACAATCGCGCTGCTTCGACGCACGCAGCGGCGTCGGCTCCTGACTGCTCCGCGAGTACGCGCGCATTGGCCTGGAGCCGTCGGACCTTCGCGCCCATCGTGCCGAGCTGCGACTGAAACACCACAGACTCGAGCTTTTCGAGCCGGTCGGCGAGTGGGGCCTTGCGATCTTCTTGGACGAAGAACCGCGCATCGGCCAGGCGCGCGCGAAGGACCCGATCGTTGCCTTTGGCGATGATCTCCGGATCCTGAGCGGTGTTGACTACGTTGAGATACGAGGGCAGCAGCGCACCCCCTTCGGCTGCGCGGACGGCGAAATAGCGCTGGTGGTCACGCATCACCGAGACGACGACCGCCTCTGGGAGCTCGAGAAAGGATCTGTCGAAGCTCCCTGGCACGGTGAAAGGCTCTTCGACAAGCGACGCGCACTCGTCGGCAAGGAACGCGTCCGGCTCGAGGACACCGCCGAGTGACTTCGCTGAAGCGAGCAGTCCCTCCATCATGCGATCCTTGCGGCGTTTCACGTCGACGATGACGTGCGCGGCTTCGAGTGCCTTTTCGTAGCAGCCGGCCTCGTCGAGGTCGAAGCTTTCCGGGGCGAGGAAACGATGGCCTCGTGTCGCACGGCCTGCCTGCACGCCTGCGAACTCGAACCCGACGACCTCGCCGCCGAGCAACGACACGAGCCAGTGGATCGGCCGGCCAAATGCGATCTCACCGGCCCCCCAGCGCATGGACTTGGGGAACGTGATGCGCTGACAGAGCTGCGGGAGGATCTCTGCGAGCACCGCACCTGTTGTCTTGCCCGCCTCATGCACCCGGACGCTGACGTAGTCACCCTTGTCGGTCGTCTGCTTGCGGAGGTCGTCGACGGCGAGGCCGTGCTTCTTCGCGAATCCGGTCGCAGCCTTCTTGGGGGAGCCGTCCGCCTCGAACGCCGCACTCCACGGCGGGCCTATGACCGTCTCGTCGCGATCGGGCTGACTCGTCGCGAGCCCGCGAAGCCGCAGCGCGAGCCGCCGGGGCGTTCCCATCGTGTGCACCTCGAACGAGTCGGTACCGAGCCGGGCCTGGCCTACCAGTTCGACAGCGTTTGCCTTCATCGAGCGCAGCGCGTGCGTCACGAACGACGCCGGCAGCTCCTCGGTCCCAATCTCCAGCAAAAACTCGGATGACATCGAGAGGCGTTGCTACCAGACCGGATCCACGGGCGCAATGGGGCGAGACCTCAAAACGCGCTATTGAGCCGCCGCGGTGGTCTCTAGGAGCGGGAAGCCGAGAGCCTCGCGTTGGGCGTACCACGACTCAGCGACCGCCCGTGCGAGGATCCTCACACGGCCGATGTAGCGCTGACGCTCTGTCACGCTGATCGCGCCCCGGGCATCGAGGACGTTGAAGTAGTGGCTACACTTGATGACCGCGTCGTACGCGGGAAGTGCGAGCCGTTCGAGAGGTGCGCGATCGAACTGAAGGGCGCCGCCCTTCCCCCTCTTGTCGATGAGGCCCAGCAAGACCGCGACCTGTTTCTCG
>CAXMRM010000103.1:0-3519 GCA_964196015.1 uncultured Myxococcota bacterium
ACGGCATCGACCTCGGCAACACCGAAGGCGCACCCCCGGGCACGCGCCGCGAGACCCTGACCAACATCTTCTTCTCCATGGGCATGCGTTTCGTCATCCCCAACCCGACTCGCGTCGCCCCGTTCCTCGATGGCTGGTTCGACCTCAACTGGTGGCACCTCAACGAAACGCAAATCGTCTGCAACGTCTGGTACTGCACCGGCGCCAACCAGTATCGTTTCACCCCGGGCTTCCACGGACGCATCGGCATGCGGATTCGCGTGACCCCCCAAGCCGACCTCGAGATCGGCTTCGGTGCCGGGTATAGCTTCCAGGGCCAGTTCTTCGAGAGAAACCGCTCTTGGCTGGAGCCATCCATCGGCTTCACGTACTCGTTTCCCGCCGGCTACGAGAACCGAACGTCGATCGACGGTTACTAAAATCCCGGGCAAAGGCCAGCAAACCGATCGCTCGGATCGTTCCGCTGATTGAGGTCGCACCTTCCGGGCGCCCATTTGGCGCGTTCAAAGGGTGGATCGAATGTGCGCCGGACGCGTTCGACGGCTCTGACGAGGTTGCTGACCTTTTCGAGAAAGGCGACGTCTTCCCCGACTGACTCGGGTGGACGCAAAATGCGGGTTCTCCTCGACACACACGCGATCGTTTGGTGGGCGACCGGTGATCGAAGATTGTCGCGCTAGGCGATGGTGTCAGCGTCAGTGCCAGCGTTAGTGACAACGAGTCCCTCCGGCACACCGCGCAAATACACATCTCTCTGCGGGAACGGAATTTCGATTCCCGCCTGCTTCAACGTGTCGTTGATCGCCAGAACCAAGTCGCTAGGCACTTCCACGACGTCCGTGGGCTTCATGAACGCGCGCAACTCGAAGTCGAGCGAACTGTCACCAAAACCCCGAAAGAGCGCTAACGGTGCTGGGGCCTCGAACACCTTTTCATGGGCGGCGGCCACTTTCCTCAAGATGCTG
Source organism: uncultured Myxococcota bacterium (assembly GCA_964196015.1). GTDB lineage: Bacteria > Myxococcota_A > Polyangia > Polyangiales > Houyiibacteriaceae > SG8-38. The sequence continues at coordinate 966 of CAXMRM010000103.1, forward strand.
AGGACCTCGTTGGGATCGGTTCCGTACGCAACGCCGACCGGGATGATCACGCGCTGTTCTGGCGCCGACAAGGTCCAGTTGATGACCCGCCCGGAAATCAAGTCGCCGTTGGGGACGATGACCTCGGCGCCATCGAACGTGCGAATCCTGCTCGCGCGAATTCCGATGTCGCTCACGTTGCCGAGGATGCCGTCGATCTCGATCTTGTCTCGAAGCCGAATTGGCCGCTCCGTCAAGAGCACGAAGCCCGATACGAAGTTGTTGACGAGGCCCTGCAGACCGAAGCCGATGCCCACCCCGAGCGCGCCGAAGACGATGGTGATCTTGTCGAGGGGGACGCCTAGGATCGAAACGGCTGCAACGAAGCCAATCGTGATGATCGCATAGCGGGTAAAGGTCGTCAGCGCGAAAGGCACTCCCTCCTTCATACGCAGGCGAGGAAAGATCTCTTCTCGGAGCACGAAGCTCACGAAACGCGCGAGCAACCAGCTCAACCACAGCACGACGAAGAAGGCGAATAGGTCCCTGACGGTCAAGCCCGTCGTGGCAAAACCGAGCCCCAGGTCAGCGGAGAGAAAGCGGTCGAGCGAACGTCCCATGGGCCGCCAAACCGATGTCATGTCAGTCAACGACCAGGCGACCAAAGCAACGAACACAAGACGCATGATGCGGCGGAACGTCTGCGCGGTCACATCCCGGTTCACGCGAACCATCCGGAAAGCATCGAGTCGCCCCGTGTACACCGCAGTCGCGACGATCGCTTCGACGATTCGGGCAAGCGCCATCCAGGCCGTCGCCGCGATCGTGCCGAAAATCGTGACCAGTGCAGCGTCCGTGGCGAAATAAGTGTAGCCGAGCACGGTTGCGCCCACGCCGATTGAGGCGATGAGTAGGGCAAGCCTGGCCCAAAGACCCGTCGCCGAGAACCACAATCCCTGCCGGGTGCGCTTCGGAACGTCGACGTCTCGCAAGAACCGGATGAGCCAAATCGCGCCTCCGCATGCCAGCAGAAGCTCGATGAGCAACAAGCCACGCTCGGCTCCTGTGTGACCGGAGACCAAGGCCGCCACGATATGGAGCGTTCCGAGCAAACCGAGCCCGACGAGCGCCTTGCGGCACCCTGTGGGCACCATCTCCTTGTAGACCATGAACCAGAGCGGAAGCGACACCGCCCAGGTGAGGATGATCATGTTGACCGCCCGGTCTGGATCGAAGAGGCGAACCGAGGCGACACCAATCAATAGCGCCGCAGCCCATGGGTGCCGAATGGCTTCGATCGCTTGGTCCTCCCAGGAGACGCGGCCGGCTTGCTGCCGTTTGTCGATCCGCGCGGCCACGACTGCTCGCATCCGCACGAAGAGCCATCCGAGGGCAAGCACGAGGAGTAGTCGGAAGAACAACATCCCGCGCTCCGCACGCAGGTAGTCCACCACAGCCGGCATAGAGAATCGAACGCCATAGCCCGCACGTGCCTTGCCTTCGACGAGGTCGGCATCGGGCTCCCAAAGCGGTGGATCCTGTCGCTCGAAGACGCTGTCGGCATGTTCACGTTGCGCGACATCGACCTTCTGCTGGCCCATGCGAACGGCGTCGCGAACGTCGAGCGCCCGCGCCTGAAGCGCTAGCACGGTGCCTGTCTTGTGCTCCAGCTCATCCCTGCCGGCGTGTAGGCCTTGCAGGATCGAGGCCGTGCGATTTCGGACGGGCTCCAGTACGGACCGCCGCCGTGCTCGTCTGAGAGATCGAGTCCAAACCTCGATGTCCTCGTCGTTCTGAGTGACCAACTCATCGAGCGCACCGGCGTAGAGACCGAGCTTCTCCATCTGCTTGTTGGTCCGTAGGTTCAGCGCCTGAAGGCGCACGTTCAACACATTGAGCTCAGAGCTCATCGCACGACGGGCCGCGAGCTCGTCGAAATGCGCCTGAAGCTCCGCACCCTCGGCCTCGATCGCATCGAGCTCCTTGCTCACTTCCTCGACGACGTCGATCAGGGAGACCTGAGCTTGGATTCGCGATAGGCGTTCTTCGACGGCGCTGGCTTCAATCGCGAAGTCGGCGAGGGAGACCTCCTTTGGCTCCTGGGGTGTAGGGGCTTCGGCCTCGGGCGGAGGTTCCTGGGCGCTCGCCGACGGTAGACCCATGAGGCCGGCGCCAAGCGCGAGCGCCACCATCCAGACCGAGATGCGATTAGAGCCCTGAAGCATCGTATCGGGACTTAGCACAAAGCGGAGCGAGTCGCGGCGCTCAAGTTTCTGATCGTGAGCGTCGCAGTCGGGCAGGCTGGCGGTTCCCCGGTCGAGCTCCCCGCGGGGGCTCTTAGGTGCCCGAAGGGTCCACGCCGGTGAGGTGGGCAACGAGCTTGCGCACCGTGGAGGCGACGGTCGCCTGCTCGCGGCGCGCAGCGTCCTTCTCCATCTCCTGCCGCAGGCTTTCGAGCTGCGCTTGTTGTTGAGCGGCAAATTCGTTCTGCAGCGTGGCGCGGCTGGTGTTCACATGCGGATTGTCTATCCCGGAGATTTCCTGAAGGGTGTGCCAGAGATGGAGGCGGTCCGAG
>CAXMRM010000104.1:0-3289 GCA_964196015.1 uncultured Myxococcota bacterium
TCCGCATCGGAGAGCACTTCTTCCAGCCGGATATTTGCCATCGGCTACAGCAGGAGGCGGTAGAGGAGTACTTGCCGCATCTCGAGCTGACGGACTTCGAGCCGCTGCTCGAGGTGCTGTAGGGGCGCAGCGGACCCCAAAGCGCGGTCCTCAGATCTCAGATCTGGGGTTCGGCGTCTATGTGGCGATGGAGTCGCTGAGGTAGGTGGGGATGATGCCCGATGTGCGGATCATGAGATCGGCTTGCTCGGGGAGGGTGGTGCCTGAGAGGAGCAGGGTGGTGTCTAAGCCGTAGGTGTTGGCGCCGATGATGTCGGTGCGCAGGGTGTCGCCTACGAACAAGACGTCGCGCTTCGTGAGGTTAGGGAGTTGCTCGCGGGCGCGGGAAAAAGCGTAAGCGAACATCATCGAGTCGGGCTTGCCGAAACGAACGAACGTCTTTTCGGTGATGTCGGCCAAGAGACCGCCGAGGCTTCCCACCGCGATGGCGATGTCGTTGCCACGCATGGGGTAGGTGATGTTGGCGTTGGCAACGACCACCGGGACGTTCATACGGCGAATCAAATTCAGGGTCGCGTTCACGTCGCGGAACCAATCGAAGCCCTCGTCGTCGAGAAGGACGATGGCGACCAGGTTGTCCTTGACTGTGCAGTCCGCGATCGGAACTGGGATCTTCCCTGCGATTTCGATGTAGTGCGCGGACTCCGGCTTCCCGAGGTAGGCGACTTTGCCGTATGGGATCTGCTTTTCGAGGTACTCGGCCGCCAGCAGCCCCGAGGAGACGTAGCGCTCGGCGGGCAAGAGCTCGCCTCCCGCCTGTTGGGCGTACCGCTCGGCCATCGACTCAGGCGAGCGCGACGAGTCGTTTGTGACCACGAAAACCTCTTTGCCCGCGTCGATCAGGGAGGTGACCGTCTCCAACGCGCCGTCGATCAGACCCGTCGCGCTCCTCAGAACGCCATACGCGTCGAGAAAAATGACGGAGTACTTCTCTGCCGTCTCTCGGAAGGAAACCACATCCATACAACGGACATATTCGTTCCGCGGGGCGCGGTCAATCGTCGTTGCCGCCGCGCTTTCGGAGCACCACGAGCACCAGCAGCACGGTCAAGAACATGACCACGCCCATGACGGCGAGAACTTCGATCAGGCGAACGAAGAAGTGGTCGATCAGGCCCTTGCCTGCGGCATCGAGCTTGGTCGTGGCTGCACTCACCTGTGTATCGAGCTCGTTCATGATCGACAAACGCTCCCCCTCGATGGAGGCCAGGATCGCAGTGCGCTCTTCCTCGACCGCGTCGAAGACCGCGATCCGCTCCGCCGTGACACCGGCTAGCAGCGCGTTGGTTTGCGCTGCTAGGATCGGCTCGAGCTCATCGAGGAAGCCGATCATCGTTTCCATCGCGTCGAGCATCGACTCGGCGGGCTCTTGGACCCGTTCCTCGAACAACGAGTTCGTCAGATATTCGGCCTGCCAGCGCGCTTCGACGGGCATCTGCACGGTGAGGATGGTGATCCGGTCGTTGAGAGATCGGAACGTTTCCTCGATGCTGCCAACCGCCTGGAGGCCGCCCTGCGTCGCTTCGGGCACCAGCCCCGCGAGATCGGCTCGCGCCGTCGGGCGAACGAATAGCTGCCCTTCGATCGGGTGCTCCTGGACCCACGTACGCACATTTTCCGTCATGCGCTGCAGCGCTTCCTCGGGCACGACGATCGACGCGATGCGCTCTGCGTCGGCCTCGAGCTTCTTCGTCGTCTCGGGCGCGCATCCCTGCTGGTCGCCGAAGTGGTTCTTGCCATCGCCCTCGGTGAAGTACTGACGCTGCTGCCCGGCCAAAACCCAAAGCTCCAGTAAGCCGGCAAACGGGTCCTGGGCGAACGCCGCGGCACGAGCCTGGGGCGCCGCCCACATCCGCCATTGATACGCACGCTCGCGCACCTTCTTGTCATCGTTGGCGGCCACGATCTCCGTCACGCACATCGCGACGAGCTGGGAGAAACGGGCCGAGTACTCGTAGTCCATCGCGCGCAACTGAGTGACGGTGACATCGCCTTTCGCCATGTTGGCCATGAGTGCTGGCTTTGCGGGCGCGGTACTGCAGCCGAAGAGCGATGCGATCAGCACAGTGGGAGCAAGTAGGTGGTACCGGCGTCGCATCGTAAGCGCGGCGCCCGCCAACAGCAGCGCGAGCAACCCAAAGCCGGCGCCGTCCCTGTTTCCGGGAGACATGCTGCATTTGTCTTTGCGATTGGCCTCGCCGTGCTTGCTCTTGCGGCTCGCGTCCCGATCGTCGAAGCGATGCGAAGGCGTTCCGAGGAAGTCGAGGTCCTCTTTCGCATTCTCGATAGGTGCAGTCCGGCTACAGAGGCTGACCCGCATGGGGTCGGCTTCGTCACGGGTGGAGTAGACCAAATAGGTCGTCCCTTTCACGAAGGGGTAGCCGCAAGCGGCGCTGGTTCCCGCGGTGTGTACCTTGATCTCATCCGTGGGGGCGCCCTTCCAGACCTGCTTCACCCGGAGGGTGATTTCGAGCCCAGCGAACTTCGTGGCCTCGTTCGGCTCAATGTCCGTGACCTCGCCCGTGAAGACCGCATGCGACGACGAGAGGCCCTCGGACGGGGATAGCTTCATGCAGGAGCAGGCTCGTGCCTCGCTCGCGTGGGCCAAGCTCGCAAGGCCAAGAAGCAGCATGACTAGCCAACGCATGAGCCACCTTGTAGCACGGCCGCAAAGCCGGTCCGAGGGGGCTCTTTGACACTCCTTTGGGGGGCGGCTACATAGGCCGCCCGCACGCGGCGCAGCGCGCGTCTGGTGTTGAAATCCTTGCTTCTTGGAGAGGTGGCCGAGTGGTCGAAGGCAGCCGCTTGCTAAGCGGCCGTACGGTGTAGAGCCGTACCGGGGGTTCGAATCCCTTCCTCTCCGCCAGTTGGGGCTCCGCCAGTCGGGGCCCTTGACGCTCAAAAAGGGGCCGCTACGTTGCCTGCCCCGTGGTGACGAAGTCACTTTGCGGGGCGCCCCGGGGACTCATAGCTCAATTGGATAGAGCACCGGCCTACGGAGCCGGGGGTTGGAGGTTCGAGTCCTCCTGAGTCCGCCAAAAAAGCAGGGGAAAATGGCTTTCCCTGGGTTTTCGTTTTGGTGCCAGTACCCATGCCAGTACTTTTTTGAAGGCTGCTGGCCCGCTGGCCCCTAAACCTTTGGCCGCCGTTCTGGCGAGCCCAGAAGACGAATGTGCCGGGCCCCTTTGTCCCCCATGGCTACAAGGGCGAGGCGTCCGATCTTCTCCCC
>CAXMRM010000105.1:0-7271 GCA_964196015.1 uncultured Myxococcota bacterium
TTGCGGCTCCAGCGTGGAGCGACGCAGAGGTCGACTGCTTCCGTGCGTACCTGCACGAAATGACCAACTGAGCCACTCCGCTCAGCCGCGTTCGGCTCGACGGATGCCCAGGTTGACGATCTTCTGCAGCAAGGCCGGGTAGCCGACTCCGGCTGCCTTCGCCGCGCTTGCAAACTCTTCGCCCTCGCCGATGTCCGGGTTGGGGTTCGCTTCCAAGAAGTAGAGGTCGCCCGACTCGTCGAGCCGAAAATCGATTCGCACGCAGCCGTCGGTGCCGAGACGCCGGCAGATGCGGCGCGACAACGCGGCGATTCGCCTTTCCATCTCGTCGGAAAGCCCTTTGGCGCGCCCAATGCGTACGCCGTGCTTCTTCTGGTAATCGAGGTCCCACTTCACCCTGCGGGTGGCGATCTTGGGAGCATCCTCCGGCAGTTTGTCGAGAAAGATCTCCCAGGTGGGGAGGACCTGCAAACGGTGGTTTCCGAGGACCGAGACGTAAAGCTCGCGGCCCGGGATGTACTGCTCCACGACGGCATCGGTCAGGATTTTGTCGTGGATGAACGAAACCCTTTCTTCGAATGCCTTGTCGTTGTTCACCAGGGACGCCTGAGCGATTCCGTAGCTTCCTTCCTCGATTAATGATTTCACGATGAGTGGAAACTCGAGCTTCTGTGGCCGCTTGATCTTCCGGTAGCGCGGGAAGACACGGAATCGCGGCACCTGAATTCGATGGTAGGCGAGCACCTTCTTCGAAAGCGCCTTGTCGCGGGCGAGAAGAAGCCCGCGCGGGTTGCATCCGGTGTATGCGGTCCGCTGGAGTTCCAGGTATCCGACCACATGCGCGTCGAAGATCGCCTCACCATCGAACTCTTCGAGGAGGTTGAACACGACGTGCGGCTTGAACTCCTCGATCGTGATCCGAAGCGGCGCCAGCTCATCGCTCAACCCCACCATCACGACTTCGTGTCCGAGCGAGCGCAGCCCTTCGCGCACGTCGAATTCGGTCTTGAACGGCGCGACCTCTGCAGGGGTAAGCTTGCTGATCTCTTCGGGCGGGATGAGACTCTTGTGCACGAGAACGATGATTCGCCGTCGCTTTAGAGTGGATGCCATGTATCCCGCCGGTGCAGAAGGTGCACCGTGTGCACCGTCAACATGATGGCAAAGTCGAGCTTCGTCTGACGCTCCCCCTTGATGAGTCGCAGCCTCAGCTCACGACACCGGCCCATGATATCACGAAGCACCTGATCGACGGTGAACTGATATTCGCCCGTGAAAAGCGAAATTTGCTCTCGAATTTGGCGGCGATTCCGGCGCAAGAACGATGCGGCGGTCTCGTTGTGCCGATAGCGCGCGGAGTCGCTGAAGATCTTGAGCAGGTCGCGATCGTACTCATCGGTGAAGCCGGGGCTGTAGTGCTCCTGACGCCGTTCGTAGTGACGGCGTAGTGTGTGGCGGAGCCGGGGTAGAGAGTAGGGGCGCGCGCGCGATCTCACCGGAGGCTTCTTGCCGGAGAGGTCGGCGACGAGCTCGTCGATGTACTCGAGCTTGCCGAGGGCGGACGACTGCTCGTACTGCCGTCGCCAATTCGAGCGAGGCGCGAGCCAAACCGCGAACGTCTCGGCGAAGTCTTCGACCGGATGGGCCTGCGCATACCAGCCATCGAGATGTTCGACGAAACCCTTGCTCGACGGGTTCGGTCGATAGAAGTCCGGGTAGGGCTCGGACGCCCGGCCGAACGCACGCTGCCAGAGCTTGCGCCGCTGAAGGTTGTAGGCGTGCTGTAGCGCGTGTCCCGCCTCGTGACGGAGCAGGCGCATGCACTGCGTGCGAGTGCCACCTTCCACCTCGAACATCATCTGCCGTTCGAGACGTATGAGCCGCGGATGCGCCAAATAGAAAGGGATACCGACACCGGGGATGCCGTCCGGAGAGCACCATTCGTCACTCAACCATGCGTGAAGACGGAAGCGCCGAAGCCCCGCCGCATCGAGCTCTTCGCGGAGGCGTTCCACGCAATCTTCGAGCCAGCTGTCCGCCACGGTGAGACCAAGCTCGCACAAGCGAACATCGAGGAGCTCCTCGGTCGGTAGGTTTTCCCAGTCGACGGGCACAGCCCGAGCAGCTTGACGGATCTATTGGGGCGCTACCAGGGAAGCCGTTCGCCGTTGGCGTGCCAGAAGCCGCCCGAGTCCTCGAGCCGCAGCTCGTCGATGCGTGCGATCAAACCTTCCGCCGATTCCGCGACGGGAATGCCGTGCTGTCCGGTCATCTCCGTAGCGACCATGCCGGGGTGCAGGATCGCGACCGCAACGCCCTTGCTGCGAAAGTCATGCGCGAGGTTCACTCCAGCCATGTTCAGGGCTGCTTTCGACATTCGGTACCCGTAGTAGCTGCCTGAGCCGTTGTCGTCGATCGAGCCCATCCTGCTCGTCATGATGATGATTTTGGAGCCCTGCGCGAGGTGGCTCTGCATGACCGAAGTGACCCGCAAGGCCCCTAGCGCGTTGACCTCGAACTGTTTGCGAATCTGATCGAAGTCGAGATTGTCGAAGGATTCGTTCTCGAAGATGCCTGCGTTGTTGATAAGGACGTCGACCTTGGTGTCTCCGAGGTCCTGTGACACGGCTTCGAGTGCCGCCTGGTCGGTCACATCGACCTCCTCGAATAATCGAACGCCAAGCGCCCCGAGCTCCGGGCTGGCCTTGCGGCAAAGGGCGATCACCTCGTCGCCGCGCTCACTGAGCTGCCGGCTGAGCTCGAGACCGATTCCCCTGTTCGCACCTGTGATGAGTACCGTTGCCATGACGCCTTCCTTCCGCGGAAAGCTATCATAGCGCCCCTGGCGCTTTGTCGAGTGGGATCAGCTCAGCGAATCGGGACGCAGAGGCGATCTCCTGCGATGAACTCACACCCGAAGCCGGCGGCAACATCGCAGTCTGCATCGATCTCACAGCGCTCGATGCAGACGCGTGAGGTGATCGGTCCCCCTAGAATCGCGTGATCCAGGCATGCGCCGGGCAAGCCGTTGAACTCGGAGACCGGACAATCGAGATCGTCGAAGCAGCCGACCGTGCAGATCGCGTTCACGTAGTCGGTGAAGCGATCGGCGGGTAACGCCAGCTCCTCGCAGTACTCGCCCGCAAAGCAGTCGATGTCCGAGTAACAGACCTCGTAGGTGATCGACTTGGGAACCGGCTCGAAGATGTCCTCGTAATCGCCGACGAAAATGCACCCCGAAAGGCCAGTTGCAACAAGGGCGACCCCTAACCAAGCAAAACGAAAATGCGTCATAAAACCCATAGCGAAAGTCCTCTCTTCTCGAGTAGACGCTCGCCAATCGCTCCCGATTCAACCGGGGCGCCGGACCCTCAATCGACTGGGTTTTCTACTAAATGCCGACGCGGAGGCGGCCTCAACTGTGCAGGGTTACATGACGGGCTGCTCGCAGTCCCGAGTAGATGCAGTCGGCAATCGACAAACCGCTTACATACTGGCGTGAGCAGATCCCGACCGCGTTGCGTCCTGCGGCGTAGAGTCCGGGTACGACGCTCCCGTCTTCGCGGAGGACTTGACCCGTCTTCTCGTCGACGGCCAAGCCGCCTAGCGTCATCACCGCGCACAGGTGCCGCTTCGAGCCGAGGGAGCAGTCGATCGCGTAGAACGGCCCCTCGCGGAGTGGGTGCATACTGTCGCCGGCTTTGTTAAAGCGGTCCGAGCGTTTGCCTTGGGCCGCGGTGTTGTTGTCATCGAGCGTTTTCTGGAGCGTGTCGCGTGGTACATCGAGCATCTGCGCGAGGGCATCGACGTCCTTGGCCGTCTTGCAGTTGAAGTAGAGGTTCATCAGGGCGGCTCCGCGCTGAAACCATTGCAGCTTGCCCGGTTTGGACTGCTCATGGGCGAGCTTCTTGAGGTCCTCGTCGATAATCAAGGTAGCGACGCCGTGGTTTTCTTCGACCATGGCCTCGCCGATTTTTGCCCCGTACCAGAACTCGTTGGCGAATCGCTCGCCCTTGTCGTTGATCAGCACGCCCTGGGCGAAGGCATTGGGCGGGTAGAGAAAGCGCCAGGCCGAGGCCCGATGCATCTGATCGAGCTTGCCACCCACACTCTGGCCAAGCCGAATCCCGGTGCCGTCGTCGCCCGCCGTGCCGAGCGGCAAGCCGGGGACAAACTCAGGCACATATTCGGCGACCATCTCGCGGTTGAAGACGAACCCACCCGCGCACAAGACGACCCCTTGCCGGCATCGAACGCGCTGGGCCGCCGAATGCCTATTCTCGATCGAGTCGCATCGCCTGCGTAGCCATTCTGCAAGCCCCGTTGCCACCTTGGCCACTGTGGTTTCGAGCCGGTGCAGCAGCTGATGGAGCGTTCGCCACACTCGCGACGGAAGGTGTTGAACCTCGACGCCCACAACGCGCCCCGATCCGTCGACGATCAGCCGGCTGACGCGCGCCTGAAGCTGAATGCGCACCCCTTCCGTGATCGCGGTCTGCCGCAGCGGTTCGACGATGTTGGCGCCTGGAAATGCCCCGCCATCGGCCCGATGGCCTCTCTGCGCCGGCTTCGCGTGCTCACTGTAGGGAGGGAAGGTTTCGTTCCCTGAGTAGTAGAGATGGTACTCGTTGGTCGGATAGGATGTTTTGACGGGACAGAGGTTGCCCAAGAATGGGACGCCTCGGTCGGTCAGCCACTTCACGTTTGCCGCGCTCGTTTCGCAGAAGTCGCGTAGGGTTTCGTCGGAAACCGCGTTCTGCACCTCCATCGACAGATAACGGTACATGTTTTCCACCGTGTCCTCGACACCAGCTTCTTCTTGGATGTGGGTGCCGCCGCCGGCGTAAAACACACCTCCGCTGATTGCGGTCGCACCGCCTCCTTCGAAGCGGTCCAAGAGAAGGACGTCGGCGCCGCGTTCACGCGCTTCGATGGCGGCCGTGATGCCCGCCGCACCTAGGCCCACCACGACCAGGTCTGCGACGTCGTCCCACTGCGCGCCTTCGATGTCTTCGACTACGAGTGGCGTCAGGCTGCTCATCTGGATTGCGCAAGCTAGCACGCCGGTGCAAGGTCGGCAGCGACTCATGGAGCTGCCCGTCGATCCGAATCAAGTCGGTCCCGTCTGCCTGGTGACCGGCGGCAATGGTTACATAGGCAAGCACCTCGTCCGTCGCTTGTTGGAGCTCGGCGCTGAGGTCCGTGCGCTCGATCTCACGCCGTTTCAGGGCGATCCCCGCGTGAAGAGCATCGTCGGGGACATACGCCGAATGAGCGACGTCGGCCCGGCGTGCGAAGGCGTGGACACCGTGTTTCACACCGCCGCCATCATCAACACTCTGACCCTTGCGCGCCCGAGCGTTCGCACGCAGGTGTATGGCGTCAACGTTCACGGAACCGAATGCGTCATTCGCGCGTGCCAAGCCGCCGGCGTGAAGAAGCTCATCTTCACCAGCTCGATCACCGTGGCAGTGGACGCCCCGATTCGCGAAGGAGACGAGACCGCCCCCTACGTCGGAACCGACGGCCTGCCGGACCTCTACTCGCAGACCAAGAGTCAGGCCGAAAAGCTGGTGCTCGAAGCCGACGACCCCAGGGGCCTGCGCACTGCCGCGGTTCGCCCCGGCGGCGTTTGGGGCCCAGGGGAGGGCGCGATGATGGTGCGGGACTTCCTCGAGCACCTGGCCCGCGGTCAGTTCAAGGCCACGATTGGCGATGGCACCTCGGTGACCGACAACGTGCACGTCGATTCGGTCGTCGACGTGCACTTCCTGCTGGCTCAGAAGCTGACCGATGACGCCGATCTCGTCGGCGGCGAGGCGTATTTCGTGAGCGACGACGAGCCGATCAACCCGGTCGTTTGGTATCGCCCAATCGTCGAAGCGCTCGGGTACTCCTGGCCGAAGGTCCACATTCCGCGCCTGCTGGCGTACGCGTTCGCGTATCTGGGAGAGGTGGCGCACTACTTCGGAGGGCCCTTTCCAATGCTCACGCGGCGAGGAGTGCTGTCCGTCTGTCGTGATGCGTCGTTTCGTGTGGACAAGGCGCGCGCACACCTCGGTTACGAGCCGCGAACGAGCGCGGCGGAGGGCATCCCCAAGCTGATGCATGAATTTCGCGCGACGCACGACCGCTTGAAGGCTGCGCAATGATCAAGCTCATCTATTTGCTCTGGCCGCGCCAGCCAATGCAACCAGCGGACCGCCGCATCACGTTGCTCGAGCGGTGCGCACCGAAGCTCCTTGAATCGGGCGCGCGGTATCTGCTGATGAACATCGATGACGACCTCGCCACGGTGCCGTCTCCGACGCCGACCACGAAGCTCACGCGTCCATTCGTTGCCGAGGTGAGCGTCTGGGTGGAGAACCTGGACGTGCGTGGCACCCTCGAGGGGATCTTGCGCGACGCGGACTTCGACATCGCCGGTTACCGAGTCCGAGAGCATCTTTACACCGACTACGGCGGCAACGAGCACGGCGCACCCCGTGACTGGCCCGATGGACAGCGTTCGCCTTACGTCATCTCGGTCACCCCTCTGGAGCGACCGAAACGCATCCCCAAGGATCGCTGGATGCGGCACTGGTTCAATCGTCAGGGGCCGATGTCGGAGAAGATGCAGCCTCGGAGCCGCTATGTGCGAAACGTGGTCGATGAGGTGCTGACGCCGGGGGCCCCTCCCTACGAAGGGATTGTCGAGGAATCTTGGCCATCTCCGGCGCACATGACGAACCCCTTCGTCTTCTACGGCGCCCGCAATCGATTCGAGCTCCTCACCAACATGGCGATCATGATGCAGAGCGTCGCCGCCTTTCTCCCGATCTGGAAGATCACGAGCGTCACGATGAGTGAGTACGTCGTCCGCAGCCCACACGCGTGAAAGTGTGTTTTGTGCTGGACGATGGACCAGCGTCTGTGGGTACACTGGCCGCTCCAATGCAAACCGATCGACGCGATTTCCTGAAGCTGTCCATGGCCGGCGCCGCCGCGCTATCGACGATGAGTGCCGGCGCAACGCTATCGGGCTGCACGTCCAGTGGGCCGGCGTCCGGCATGAAAATCCTTCGCCCACAGGACGTGGAGTTGCTGCGCGCGCTCACGCCCGCGGTAATGAAAGGCAAGATCGCGCCAGGCGATACGGCCCGGATCGATCACACCTTGCAATCGTTCGACACCTTGATGGTCGACCTCTCGGAGCCGGTGGTTGCGGGTGTGCGCCAAGCGTTTGACGTGCTGAGTTTTGGGCTCACGCGCGGGTTGACGACTGGGCAGTG
>CAXMRM010000106.1:0-4693 GCA_964196015.1 uncultured Myxococcota bacterium
ATCGGTCGTCTTCGAGCGCGGTTCTAACCAGGTCGTGAAGCACCTGCACCTCGCGCATCGGTCCAGTGCACGCGTGGATCGAGATCGAGCGATCCGACGTCTCAACCGTTTGACGCGCGCCGTCTTCGGCTGGGCTTCGGAACGCGAGGATGTCTGCTTGCAGTGAGTTGAGCAGATTCTGGCGGACCGGTGCTTCGAAGAGGTCGGCTTCGTGATGAACCGCCTCGTCGACGGCCAACAGGAGCTGTTGAAAGTCCCTTGCAAGGCGCCCCAGATTTGAGAGCAGCTGGTGACCATCGCCCGGGGCGGCGTCTATGGCCGCGGCAAGTTGCGATGTCGGATCTATATCGGACACGTATTCCGAAGAGGGCTCGAGCAAGTACAAGGCCGTCGGGATCGTCTGCGACAGCACACTAAAGAGCTCCAGGAACAACGGGGGCAAGGTCTCGAGCGAGAACAGGTGGAGGCGCTTGAAGCCGATGCCCTCGATCGCTTGCTTAGAGCGCAGCGCAGACAGTGCCTGGTCGATACGCGACGCGAGGTCGTGCGGGCCGAGCCGCTCTACGACACGGCGCCAGAGCTCAGCCTGCCAACGCGTCTCCTCGCCCTCCGCCCATCGCTTCAAGAGTTTCGGGCGATACACGACGTATCGGTCGAACACTGTAGACACACTGGCTGCGAGCCTGAGCACGCGGTCGGCATCCGAAGGGTCGCCCAGATAGGCCTTCAGTTCCGCCGGGGCAGACTCGCGCAGCAGCTCGGCGATCGTCCACTTCAAGCGGCCGGGGTCGTACGCCTTGGCCTCTTCGGAAGGCCCCTGCGAGAGGCTATCGAGGACCCGCTCGATGACGGATCGCGGAAAAGGAAAAGACGGATTGCTCCAGATGCCGAGTCGCTCGGCTAAGGCGAGCGTGAGCCACCGCTCCATACCGCGGCTCTGGACGACGATCGCCTCCTGTTCGAAGGGCCCAAGAGGCTCGTCGCGGACCAGCGAAGCGAGGGCATCCGCTAGGTTCTCGGTTCGGTTGCTACGGATGAGCTTCATGCGCTCAGCGAGGCGGAAACTTTCGCTCCAGGTTCTTCATACCTTTGCCGAGCGCGACTTGGAACAGCTTTTTGCCCGCCCAGGCCTTGAACGGATGTTTGGCAAGCCGCCCGTACGCGAGCCAGCAGACCACCGTCCCGCCATGGGGATGTGGCTCGCAAGTCATCACCCCGAGGTGGTCGGTGCAGAGCCCCAAGAAAGCAGCGTCGCCAGCGGCGTAGGCGAGCATACGCGGCGCTTCATAAGCCTTCACCACTTCTCGTATGGGTTCGCCCGTGGCGCTCTTGATCATCCGCACTGCGCCTACTTGGCCAGGGGTCTCGGCGCGGCTGTTGTCCGTCCAGCTCTTCCTGGCACCGGCGATCCATTCGCTCGATCGATCGAAGTCGGTGACGTAGTTGAACAGCTCTTGCCGTGTGGCGTCCAAGCGTCGCGTCTTCTCGCAGAGCAGCGGTTGGTCGCTCAGGCGTGAGCCCGTTTCCTTCGCGTAAGCAGTGAAATCCGAGAAGGCGTCCATTGTCCTGAGTCTTACGGCTTTGGATCGAAGTTCAAGCCTCAAGAGAGGCGGTTTCGGTAGTCCTCGTAACCAAAGCACCGTTGTACGCGATAGGAGTCGTCACGAGGGTCGTACAGTGCGATCGACGGCAGCCGGACGCCGTTGAACGTGCTGGTCTTGACCATCGTGTAGTGGGCCATGTCTTCGAAGATCAGCCGCTCGCCAACCTTCAAGGGCTTGGCGAAGGAGTACTCCCCGAACACGTCGCCCGCGAGACAGCTGAGGCCGCCGAGCCGGTAGCTGTGGGCGAGCTTTCCGGGCTCGGAGGCATTCCGAATCTGCGGGCGGTAGGGCATCTCCAGGACGTCCGGCATGTGGGCGGTTGCGGAGGTATCGAGGATGGCGATCGCGCCGTCGTTTTCGACGATGTCCAGCACCGACGCGACCAGCACGCCCGCGTTCAGCCCGATCGCCTCTCCAGGCTCGAGGAACACTTCGACTCGGTGTTGCCGCTTGAAGTCACGGATCAAGTCGACCAACAGACCTACGTCGTAGTCGGGCTTCGTGATGTGGTGGCCACCGCCGAAGTTCACCCACTTGGCCTGGTCCAACCAGGGCGCAAAGCGGTCCTCGATGACAGCGAGCGTTCGTTGAAGCGCGTCGGCGCCGAGCTCGCACAGAGTATGGAAGTGCAGGCCTTCGATTCCCACGAGATTGGCTTTGACGAGCGCGCTTTTGGTCGTGCCGAGCCGCGACCCGGGCGCGCAAGGGTCGTAAAGTGCGACGTCGACTTCGGAATGTTCCGGGTTGATGCGCAGGCCGAAGCTCGTGCCGGGCGCGTGTTCATCGATGATCGACCGGAAGCGATCGATTTGCGATGGTGAATTGAAGACGACGTGATCGGAGTAGCGAATGGTCTCCCGAAGCGACGCCTCGTCGAAGGCGGGGCAATAGGTATGGACTTGCTTGCCCAGCTCTTGTGCACCGAGCCTCGCCTCGTCGGGCCCGCTTGCAGCCACGCCGTCCAGGTACTTCCCTACGAGCGGGAACGTCGACCAGGCTGCGAAGCCTTTGAGCGCGAGCAGAATCCCGCAGCCGGCCGCGCGTCGTGCATGCGCCAATAGGTCCAAGTTGCGCTCCAACGCGGCAACGTCGATCACGTACGCCGGCGAATCGACTCGACTCGGATCGAGCTGGTCGCAGGGGAGCACTACATCTCCTTCACGTGCCAAGGAAGCCCACGCACGGCAAGCTCTTCTAGGAACGGCTCGGGATCGAACTGCTCGACATTGAAGACGCCGGTGCCGCGCCACTGCTTGGTCAGCATCATCTTGGCGCCAACCATCGTCGGGACGCCGGTCGTGTACGAGACCGCCTGGGCGCGGACTTCCTTCCAAGATTCTTCGTGGTC
The DNA here is from genome assembly GCA_964196015.1 of uncultured Myxococcota bacterium. Taxonomy (GTDB): domain Bacteria; phylum Myxococcota_A; class Polyangia; order Polyangiales; family Houyiibacteriaceae; genus SG8-38. The sequence goes on from CAXMRM010000106.1 coordinate 2,953, forward strand.
GCACACGTTGTAGATGAATACCTTCCGCGACTCTCCGTTCTTCCGGCCCTCGATCAAGCAACCGATGCTGGTCTTGCCCGTGTAGTTCTCGCCGAGCGTCGACGGGTCGGGGAGCAACGCCTTCAAGAACTGAATCGGCACGATCTCGCGGCCTTCGTATTCGATCGGATCGATGCGAGTCATGCCGACGTTTTGAAGCACGCGAAGATGCGTCAGATACTCGTCCCCGAACGTCATCCAAAAACGAATGCGCTTGAGGCCATCGATGTGCTTCACGAGCGACTCGAGCTCTTCGTGATAGAGCAGGTATGCCTTGCGCTCGCCGACTTCGGGGAAATCGAACATGCGCGACTGCGACATCGAGTCGATTTCCACCCATTCGCCGTTCTGCCAATAGCGGCCGCGCTGGGTGATCTCACGGATGTTGATCTCGGGGTTGAAGTTGGTCGCAAAAGGGTGGCCATGATCGCCACCGTTACAGTCGAGGATGTCGATGTAGTCGATCTCATCGAACAGGTTCTTCTGGGCGTAGGCGCAGAAGATGTTGGTTACCCCCGGGTCGAAGCCAGAGCCCAACAAGGCCATGGTTCCGGCCGATTCGAAGCGCTCCTGGTACGCCCACTGCCATTTGTATTCGAACTTCGCCTCGTCCGGCGGCTCGTAGTTGGCGGTGTCGAGATAGTCGACGCCGGCCTCCAGACAGGCATCCATCAGGGGCAGGTCTTGATAGGGGAGCGCGACGTTGATCACGAGGGCCGGTTGCACTCGTTTGATCAGGGCGACTGTCTGTGCGACGTCATCCGCATCCACTTGGGCGATTTCGATTTCACAGCCTCGCAGCTCGCGCACTTGTTTCTGAATCCGTTCGCAACGCGACAGCGTTCGGCTGGCAAGAACGATCTCGGAAAACGTGTCTCTATCGTCCGCGCATTTGTGGGTGACGACGCCCCCCACGCCCCCCGCGCCAATGATCAACGCCTTGCTCATTGAGTCCTCCGCGGCGGCCTATACGACCTTGCCGCCCGCAGTGCGAGGTGTGACGTCGGCGTCACCGATTTGCAAGTGAAGCCGCGTGACTTTCGTCGAGGCTTATGTTTAACTCACCCACCTCGCGAGGGAAGGGTAGAAGCGTTCCGATGCACAGAGCGATAGTAGGTTTGGATGTAGGGTCCACGACTGTGAAAGCGGTCGTCGTCGATCCCGAGACCAAGGACATCATCTGGAGTGACTACCAGCGGCACCACACCAAGCAGGCCGAGTGTGTCCTCGACTTCATGGTGCGTATCGAGGCAGTCCTGAAGGAGCGCGATTGCCAGGACGTTCGGACGTTCATCACCGGGTCCGGCGCTTCGTCCCTCGAGGAACCCCTCGGCGCCAAGTTCGTCCAAGAGGTGAACTCGGTCACGCTCGCGGTCGAGACGCTCCACCCCGATGCCGGCTCCGTCGTCGAGCTCGGCGGGCAAGACGCGAAGATCATCATCTTCAAAGAGAACAAGGAAACCGGCGACAAGACCGCGATCGCGTCAATGAACGACAAGTGCGCGTCGGGCACGGGCGCCACGATCGACAAGTGCATGATCAAAGTCGGCATGCCCTCCGAAGAGACCCTGAACCTGCACTTCGACGACCAACAGCTTCATCACGTCGCAGCCAAGTGCGGCGTTTTCGCAGAGACCGACATCGTCAATCTCGTGAAGACGGGCATCCCCTCGGACGAGATCATGTGCTCGCTGGCAGATGC
>CAXMRM010000107.1:0-9910 GCA_964196015.1 uncultured Myxococcota bacterium
CGAGGCACAGCAGCATCAGCAGGCCAGCAACGAGCACGTGCGGCAAGAACCCGATCGAGAACGTTCGGACTCGATCCGCCTTCTTCGCCAATGAATGCGCGAGCCACAGGATCATGGCGAGCTTGGCGAGCTCCGCAGGCTGCACGTTGACCGGGCCCAGAGCGAGCCAGCGGCTTGCGCCGCCCGCACTCCGACCGAAGCCGAGGGCGACCGCGATCATCAGCAAGACTGCGATCAACAAGACCGGATACGTCGAGCGCCGGAGCAAGGTGATATTGACGCGGGTGCAGATGATGAGGACGACGAACGCGAGGGCTGCAAAGACCGTCTGTCGGATCAGGAAGTGGTATCCGTTGCCGAACATGTTGCTCGCGTAGACCGCGCTCGCGCTGTAAACCATCACTACGCCGAACGCGATCAAGCCGACGAGCGTGGCCGCGAGCGTGACGTCGAGGGGGCCTGGCTCCATCGCAGCTGCGGGCTTCGAGGCACGTGTCATGACTGCTCTCCGAGGGTTTCGACGGCTCGTTGGAAGTGGTCTCCGCGCTCGGCGTACGAGCGGAACATGTCGAAGCTCGAGCAGGCCGGCGCCAGGAGCACGGTGTCTCCAGGGCGGGCTAGCGCCGCGGCCTGCGTAACCGCATCGCTCATCGAGGTCGCGCGGCGGAGCTCGATGGAAGAGCCTGCGAACGCGCGCTCCAACAACGACGCTGCTTCTCCGAGGACGACGGCCGCTCGTCCCTCCTCGGCCAAGCGCTGCCGAAGCGGCTGATAGCTGCCACCCTTGTCGACGCCGCCCGCGATCAGAACGATCTTACCTTTCGACCCCGTCAGCCCGTCGATTGACGCCACCGCCGCGCCGACGTTGGTGGCCTTGGAATCGTCGATGTACTCGACGCCGTCGACCGAGCGAACGTATTGCATGCGATGAGCCAGACCTTTGAACTCACGGAGAACCGAGCCGATGTCATCGTCGCGAACGCCTAGCAAACGTGCCGCGAGGGCGGCGGCGCAGGCGTTCGACACGTTGTGCGAACCTCGAATCCTCAGCTCCGCAACTGGAACCCGAAGGGAGCTTTGCGTGTCGATCAGCACCGCGTCGACCAGCCGAACATCACCGTCCTGGCCACCGAACGAGACGACGGTGCCGTCGTTCTTGGTGAGCTCGCGAAGATCGGGAGCGTCGGCTGGAAGAACCGCGAAGTCCTCGGCGCCCTGCCGCTCGAAGATACGGGCCTTGGCGGCCGCATACGCTTGGAACGAAGGGTAGCGGTCGAGGTGGTCGGGGGTGATGTTGAGCAAGATCGCGACGTGGGCCTTCATCTGCGACACCCGTTCCAGCTGGAAGCTCGAGAGCTCGACGATGACGAGACCGCCCTGCGCCCCGGCATCGGTTCCTGCGGCCTCGATCATCGGGCGGCCCAGGTTGCCTCCGATGAATACGGGGCGTCCGAGGTGGCGGCACATCTCTCCGATCAAGGTCGTCACGGTGCTCTTTCCGTTGGTTCCGGTGATCGCGACGACCGGCGCCTCGATGAAGCGCGCGGCGAGTTCCACCTCGCCCACGACGGGCACGCCGCGCTGCTCGGCTTCGTCGAGCTGCGCGAGTGGTGGCACCCCCGGCGACACCACGATGAGGTCCAAGTCCTGGAACGCGCTGTCAGGATGGCCGCCCAGTACGAGCTCCGCGCCGAGGGCCTCAGCTTCGGTTGCCGCAACGCCGAGTGCTTGCGCGTCGCGTCGGTCGTTGACCCGGACGCGCGCACCGCGCTCTGTCACAAAGCGTACGACAGCCAACCCGGTCTCCCCGAGCCCGACCACCATCGTCTTGTTCCCAGAGAGCTCCACGATCACCTCAACTTCAGCGTGGCTAGGCTGAACACGGCCAGCATGATCGCGATGATCCAGAATCGGACGATGACCCGGGGCTCGGGCCAACCCATTTTCTCGAAATGGTGGTGAATGGGCGCCATCAGGAAGATGCGCTTGCCCGTGAGGCGGAAGTAACCGACCTGCAGGATCACGCTCACCGCCTCGACGACGAAGATGCCACCGAGAATGACCGAAAGGAACTCGTTCTTGGTGAGAACTGCCAGCGCTCCGAGACCGCCACCGAGGGCGAGCGAGCCGACGTCGCCCATGAAGACCTGGGCGGGATACGTGTTGTACCAAAGGAAACCGAACCCGACGCCAACCATCGACGCTGCGAAGATGCTGAGCTCGCCCGCGCTCTCGATGTGAGGGATGTCGAGGTACCCGGCGACCACGTTGCCGAACAACGTCAGGCCCGCGAGGTATGCAAGGATTGCGTACGTACCTGCCGAGATCATGACGGGGCCGATCGCCAGGCCGTCGAGGCCATCCGTCAGATTCACGGCGTTGGATGTACCAACGATGACGAAAGACGAGAAAATGACGTAGAGCCAGGGCGGCAGGTCGATCGGATACTTTGAAAACGCGAAGAACGGAGCTGCGAGCCTGTGACGGATCTCGAGCCAATCGCTCGGAAGGCCCGCCTCGCCGTAGTAGAGCCAGCTGCACACCAGGATGGCCGTGCCGAACTGCAGAAGAAGCTTGTAGCGACCTGAGAGACCACCGGTCGAACGCGTCCGAATCTTGGACGCATCGTCGATGTAGCCGACGACACCATAGGCCACTGTGATCAGGGTCACGACCCATACCATCGAGTTCGAAGGGTCAGCCCACAACACGGTGGACAGGACCAGCGCGGGCAACATGAGGGCGCCGCCCATCGTCGGCGTGCCGGCCTTGGCGAAGTGCGTCTCTGGGCCTTCCGCACGAATGACTTGCCCGATCTGCTTGCGCTGCAAACGGCGAATGAACCAGGGATAGAGTCCGAAGGTCAGCAAGAGCGACGTCATCGTCGCCATGAGGAAACGGAACGGCACGTAACGGAGGACGTTTAGAAACGACAAGGACTCGTGTGTGTGCAGCGGGTAGAGCAAGTAGTAGATCATCGTTGCTCTCCCTCGAGGATCGGAGTGATCACGCGTTCCATCTCCATCGACCGTGAGCCCTTCACCAGAACGACGGCATGTAAGGGGAGCCGCTCGGCAAGCTCTCCACATTCGGCCGCATCCTGGAACCAAAGCGTGTCGGCGCCGCGAGCATTTGCGGTCGCTACGGCCTCGTGCATGGCCTCACCGCAGCCGACGAACAGAAACATGCCAGCGTCCGAGACGAGCTCGCCGACCTTTCGGTGCGCCTCCTCGCTGTGCGCTCCGAGCTCCTTCATGTCACCGAGGACCGCGACCAGTGGCGCTTCACGCTTGTCAGCGATCGCACGCGCTGCGTTCAGCGCGACCTCCATGGAGGCGGGGTTGGCGTTGTACGAATCGTCGATGATGAGGCGGTCACCGCTACCCGATCGAAGCTGTAGGCGGCCGGGCGAAGGCGCAACCCCGGCCATTCCGCGAGCGGCATCCTCGAGCGACACTTCCAACCCGAGCGCGATCGCGAGGGTGCCCGCCGCGTTGAGAACAGCACCCTCCCCCAACAAGCCCATCGCGATTTCGACGTCCTGGCCGCGAACCTGGAACCGGGCCCTGGTGCCGTCCGCATCGACATCCCAGTCGATGACGCGCACGTCGTTACCTGCTGTGCGCCCATAGAAGAGCTTGCGCTTGGCGCGCACCACGGACGCGCGCTTCTTCAGCGGAGGGTCGTCGCCATAGACGACAGCCACACCATCCTGCGCAAGCGCATGTAAGAGCGCTACTTTCTCATCGGCCACTGCTTCCACCGAACCGAGTCCTTCGCTGTGCGCCAGGCTTGCGCGCGTGACGATGCCCACGTCGGGCGCCGCGATCTCGGCCAATCGCGCTATCTCTCCAGGCTCGCTCGTTCCCATCTCGATGACCGCGGTGCTGACTGTCGCGTCGAGCTCAAAGAGCGTCATGGGAACGCCGATACGATTGTTGAGGTTGCCTCTGGTCTTGAGCACCCGGTGACCCGCTGATTGCAGCGCGGCGGCCGTGAGGTCTTTCGTGGTGGTCTTGCCGACGGAGCCCGTGATGCCGATCACCTTTCCATGCCACGCGTCACGGTGGGCCCTTGCAAGGTCACCGAGCGCGACTAGCGTGTCGTCGACCTCCACCGCGCTCACGTACTCGGGAAGCCAGGTTCCACGCTCCACCATCACCGCAGCCGCGCCCGCATCCGCTGCCTGCGCGGCGAATTCATGTGCGTCGAACCGCTCACCGCGAAGCGCCACGAACAGATTGCCGGGCTGGATTGCACGGGAGTCCGTCACGACGCCGCAAACGCTCTCCCAGGGCGCCCCGCCCGTGCTGCCCCCCGTGGCCGAAATGACGTCGTCTCGGCGGAATCGGGCTTGATTGGCGGGAATCCGGGTCGCCATCATGCCCCTCCCGCCACGCCGGCGATCGCCGCCCGGGCTTCTTCGCGATCGTCGAAGTGCATTCGCTCGGTCCCGATGAACTGGTAGGTCTCGTGGCCCTTGCCAGCCAATAGCACGGTGTCGCCGACGCTGGCCGCTCGGATGGCCGTTGAGATCGCCTCTTTGCGATCGATTAGCGTGCAGTAACCTCGGCTCGCGCCGGCGAGCTCACTCGGTGCAATGCGCGTGCCACCTGCTTGCCTGGCACCAGCTTCGACTTCTTCGAGGATGCGCTGAGGGTCTTCGCTTCGCGGATTGTCACTCGTCAGCACGCAGAGGTCCGCGCCTTGCGAGCCCACGCGGCCCATCTCCGGCCGCTTCCCTTTGTCGCGGTCGCCGCCTGCGCCAAACACCACGATCAACCGGTTCGGCGTCACCGCGCGCATGGTTTCGAGGACCCGGCACAGCGCGTCGGGCGTGTGCGCGTAGTCCACGAGCACCGCGACATCTCCGGGGTGCGCGATCCGTTCGAGCCGCCCAGGGCTTCCGCCCGCAGACTCCCAAGCCTTCGCAACCGCGTTCAAATCCAGACCTAGCGCGTACGCGCAACCGAGCGCCACGAGCAGGTTTTCGAGATTGTGCTCGCCAAGCATGGGGCTGCGGAGCTCGATCGCCCCCGCCGGCGTCTCGACCTCGGCACGGATCCCGGCGCGCGTCACCGACCATTGGGTCGCGACGATCTCAGCATCGCTTCCCGGACGGCGCGAGCAGCGGATGACAGGAACGGACACGCGGGCCGCAAGCTCGGCGCCGAAGGGGTCATCGACGTGGATGACGGCACGCTTGGGTGCGAGCTCGGTGAAGAGGCGCGCCTTGGCCTCGCCGTAGCGTTCCATGCTTTGGTGGAAATCCAGGTGGTCACGGGAGAGGTTCGTGAACGCGGCGACCTCGAAATCGAGGGCGTCGGCCCGATGCATCGCAAGGCCGTGACTCGACACCTCGAGCACGAGGTGCGTCGCCCCGTCGTCGAGCGCTTGCCGCGCGAAGCGCGAGATATCGTCGCCTTCCGGCGTCGTATGAGGCGACGGGCGCTCGGCTCCGGCGGCGACGAGCCCCGTCGTCCCGACTAGTGCGGGCTTGGCGGATACCCCTTCGATCGCGTGTTTCAACAGATACGCCGTCGTGGTCTTGCCATTAGTGCCCGTGATCCCGACGGTGTGCAGGACGCTGGTCGGTGCGCCGTACACCAGCTCGGCGGCACGCCCAAGCCCCATCCGCGCGTCCGGCACGGTGATCTGAGGAACGTCGTAGGCCAGCTGCTGCTCAGCCATCACGGCGACGGCACCTCGCGCCAACGCGTCACCGACGAAGCTGACTCCATCGTGGGTTTCTCCGGGCACCGCCACGAATAGGTCTCCGCCCGTCACCTGGCGCGAGTCGTGCTGCACGCCGCACACGGCCTGGGTCACCGAACCCGTGATCCGGCCTTCGACACCACAGCTCTGGAGTTGCTCGAGTGTCATGCCTTCTGTCGATTCAGGGCGCATGCGGCCTCCGGGATGCCGCCGCTGCCAGTGTCTCGGAGCGCCCCTTCGGAGCAGCAACCTCGTCGTCGAAGCGCCGCCGCTCCAGCTGGAGTCGAACCACGGCCCCGTGGGAAACCGCTTTGCCCGGCGCGGGATCCTGCGCGACCACCACGCCGGAGCCCTTGACCTCGGCTACCAACGACTGGGCGTGCAGCGCGATGACGGCCTGCCGCAGCGGAAGCGACCGCAGATCCGGAACGGCGCTCTCGCCCTTTTCGACGGCTTCCGCCTCAGAAGCGGGCGCCGCCTCGGCCACGGTGATTTGCCGCTCCTTCTTCTTCGCCAAAACCGCTTGCCTGCCTTCGGGCGCGATCCCCATATGGCGCAGCGTGACTTCGGCGATGCGTCGGAAGACCGGACCCGCGACAGTGCCCCCGTAGTGAGCGATCACCGGCTCATCGATGACGACCGAAATCACCACCGCGGGCCGATCCGCCGGCGCGAATCCGACGAAGGACGCCAGCCATTTGTCCTTGGCGTAACCGCCGTGGACGTAGTCCGCTTTCTGTGCCGTGCCGGTCTTGCCTGCGACGATGTAGCCGTCGACTCCCGCTTCAACCGCGGTGCCCCCCGGCTCGGTCACCGCTGTGAGCATTTGTCCCACGAGCTTGGCAACGCGCCGTGGAACGACCTGGCGCCGAACCCGCGGATTGTTCTCCTCGATGGTCGCGCCGTGCCCGTCGGTCATGCGGCGCACAAGCATCGGTTTCATCAAGCGGCCCCCATTGGCGATGGCGCTCATCGCCGTCGCCAGCTGGACGTTCGTCACGCTCATGCCCTGACCAAACGACACGGCTGCGGTATCGATCTCATACCAGCTTCGGTAGTGGCGAAGGATTCCTGCCGTTTCGCCCGGCACGTCGAGGTCGGTGGGCTCACCGAACCCGAAACGACGAAACGCGCGGTAAAGATCCTTCTTGCCGAGGTCCATCGCGATCTTCGCAGTACCGATATTGCTGGAGTAAGCGAGAATCTGCGTGGGAGTTAGCCACTCGTACGGATGCGCGTCGTGAAGGAGGCGCCCGCCCATGCGCGTGACCCCATTCTCGCAATTGATCAACTGATTGGGTTTGACCGCCCCGGCCGCCAGGGCTGCAGCAACGGTGAACGGTTTGACGGTCGAGCCTGGCTCGAAGCGATCGACGACCGCCCGGTTACGTCGGTGCGCCGTGGGATGTTTGGACGGTTCGTTCGGGTTGAACGGCGGGTAGTTCGCCAGCGCCAGGATCTCGCCGGTCGAGGGGTCCATCACCACGACGCTTCCGCCGCGCGCCTCGAACGTACGCACGCTCAACGCGAGCTCTCGCTCTGCGACGTGCTGGATCGCTTTGTCGATCGTGAGGACGACGCTTTGCCCTTGCATCGTCCGATCGTCTTCCATGTCGTCCGCAAAGACGACGTGGCCACGACGATCTCGGATCGCTTCGACGCGTCGATCCGAGCCACGGAGCCGCTTCTCGTAGGCAAGCTCGATTCCCTCGATGCCTCTTCCGTCGATGTCGGCAAAGCCCAACAGATGAGCCGCGAGGTGACGGTTCGGGTAGTAGCGACGCGCCTCGGTCGTCAGCTCGACGCCCGGGACATCGAGCTGCCGGATGCGCTTGGCCTCATTGGGCGTAACTCGGCGCTCAACCCAGACGAAGTAGCGGTCGGCCGCCAGTCGCTTTGCGAGCCGCTCCGGGTCGACGTCGAGAATTTTCGCGATCCGCCTCGCAACGGTGCTTGGGTCTTGCTCCATCGCTTTGAGTCGGCGGGGATTGGCGTAGACGCTGTCGACATCCACGCTCACCGCTAGCTCGGCCCCCTGGCGATCGTAAATCGCGCCGCGTCGCGGAGAGACCCGAAGCTCTCGAAGGTGCTGGCCTTCGGCCATTTCGCGCAAGCGGTCGCCGGTTGCGATCTGAACGTGGAAAGCGCGGACGACGACCAGGATCGCCATGCACATCACGCACACGCCGAGCAGCGCGATCCGCGCCCGAAACCATCGCTGCCGCCGGTTCTTCACCGAACCCTCCCCGCGGCCGTGCGCTTCTGCTTCTCGTTCATGGTCACGATACGGGTCGGCTTGGGCACCTCCATGCCGAGGCTTCCGCGTGCGATTGTCTCGATGCGACCGCTCTGGCGAAGCGTCGCCGCCTCGATCGAAAGCAGGCGGCTATCTTGAAGGAGCTCATGTTGCCGTCCGCGCTCTTCGCTCACTTCATAGCCGAGACGAACGGTCTCGAAGCGGATGGCGAGGTGAACGACGAACGCCGCGGCTGTCGCAAACACCGCAACACACCAGAGCGGTAGAAAGCGACCCTTCATGCGGCCACCTCGACGCGACGGGCGGCGCGAAGCTTAGCGCTACGCGACCTCCGGTTATCTTCGCGCTCTGTATCGGAAGCGATGATCGGGCGCTTGGTCAACGGGGAGAGATGCTCACTGTCTCGGAACGCGTGCTTCACCATTCGGTCCTCGAGAGAGTGAAAGCTGATCACTGCAACGACGCCGCCTATTCGCAGCACGCTTGGCAGCTGTTCGATCAACGCCTCGAGCTCGGAGAGCTCTTCGTTCACCGCGATGCGCAGCGCCTGAAAGGTCTTGGTTGCCGGATCGATGCGCCCGCGACGGGGTCCCGTTGCGCGATGCACCGCGCGCCGGAGGTCGGCTGTGGTTTCGAGCTCGCCTCCTTCGTACGCCCAGCGCAGCGATCGCGCGATTTTCCGTGAACGGCGTTCCTCTCCATATCGGTAAATCACGTTGGCGAGCTCTTCAGCGTCGCAACCCCCGATCAGATCCAGTGCGGTCTCTCCTTCGGTCGGGTCCATCCGCATGTCGATCGGACCCTCTTTAGCCAACGCAAAACCACGCAGTGGTTGATCGAGTTGAGCCGAGCTGACTCCGAGGTCGGCGACGATGCCGTCGACGTGCTCGATGTCGAGCGAGTTCAGGACCTCCCGAATGTCACGAATGCGCGCCTTGCGAAGCGTCACGCGATCACCGAACTCGGCGAGCGCTGCGCCCGCAGCTTCGAGCGCGCCCGGGTCGCGGTCGGTTCCGATCAAACGGCCATCCGGCGCGCTGTGCTCCAAGATCGCTCGCGCGTGCCCTCCCCCGCCGAGCGTCACGTCCGCGTAGACACCACCCGCTGTCGGCGCGAGCTGCTCCAAAACTTCATCGAGCAGGACGGCGGTGTGCTCGAACACACTCACAAGCCGAGCTCCGCTAACCGTCTGGCGATCCCCAATCGGCGATCCTCATCACTGAGAACGTCCTTGCGAAGATCCTCGAAGCTCTCTTTCGCCCAGAGCTCGAGGTAGCTGCCCATCCCCGCCCATAGCGCGTCGCGCTTGAGGCCAGCGTGCTTGCGAAGTCCCGCCGGGATCAAGAGCCGGCCCACCCTGTCGACCTCACACTCGACCGCGCCGGACACGTAAATGCGCTTGAGCGTGACCACGTCCGCGTCGAACTGCGGAAGCTTGGAAAGCCGGTTCTCGAACGCCAGCCACTCGGCCATCGGATACGCCACGAGACAGGTATCCAACCCGGTCGTGAGCACCAGCTTCGAGTCGCCCTGCGCCGTCATCACCTCACGGAAGCGAGATGGGACAGAGGTGCGGCCCTTGGCATCGATGCTGTGCTCGTAGCGTCCTCGGAACAACCTAACCCTCTCGTCCTAGTTAGCAGCCAATTGGCACTTGATCCCACAAGTTCCCACCAAGGCTGGAAACTAAGGCCCGAGCTCCTCCGCTGTCAACTTCTTTCTCCGGGCCAAGTAATAGAATTCAAAAGGTTTTTTGGGATGATCTGGTCGTGTAGCCGAGCGGGGATCGCGTGTGGGAAGTACCCGCACTATTTCAGTCAACGCCCCCGCCCCGCCCCGCTGTTCCGGGCATCCGCCGAATGAGCTAGTTGGTCATGTTTGCTCTATATTTACGCCAGTATAGTCTCTTTGGGGTCGTGCTACTCTCTGACTCGGTGG
>CAXMRM010000108.1:0-7771 GCA_964196015.1 uncultured Myxococcota bacterium
CCTATCGCGGCAAGGTCCTGAACGACGCCCACTTCGTTGTTAGCGAGCATCACCGTCACCAGCACCGTTTCGTCTGTGAGCGCGTCGGCGACCGCATCGGCTGAGATGAGCCCCTGCGTATCGACCTCGAGCCAGGTGACGCGCCAACCTTCGCGCTCGAGCGCAGCGCAGGTGTCCAGCACGGCCCTGTGCTCGGTCCGGACCGTCACGATGTGCTTCCCTTCCCTCACGCGCGCCTGGGCCACTCCGCGGATCGCTAAGTTATCGCTTTCCGTGGCCCCCGAGGTGAAGATCAGCTCGTCCGACTTGGCGCCGACCAGTTCGGCGACCAGGGCTCGCCCGAGCTCCACTGCATCCCGCGCAGCCTTTCCGTGCGCGTGGGTCCGGCTGGCGGCATTGCCGAAGCGGGTCACGAAGTAGGGGAGCATCGCGGCGAGGACCCGCTCGTCGACGGGGGTCGTCGCCTGGTGGTCCATGTAAATCGGCGCTTCGCTCATCGGCCCAGGTAAGCCTAGCGCCGACCATGTGCGCCTCCAACGTGTTGATCTATGCTCTTCCCATGGCCGGAGCGAGCATCCTTTGTGCAACTGATCTGACCTCTGCAGGCCCCCGAGCCGTCGATCTTGCGGTTGCGGCGGCCAAAGCGTTTGGCGTGCGGCTCGACCTCGTCCACGTCCTCGACGATGCGGAGTCCTGGTGGCCCGAGTCCCCCGAGTTCGAAGCCGCTGCCGAGGAGGCCAAAGAAGACTCGACACGGCAAGAAGGCGAGCTCGAAGCGGAGCTCCACAAGGAGCAGGCACGCTGTGCTGCCGCCGGCGTCGAGTGCGAAGCGTCGGTCGTCCGCGGACGGCCGTGGCGTGTCATCCCAGAGCTGGCGAAGGAACAGGGCTCGTTCCTGATCGTCATCGGTCCGTACGGGTCGAGTGGCTCGCGGTCGGTCGACAGCAAGGGCGTGAGCGAGTTGGTCCTCGGCTCGACCGCGCAGCGTGTCATCCGCGCTGCGGATCGCCCTGTCTTCGTGGCGACTGGCGACGCGCCGATTCCGGAAGGCCTTCACGGTACGACGTGGTTCGTCGGCACCGACTTCTCGGAATCCTCGTCGGCAGCGGTCTCTTGGGCGAAGCGTGCGGCAGCGCGCGTCGACGGGGAGCTACACGTTGCGAACATCGTCATCCCGGCTGGCGGCGATGAGAAACCCGACGAGGAGCGCACCTGGCGCCAGGTCTTGCGCGACCAAAGCAAGCTCGAAGCGGGAGAGAAGCTCGCAGCCTACATCGAAGAGCACGCGCCCAAGGCACAGGCCCACCAGATCGTTTCGGCCGAGTATGCCTCCCATGCGCTGTGCGACGCGGTGAAGATGGTTGCCGCCGACATCATGGTCGTGGGCACGCACAGGCAGGGGGTGTTGGGCCGCTTGCTGCTCGGCAGCACCGCGTCGCGCTGCCTCGGAATCGCGCAGGTGCCGGTGCTAATGGTCCCCGAGGAAGCTCCGTAGCCCGTCGAGGCTTTCGGTATTGTTGTCCCGCTGGTACTGCGCGATGCCATCTTTGCCTTTGCGGTCGGCCCAGCGCTGAAGTTGATCGCGCCCTCCTTTGTGGTCGTACAGCGGCACGCCGTAGCCGCAGGAGTCACTGATGCGGCTCGCACGCACTCGGATGATCGAGCGCACCCCGGGGTAGTCGTCGAAGTGTGCGTTCAGATCTTCGAACTCTTCGGCGTTGGGCTCCACCACATCGCCGGTCCCATGGACACGCACGATTCGGGGCGGGCCGTCGAACGCGCAGAACATGACGCAGATCCGGCCGTTGTCCCGAAGGTGCGCGATGGTCTCGACGCCGCTCCCCGTGAGATCCAAGTACGCGATCGTCCGATCGTCGATGACCGCGAATGTGCCTGCGAGGCCTTTCGGAGACAGGTTGATGTGCCCGCCCGGAGTCAACGTCGCGGTCGCGACGAAGAACATCTTTTGCTCGTCGATGAAGGTGCGGAGCTTGGCGTTGATCGTGTCGTAGGTCTTGGACATGGGCCAACCTTGACACCCGGGCAGGCGTACTCTAGATCCCCATATAGGACTGAAACAGTCCGGTATGTAAATTACTGAAAATGCTGCGAATTTCAAAGATGACCGACTATGCAGTCGTGCTGGCTACGCACCTGGCCGCCGCGGAGGGGCCTCACGCCGCCCGCGACCTGGCGGTCCAGACCCAGATCCCGGAGCCGACGGCGAGCAAGGTTCTGAAGAAGCTGGCGCGCGCCGGGGTCGTCATTTCGCAGCGGGGCGCCAAGGGTGGTTACGCGCTCGCCCGGCCGCCCGAGCAGATCGGCGTGAACGAAGTGATCGAGGCCATCGAGGGTCCGATCGCCGTGACGGAGTGCTCGGACGAGACCGCCGACTCGTTTTGCGAGTACGAAACCAACTGCGGGGCGCGGGCCAACTGGCAGCGCATCAACGTTGCGGTCCACAAGGCGCTTTCCGAAATCACACTGGCGGACATGGCCTTCCCCGACACGGCGGAGCTCGTGTCGATCGCGCGCTCGGGCAAAGACGCCGAGCGGATGCGTGCGACCGGTCCGCGGAGCAACGACGTCCACTGAGTTGGAGTGACTCATGTCAGCAGCCACCGAACAGATCGATGAGATTCTCAAGAAGGGTTACGACGCCGGTTTCGTCACCGACATCGAGCAGGAGTACGCGCCGCCCGGCTTGAGCGAAGAGATCGTCGCCTTCATCTCGACCAAGAAGCAGGAGCCCGAGTGGCTTCTGCAGTGGCGGCTCAAAGCGTACCGGCGCTGGCTCGAGATGAAGGAGCCTACCTGGGCCAAGGTCAGCTACCCGGAGATCAACTACCAAGACATCTGCTACTACGCCGCGCCCAAGACGAACGAGAATGCGCCTAAGAGCCTCGACGAAGTCGATCCAAAACTCCTCGAGACCTATGAAAAGCTCGGGATTCCGCTCCACGAGCGTGAGATCCTTGCGGGCGTTGCGGTCGATGCCGTATTCGACAGCGTGTCGGTCGCCACGACGTTCCGCGACAAGCTCTCCGAGGTCGGCGTCATCTTCATGCCGTTCTCCGAGGCAGTACGGGAACACCCGGAGCTCATCAAGAAGTACCTGGGCTCCGTAGTGCCGGTCTCCGATAATTTTTTCGCTGCGCTCAACAGCGCGGTCTTTAGTGATGGCTCGGTTGTCTACATTCCAAAGGGCGTGCGCTGCCCGATGGAGCTGTCGACGTACTTCCGAATCAACGCTGCGAATACCGGGCAGTTCGAGCGGACGCTCATCGTCGCCGACGAGGGGAGCTACGTGAGCTACCTCGAGGGCTGCACCGCGCCCATGCGTGACGAGAACCAACTTCACGCTGCGGTCGTCGAGCTGGTCGCGCACAAGGACGCTCAGATCAAGTACTCGACGGTGCAGAACTGGTATCCGGGCGACGAGAACGGGAAGGGTGGCATCTTCAACTTCGTCACCAAGCGCGGCCTTTGCGAAGGCGCGCGTTCGAAGATCAGCTGGACCCAGGTCGAGACGGGCTCGGCGATCACGTGGAAGTACCCGAGCTGCATTCTCAAGGGCGACGACTCGATCGGGGAGTTCTACTCGGTGGCGCTGAGCAACCACCGTCAGCAGGCCGACACCGGGACCAAGATGATCCACCTCGGCAAGAACACGAAATCCACCATCATTTCCAAGGGAATCAGCGCAGGGCACGGGCAGCAAACCTACCGCGGCGGCGTGAAGATCTCCCGCGGCGCGACCAACGCCCGCAACTACACCCAGTGCGATTCGCTGTTGATCGGCGACAAGTGCGGGGCTCACACGGTGCCGTATGTCGACGTGCGTAACAGCACATCGAAGCTCGAGCACGAGGCAACGACCTCGCGTATCGGGGAAGACCAGCTCTTCTATTGCCGGCAGCGTGGCCTTTCCGAGGAGGATGCGGTGAGCCTCATCGTCAACGGCTTCGCCAAGAAAGTGTTGAAAGAGCTGCCGATGGAATTTGCAGTCGAGGCGCAAAAGCTCCTCGGCGTTAGCTTGGAAGGAGCAGTCGGCTGATGTTGAAGATCGAGGACCTGCACGTCGAGATAGACGGCAAGCCCATTCTCAAGGGGATCAACCTCGAGCTCGGGGCGGGGCAAGTGCACGCGATCATGGGGCCGAACGGCTCGGGCAAGAGTACGCTTGCGTACGTGCTCGCGGGTCGTGACGGCTACGAGGTCACGAAGGGGCGGGTGCTTTACAAGGGCCAAGACCTGCTCGAGATGCCGCCCGAGTTGCGCGCTGCCGAGGGGCTCTTTCTCGGCTTTCAATATCCGGTTGCCATTCCGGGTGTGAGCAACATCTATTTCCTGAAAGCTGCGCTCAATGCGATTCGAAAGCACCGCGGCGAAGAGCCGCTCGACGCGATCGACTTCATGAAGCTCTCAAAGGAGAAAGCCGCATTGGTGCAGTTACCTGATGAGCTCACCAAGCGTGCGGTGAACGACGGATTCAGCGGCGGTGAGAAGAAGCGCAACGAGATCTTCCAGATGGCCCTGCTTGAGCCGTCGCTTGCGGTGCTCGACGAGACGGACTCGGGGCTCGACATCGACGCGCTCAAAGTCGTCGCCGAGGGCGTGAACGCGTTGCGCGGCCCCGAGCGGTCGATGCTGGTCATCACGCACTATCAGCGGCTCCTCGATTACATCGTGCCGGACGTCGTGCACGTGCTGATCGACGGTCGAATCGTTCGAACCGGAGATAAGGACCTCGCCAAGCAGCTCGAAAAAGAGGGGTACACCGAGGTCCGGGACGCGCAGCAGCAGTGACCGACCCGAGCCGCCAGACGCTCCTCGGGAGCCTTCCCACTTCGTTCGACACGGGGCCCGAGTGGTTGCGCGCGCTTCGCGGGCGCGCGGCCGGAGCGCTTCGGGAGCAGGGTCTCCCCAACAAGAGGACCGAGACATGGCGGTTCACGCCGGTGCGCTCGCTCGTCGATGCCGAGTTTTCGCGGGGCGACGGGTGCGTTCCATCGCTCGTCTCGTCGATGCCCGATGCGGTGACCGCTCGTAGTCTGAGGCAGGTTCTGCAGACCGAGCCCGAGCTTCTAGAAGGGCGACTCGACCTGGGCGGTGCCCCGACGCACTTTGCCGCGCTCAATACCGCGCTGTTCGGCGACGGCCTCTGGATCGACGTTCCGGCGGGCACCGTCGTCGAGGCGCCAATCGAGCTCGCGCATGCGATTCCCACGTCGTCCGATCCCGGTGTCGCCTACCCACGGGTTCTCGTCACGCTGGGGGACAACGCCGAGCTGACCCTCATCGAAACCTATGCCGGCGACGAGGTCGCGCAGCTCAGCAACTCGGTTGTCGACGTCGAGATCGGCCGCAACGCGAAGATGAGCCACGTGCGCGTTCACGAGAACGCGGGCTTGCAGGTGGGTCGGGTGGACGTTCGCCAGGATGCCAACAGCCGCTATCGCTCGACGGTCGTGACCTTGGGTGGCGCCCTCCTGCGCTTCGACGTTCGATGCTTGCTGCAGGGCAAGGGCGCCGAGTGTCAGCTCGACGGTGCGTATCTGGTCGAGGGCCAAGACCACGTCGACCATCATACCGTGGTCGAGCATCAGGCCTCGCACTGCCGAAGTGCGCAGACGTATCGCGGCATCGCCTCGGGGGAGGGCACAGCGGTATTCGACGGCATCGTCATCGTTCACCGCGACGCTCAGAAGACCGAGGCGCACCAGGAGAACCGAAACCTGCTTCTTTCCGACACTGCGACGGTCCACACGAAGCCACACCTCGAGATCGACGCGGACGACGTGATCTGCAGCCACGGGGCGACCGTCGGGGCGCTTGACAAGGACCAGCTCTTCTATCTGCGTGCTCGGGGCATTCCCGAGGACCTCGCGCACGCGATGCTGACGTACGCTTTTTTGGAGTCGATCGTCGATCGCGTCCTCCATGAGCCAACCCGTACGCGCATGCGCGAGGCCCTGCTCGCCCGGATTCCGAATGGTGACGACGTTCGGGGGGTCGCGTGAACGAGGTGTCGCCCACGGGGGCTTCGAGCCCTGCGGGGTTCGACGTTCAGCGCGTGCGACAGGACTTTCCAGCACTTCATCAGGAAGTGCATGGAAGAGCGCTCGTCTATCTCGACAGCGCGGCCACGTCTCTCAAGCCGCAGTCGGTGATCGACGCGGTTACTGACGTCTACGCTCGAGACTGCGCCAACATCCATCGAGCCGTTCATCTGCTCTCGCAGCGTGCGACAGCCCGTTACGAAGAGGCACGCGAAAAGGTCTGCGCGTTTATGAACGCGGCGAAGAAGACGGAGCTGGTGTTCACCCGTGGGACGACCGAGGCGATTAATCTCGTCGCGCAGAGCTGGGGGCGCACCTATCTCCGCGAAGGCGACGAGGTCCTGGTGACGGAGCTCGAGCACCACTCGAACATCGTGCCGTGGCAGATACTATGCCAGCAGACGGGAGCGAAGCTCGTTGTCGTGCCGATGACCGATCGCGGCGAGGTGCTGCGGGAGGCATTCGAGCAGCAGCTCGGCGAGCGCACTCGCTTGGTGGCGCTCGCGCACGTTTCGAACGCGCTCGGCACGGTGTTGCCGGTTACCGACCTGATCGAGCTCGCGCACGATCGGGGTGCGGTGGTGTTGCTCGACGGCGCGCAGGCCGTGTCGCATGTCGATGTCGACGTGCAGGCGCTCGACTGTGATTTCTACGCGTTCAGCGGACACAAACTCTACGGTCCGACGGGGATCGGCGTGCTCTATGGCAAGGAGCGGCTGCTCGAGGACATGCCGCCGTACCAAGGCGGCGGCGACATGATCCGGTCGGTCACGTTCGACGAGACGATCTACAACGACCTGCCGTACAAGTTCGAAGCGGGGACGCCAAACATCGCGGGCGCGATCGGTCTCGGTGCGGCGATCGACTACTTCGCGTCGTTCGATGAGCAGGCGGTCCACGACCACGAGAACGCCCTGCTTCATTACGCCACCGAAGCGCTCGAGTCGGTGTCTGGTGTGCGCCTGATCGGAACCGCGCCGGGCAAGGTGGCAGTGCTTTCGTTCGTAATGGAGTCGGCGCACCCCCACGACATCGGTACGATCGTCGACTCGGAGGGCGTGGCGATTCGTACCGGGCACCACTGCGCACAGCCGGTGATGGAGCACTTCGGCATCGCTGCCACTGCGCGCGCGTCCCTGGGCATGTACAACACCACCGATGACGTCGACGCGTTGCTAGCCGCCCTTCGAAAAGTGCGGGAGCTGTTTGGCTGATGGACCTCCGCGAGCTTTACCAAGAAGTGATCCTCGATCACGGCAAGAACCCCCGGAACCACAGGTTCCCCGAGCCGCACAACCGGGAAGGGCGCGGTTACAATCCATTGTGTGGCGACAAGATCACGCTTCGCCTGCAATTGGACGGGGAGACCATCACCGACGTCGGGTTTGTCGGGCAGGGATGTGCAATCTCGCAGGCGTCCTGCTCCACCATGACCGAAGCGATCAAGGGCAAGACGCTGCCCGAGGTGGAAGAGCTGTTCTCGAAGTTCCACACCATGGTCACGAGCGACGAGGGGTCCGACGACCTGGACGCGCTCGGCAAGCTTGCGGTGTTTGCCGGCGTCCACGAGTTCCCGATGCGCGTCAAGTGCGCCACGCTTGGCTGGCACACTCTCAATCAAGCCCTTCGGAATGAGGGTGGCAAAGCGACGACGGAGTAGAGCGATGGGCGACGACATCGAGCACTTGAAGATCTATAAGATCCAGCCG
>CAXMRM010000109.1:0-9812 GCA_964196015.1 uncultured Myxococcota bacterium
GACCTGACCCTCGTAGCTCCTCAGGAAATCATCGGTGAGAATTTGCATGTACCGGGCGAGTACGACCAAGTCGACGCCGTCCGCCCGCAGGAGCTCGAGAGCTTTGTTCTCTTGTGCGCGCTTCGTCTCTTTGGTGATCGACAAGTGATGGAACGGGATCCCGAACTGCTCGGCCACCGGCTCGAGGTCCGGGTGGTTGCTGATGACCATCGCGATCTCGGTAGACAGCTCACCGGCGCGCTGCCGCAACAGTAAGTCGTACAAACAATGGTCGTACTTCGAAACGAAGATGGCAGTCTTGGAGCGGCCGAGGCCATTCGCGATGCGCCAGCTCATCGAGAAGCGCGAAGCGACCTCCGAAATCGCCTTCTCGAGGCTTGTGCGGTCGGTGTGGAGGTCGGAGAGATCGAACTTGATGCGCTGGAAGAACTGGCCGGCAACCGGGTCGGTATGCTGGTCGGCGTCGAGGATGTTGGCGCCGTGCCCATAGAGAACTTGCGCAAGCGCTGCGACGAGACCTTTGCGATCCGGGCAGCAGACGAGCAGGGTTGCGGTTTGTTCCACAACCATCTGTTTAGCCGTTGAGCGAGCAATCGGCCAGCGCCACCCGGCTACCGGCTCAGCCGCTCCATGGCCTCGCCGAAGATGTAGACGAGCTGCAAGGCGCCGGCGACGGTGCCCAGCACGGCCCCGGCGGCGATCAGCTTCCACTCGTCCTGCTGGAACGCCGGCCTTAGCACCCCTTCGTAGCTTTCACGATCGAGGGCTTTCATGCGGCGTTCGAGCTCTCCTCGGAGGTCCACAGACTCGCCGGCGAAAGTGTGAAAGAACCCTCCGGGCCTCGGCCATTCGGTTTTGATTCGTTCGAGGAGCTCGGCCCGGAGTGCAGGGCGCTTCTCTTCGGGCAAGACCAGGTTGGCCATCGGGTGAGCCTCGTACTTCGCGATTAGCTCGCTGACGCGATGCTCGATGATTTCGTTCATCCGCATGGCGCCATCGCTCTTCATGACCGTGGCCACGATGTTGTCCGCGTTGAGCACGCGCGTTGCCACCGTTCGACCGAACGCTTCCGCGACCTCGGTTTGCCGTTTGTGAAACAGACCCTGCACGGTCATCGGGCCGATCTTCACGGGCTCGCGCGGCGAGAACACCAATTTGATCGCGATCCAGTTCGTTAGATAGCCGACGAAGAATCCGGCGGCAGGCAGGAGCCAGGCTGCGGGATAGAGGACCCAAATGATCATCTGGAAGATGCCAAGCAGGAAGCCGAAGTAGAGGCCCGAGCGCTCGATGAACTTGAACTCATTACGGCCGACTTCGTAGAACATCTCGCCCATGAGCGCTTTGTGGCGATCCATGGCTTCGAGAACGGTCTTTTCGATGTCCATGATGTCGTCGATGTCATCCGCCATGTCCATGGCGATCGCTCGTGAGACCTCGATCACTTCGGCGCGCACTTTCTCGCGCACTGTGCTCTGCATGAACTCGCCCGCGTTGTCCCACATCGGCTTGGCGTGCTTGTTTGCGACCTCGTCGATCACCTGCTCCGTCACTTCGTCGATGACGGAGCCAATATTTCCGGCGAACGAGTCGGCGTTGAACGTTTCGTCGAAGAGCTGCCGCAGGGACAACAGCTTCCCCGTGATCAGCGCGTTCGAGACTTTGGCGAGCCGAAGCGCGTTGGCGGGGATCACGCCTTGCCAGCCGAGATAAGGCGGAATGCCAACGAACTCGACCGGATGGAACATCATCTTGATGGCGACCACATTCGTAAACCAACCGACCAGCGCGCTGATCAGCGGAATCAGCAGGACGATCCAGTTGTGTTGAATGCGGGTTAGCAGTTCCATCGACGTCGATACTCAGGCGGGTATTTCACGGTGAGTAGATGTGCATCCAGTAGAGGAGCAGGGCGATGGTCTTGCCGTCCTCGATGTGCCCGTCTTTGAGCATGTCTCGTGCTTGCCACTGCGGAATAGGGAAGACTTCGATCTCTTCGGTGTCGTCGAGCGCCTGGGCGGTTGCCTCGAGCTCAGTCGCTAGAAAGCCGTACATGCGTTCGTTCAGGATGCCTGGGGAGGCGAAGAACTCGGTCAGGGGCACGATGGTACCGGCGCGATACCCTGTCTCCTCCTCGAGCTCGCGCACGGCGCACTGCTCGGGAGCCTCGCCGGGATCGAGCGTACCGGCCGGAAGCTCCCACAGGACCTTGCCGACGGTTCTGCGGTGATTGCGTATCAAGACGATGCGGCCGTCGTCTAACTGGGGCACGATAACCGCCGCGCCCGGGTGCTCGACGACGTCTCGGATGATTTCACCGCCGTCGGGGCTCTCGAACCTCAGGCGAGCGACCTCGAACTTGGCGGCCGTCAGGAGCAGCTCGCGCGATTTCATGGCGCGCATCATGGCCGACTTTTCTCGGGTTTTCACGTCAATTTGACTGGATCGTGCCGGATCGCCATTGTGGGGGCTTGCGGCTCGGGAATCTATGGGGCTCGCCGTTGGCGATCGTGCTGGTTGGGGTGGCGGTGGCAAGCGTTTGGACGCTTGGCTACGGCGCTTCTGCGACCTCCGCCGACGCGTCTCCGAAGACGCCCGCTGCGATCGATGGAACCGGGGTGCTCGACGCCGTTCGCTCGGGGCAGCGCATGGGGCCGAAGCTCTTGCAGCCGCCGCCGAATGACGCGCTCGGTCTCGACATCGCGATCGAAGATCGCGACGGCAGGTCGATGGAGGCGTTGCATCGAGCTCTGCGGCGGGCAGGGGCGGGCGAAGGGCAGGCCAGGTTGGTCTTCTACGGCGCGTCGCACGTCGCGAGCGATTTGTTCACCGGGTATATCCGCCGAGAGCTCCAGGCACGTTACGGCGACGCCGGGCACGGCTTTGTGGTTCCCGTTCATCCCTGGCGCACCTATCGGCACCGCGACATCAACATCGAGAGCGACGGCGATCGATGGGAAACCGTACGCGTTCGCGTCGGTGATTCGGAGGTCGGGCGCGTCGGCCTTGCCGGGCTCGCCATGACGAGCAAACGGCCCGGGTCGTTTGGTTCGGTGCACACGGCGGAGCAGGGCGAGCACGGCCGAACCGCGAGCCTCTTCGAGTTGTACTACATGAAGCACCCCCGCGGCGGTGACATGGACGTCTTGATCGACGGCCGAAAGGCGCGCCGCATTTCCACGCGCGCGGCCAAGACTTCGACCGGCTACGCCACCTTTCGCGTTCCCGACGCCCCACATCGCTTTGAAATTCGCACGTTGAGCAAGCAGCCGGTCTGGTTGTTTGGCCTCGCGGTCGAGCGCGACCAGCCCGGCGTAATCGTCGATACGCTCGGCATCAACGGCTCGCGGGCGCGGTATCAGCTGCTCTGGAACGAGGCAGTGTACCAGGAGCACCTTCGCAGGCGGAAGCCCGACCTCGTCGTGCTCGCCTATGGCACCAACGAAAGCGGCGACGAATCGCCGCTCGAAGACTACGAGCGTGACCTTCGCGCGGTGGTCAAGCGCATGCGGGATACGGTGCCAGAGGCATCCTGTCTGTTGATCGGTCCATCGGACCGACCGATGCAAGTCGAAGAGCGTGTGTTCGAAGATCGAAGCCGAACCGCGCGCGTGATCGAAGTGCAGCACCGCGTCGCGCTCGAGCACGGTTGCGGCTTCTTCGATCTGGTGGCGTTCCAAGGTGGCGCGCTTTCGATGGTGCAGTGGGCCGCCAGCGATCCCGCGTACGCGTCGCAAGATCACGTCCACTACACCCGGCTCGGCTATCAGCGGCTGGGTGAGGTGTTGCTGTCGGCGTTGCTCGAAGGGATGCCCGAGAGGTAACCGGCAAAGCCGGCCAAGAGGGCTTTGTAGAACATGTTGCCGATGATCTCGTAGCCGGCCGGCGTCGCGTGCCGGAAGTCGCCCATGGCGAGCCGAGGATGCGCCTTGTACCAGCGTCGCATGGCGTCTTGCCCGCCCATCGCCTGCCAGGTGTCGTAGAAGGCGCATCCGGCGTCGAAGGCAGCTCGCCGTTGGGCCGCGACAATCAGAGGAATCGTCGGCAGGGTGCGGATCCGTCCTCGGTGCCGTCGAGCCTGGTCGAGCGGCGCCAACACGAGGCAGCTCAAGTCCTCGCGCCCTTGGCGCATGCGACGTAAGACCTGCAGATAGTCCTCGTAAAATGCCTCTTCGGTTCGGTCGTCGCTCGCTTCATTTCCGCCGAAGCCGAGAACGATGAGGTTCACGCCGCGCTGTTCGAGTTGGATTTTGATGTGCGCTTCGTCGTAGTTGAGTAGGCGATTGGCGCGCGCGCCGACCAGACCGAGCGAGTCGTACACCACGCCGGGGCCATCGCGCTCGACCGCCACGCCGTAGAAGCTGACCGGGCCGCCCCTTGCGACGCGAAGCTCGATTTGATGAGGCCCGTCGGGTGCTTCGATCGAATAGACACCGTCGCCGAGGGTGTCGGCTTCGGTCGATACGATCTCTCGCTCGCGCTTGTCGAGCCGCACGGAGAACTTGCCGCCTCGCGGTTGCTCCTCGTAGTAAATATCGAACCGGGACGCATCGGTGCCGACGTCACCTCGTTTGGCGGTGCCCACCCGTGCCCATGCGCCGCGCTGCGCTCTCGATTGTACGCCCCCATAACCGTAGCGGCCGTTTCTATCCTGTCGACGCACTACCTCCCGAACATCCCAGTGCTCCGGATTGGAGGATTGCCGGACGCCACGATGCTTGTATGGGATGTAGCCTTTGGCGGCGAGAACGAATCCATGGCCCGCGTCTCCGAAACGCGCCTGAAGATTCTCTCGCACGGTCGACGTGACTAGATCGGTCGCGATGCTCGAGTCGCCATAGTGCCCCACGCGCGTGATCGCGCCTTTCTCGGACCGCGCTGTTTTTTCCAGCGCCTCGTAAAACCCGCGCATGCCGCGTCCGGTCGGGTCTTCGATGTAGACCGAAATGCCGGCGTACTCCGTCGAGTCGATCTTCGGGCCGTCCCCTGGCTGCACCGGGGGCGCAACGATCGGTTTGGTGCCGAGGTTTGATGCCACGCTCTTGCCCACGGCCTCGGCCAAGCGCTCGGCGCCGGCTTCCGTGCTGGTCGAGCCACGATAGGACCCTCCATGACCCGCGAACGCGGGGATCTCCCCCCAGCGCTTGAAGAGACGCACGATAGGGAGGTCTTCCTCGCCCGGAATCCAAGGGCGCAGTCTCTCCATCGGCGGAATCACATACGTCAGCGCGCACGCGGCGAACATGAATACGGTCACCGTCGTCAGGTGCTGCAAAGGCGTGAGCTGGTTGTAAATTCGTTTTATCATTAGAACTGGAAGTAGATGTATGGAACGACCTCGCTCGTTGCGACGACGCTCAGGACCAAACCGAGCACCGCGAGCGTGAGGCCCTGCGCAGGCGCGGGCATCGCCTTGAACCGAAGCTCGATCGACTCGAACCAGCGTTTAGGTGTGTAGTGGGCGGCGAAGGTCAGGACTAGCATCGCCCACATGCCGAGCGAAATCTGCGCGACAGACAGCGTACCGGAGCCGAGTCTTGCCGTGACGTCGGCGGCGTTTTGAAGGTCCGTTGCCCGGAAGAGGATTCGCGAGAACACGACGAACTGGAGCGCCCAAAACACCTTGAACGCGTGCACCTGCCAGCTGTCGACCGTATCGCGGTTGCGCCCCGATCGCCGGTAGAAGAAGCGATGGAGCACCATCGCCATCGACTGGAGGATGGCGTAGAACACGAACGTCCAGGATGCGCCGTGCCAGATGCCGATGAGGAACATCGTGAGCCAGAGGTTCCAATACGCGCGGACGGGGCCGACACGTGAGCCGCCCAGAGGAAAATACAGGTAGTCGCGGAGCCAAGTGGACAACGTCATGTGCCAGCGGCGCCAGAATTCCGCGGGGCTTGCCGACATATACGGCCGGTCGAAGTTTTTCGGGAGTTCGAGGCCCATGAGCTTCGCCGAGCCTCGTGCGACGTCGGTGTAGCCGGAGAAGTCGCAGTAGATCTGCATCGTGAAGCCATAGAGACCGATGACGATTTCGGCGGCGCTGTAGAGCTCCGGCTGATCGAACACGCGGTCGACGAGATTGACCGACAGGTAGTCGGCGATGGCGATCTTCTTCACCATGCCGGTCGCGATGAGGAAGAGGCCCTGGGTGACCTGCTCGTCGCGAAGGCTGATCTTGCGCTGGAGCTGCGGGAGAAGCTGGGAGGCACGGACGATGGGGCCCGCAACCAACTGCGGGAAGTAGGTGACGAAGAAGGCGAACTGGAAAAAATTGCGGGTCGGTTCGAGCTTCCGCCGGTAGATGTCGATCGTATAGCTCAGGGTCTGGAACGTATAAAAGGAGATGCCGACCGGTAGGAGCACGTCGAGGAAGGGCGGGTTTTCGATCTCGATGCCGAAAAACAGATTCAGTACGTCCGCGGTCGCCTGCGACGTGAAGTTGAAGTACTTGAAGAGGCCGAGGAGCCCCAGGTTGGAGACCACGCTCACGATCAGCCAGCGCTTGCGGGCCTTCTGGCCGTCGGAGGCGTGGATTCGGAGGCCGGCGACGTAGTCGATGACCGTCGACCCGAGGATCAGGACGATGTAGGCGGGGTGCCACGCCATGTAGAACAGGCACGACGCAACGAAGACGAAGATGATCCGCAGCTGGGCGTGGCGGGCCAACAGCCAGAATCCCGCGACAGCGATGCCCAGGAACAGAATGTAGTCGAGGCTGTTGAAGAGCACTGGTCCCCTTACCCAGCGTGAACGCGCCCGGTTTTAGCCGCAGGCGGCCCTGCGCGCTAGTTGCTTGACGGGAGGTCCCCTTAGACCAAGCATCTGCGGCCGGAGGTCTCGATGAGGATTGATGGATCAGTTGCATTAGTGACGGGTGGAGCTTCCGGCTTGGGCGAGGCGACGGTTCGCCAGCTCGTGAGCGAGGGGGCCCGCGTGGTAATCGTCGACCTCAACGCGGACCGCGGGAAGCGGCTTGCCGCCGAGCTCGGCGACGCCGCGACGTTCGCTCAGGCGGACGTGAGCAGTGCCGAGGAAGTCCAGGCTGCGGTCGAGCAGGCGACGTCGATGGGCACGCTTCGGGCCGCGGTCAACTGTGCCGGCATCGGCATGGCCATGCGAACGATCAGCAAGGACGGCACGCCTCACGATCTCGGCGTTTTCCAGAAGATCATCTCGGTCAACCTGTTCGGGACATTCAACATTCTCAGGCTCTCCGCGTCCGCGATGTCCAAGAACGAGCCCGAAGACGGCGAGCGCGGTGTGATCGTGAACACAGCTTCGGTCGCCGCGTTCGACGGCCAAATCGGACAGGTCGCGTACTCCGCCTCCAAGGGAGGCATCGTCGGGATGACCCTTCCAGCCGCGCGTGATCTTTCCAAAGCGCAGATTCGCGTCGTGACGATCGCGCCAGGCACCTTCGACACGCCGTTGCTCGGCATGCTCCCGGAGGAGATCCGTACGGCGCTTGCTGCGACGATCCCGCATCCGAGCCGCCTCGGGCGTCCGCAGGAGTTTGGCGCGCTCGCCTGTCACATCGTCGAGAACAGCTACCTCAACGGCGAGGTCATCCGGCTTGACGGAGCCATTCGCATGGCGCCGCGCTAAACTTGCCGCGCCTTGCTAGACTGAGCGTGCCTCTCGCGCGTCGGCGTCGAATCTTAGGGCTCGCCCTTCCGATCATCGGCGGCATGCTGTCGCAGAACGTGCTCAACCTCGTCGACACGGCGATGGTCGGCTCCTTGGGAGACGCCGCGCTCGCGGGCGTCGGGCTGGGCGGATTCGCGAACTTCCTGCTTTCCTCCTTCATTTTGGGCCTGTCCACGGGTGTCCAAGCGATGGCGGCGCGTCGCGTGGGGGGAGGGCGCCGTCACGAGACAGCGATTCCGCTCAACGGCGGCTTGCTGATCGCACTGGGCATCGCGGTGCCGTGGTCGGCTTTGCTGATCGCGCTTGCGCCGGAGTACTTCCCCCTTCTGGCCAGCGATCCCGCGGTCGTCGAACAAGGCGTGCCTTACCTGCAGGCGCGCTTGTTCGCGATGTTCGCGATGGGGACAAACTTCGCCTTCCGTGGGTATTGGAACGCGGTCGATAAGTCGATTCTCTACATGCGCACTCTGATCTCGATGCATGTGCTCAACATCTTCCTCAATTGGGTGTTGATCTTTGGCCACCTCGGCGCACCCGAACTCGGCGCCGCCGGGGCCGGTGTCGCTTCGGCGATCGCCACCGTGTTCGGCGCAGCTTCGTATTTTGTCCTCGGACGAACCTATGCCAAAGATGCAGGGTTCCTTCGTGGGCTGCCCGACCGCGAGACCATCGTGACGATCATTCGGCTGGCGGCGCCGGCCGGCCTGCAACAGTTCTTCTTCGCCGCCGGCATGACGGTGTTCCTTGCGATGGTTGCGCGGATGGGCACCTCGTCTCTCGCCGCGACCAAGGTGATCATCGATTTGATCCTCGTCGGCATCTTGCCGGGAATCGGCTTCGGACTGGCTGCCGCGTCGCTCGCGGGTCAAGCGCTCGGACGAGGAGAGGCAGACGAAGCCAAGCAATGGGGTTGGGACGTCACGAAGATCGCGATCCTGGTCGTGGGCGCGCTCAGCATCCCGGCGGTGCTGGTTCCGGAATGGATCTTGAGCGGTTTCATCCACGAGCCGTCGACTCTCGCGATCGCCAAGAACCCGCTGCGGCTCGTCGCCGCCTTTCTGTTCCTCGATGCCGTGGGGATGGTGCTGATGAACGCCCTGATGGGAGTAGGTGACGTCAAACGTGTGATGTTCATTGCCACGAGCTTCCAGTGGCTGATCTTTCTGCCGCTCGTTTACGTGATCGGCCCGGTCATGGGGTTGGGGCTAGTCGTGGTCTTCGCCGTCCAAGTCATGTACCGCGGTTTCCAATCGCTCACCTTTGCTCTCATGTGGAAGCGAGGGAGCTGGCAGTCGATCGAGCTTCACTGACGGGCGCGCTGACGCGCTCGCAGCTCTTCAACGCTCTCTTCCCAGTTCTGCCCGTCGAACGTAGACGACTGGAAGTCCGACGGGTCCACTCCATCCAGGCAATGCACGTTGACGTCGACTTGCTCCGGATGAGACCGCGGCCTGTAGTATGAGTGAATGCCGCAGTGGCGGCAGAAATGATGCTTCGCCGTGTGCGTGCCAAACGTGTACGTCGTGAGTGCGTCGATGCCGCGGAGGAGCTCGAAGTCACTCTCGGGCACGACGAGGTGCAGGAACCCCTTCTTGGCGCACATGCTGCAGTTGCACTCGACAGCATCGCGGTAGCGCACCGTCACTCGATACCGAACGGCGCCGCAGTGACACCCACCCTCGAGAACCTCGGGCGCCCGGCCGGTCATCACTCCACAGGCTCGCCGGTCGACCGGTCGAGCGTCATCCAGGGCGTTCCGGCGATCTGTACGTCGATGAGTTCTTCACGAACTAGGAGCGTGGGCTCGGTCGCAACGGCCCCGAGCTCGGCGCGCCATAGCTCTTTGCCCGAGCCAACGTCTTTGGCGATCACGATGCCCGGGTTGCCTGACTGCGCTTCGTACAGCACGCCCGCGCTCAACACCGCGGCGCCAGGAGCGTCCCCTCCCGCCTGCTGACGCGCTCGATTTTCTTTCTCGAGCTGCATCGCCCCAAACCATGCGATCAACGCCGCGGCCAGCACCAAGCCCAGCAGTACGGCGACGACGCGCTTCCCTGACTTGCCCTCTTCAGTCACGACTGTTTCTTAGCACGCACGCCGTGTTAGGGTTGGTCCAATGTTCGTCGGACACTATGGCCCGAGCTTGGGGCTTCGCCGCA
>CAXMRM010000110.1:0-13054 GCA_964196015.1 uncultured Myxococcota bacterium
AGCCCGTGGGGCTCGTGCTCGCGCAGCAGCTTGAGCAGCATGCTGCAGACCCCAGCGACAGCGTGGGTTGGCTCGCCTTTGCTGTTAGATAGCGGGGGAATCGCGTGGTAGGCGCGGAACACGTAGGAGCTGATGTCGATCACGAAGATCGTCTTGGGGTCCCCCTTCTTGGGCAGCTTCTCCGCCATGGGTGGGCACCATCCAATGCCCGAAACCGGCGGTCAAGGTGCGAAGCGGGTTGCGTAGCGGCTTCGGCGCATGCTACGCGCACGAGCCGCAGCACCCGGAACACAACCCCCTATGTTTGAGACGCTCACAAAGGGTTTTCGCAACGCCCGCAATCGCCTCGCCGGAGTCACCGAGCTCACTGAAGAGAACATCGATCAGGCGCTCCGCGACGTGCGCCTGTCGCTGCTCGAAGCCGATGTGGAATTCGGCGTCACCAAGGCGTTCCTTGCGCGGGTGAAAGAAAAAGCGATCGGCCAGGTCGTCGAAACCGCGGCCAAGTCCAAGAAGCGCAAAGCGAAGATCGGTCCGGCCGAGCAGTTCGTGAAGATCTGCCAGGACGAGCTCGAATCGATGATGGCGTTCGAGGGCGAGCCTGTCGATTTTGCCAAGATGCCCAAGCCGACCGGGATCATGATGGTCGGCCTTCAAGGCTCCGGTAAGACGACCACGTCGGCGAAGCTGGCGCGGCTGCTCGAAACCGCCAACGCGCGCAAGCCTCTCCTCGTGGCGGCAGACGTCGCGCGCCCCGGCGCCATCGAGCAGCTCCAGGTCCTCGGTGCACAGATCAACGTACCGGTGTTCTCGATCCCCGGAGGGCTGCCGCTCGAGATCTGCAAGCGCGGGCTCGCCCACGCCAAGAAGCTCAAGTGCGACACGGTCATCTACGACACGGCAGGCCGGCTCGCGATCGACGAACCGCTCATGAAAGAGCTCGCGGATATTCGCACGTCGGTTGGCCCGCAGAACGTGTTCCTGGTCGTCGACGCCATGATCGGCCAGGATTCGGTCAAGACCGCGAAGTCCTTCAACGAGTTGCTCGGCTTGAGCGGGGTGATCCTCACCAAGCTCGACGGTGACGCGCGCGGTGGCGCGGCGATTTCGATCAAGAACGCGACCGGGACGGCCGTGAAGTTCGTCGGCACAGGCGAGACGCTCGACCGACTCGAAGAGTTCCGTGCCGAGGGCATGGCCAGCCGCATCCTTGGGATGGGCGACGTCGTCGGGCTGATGAAGGACTTCGAGGACGTCGTCGACGAAGAGAAGGCGGAGCAGGACGCCCAGCGCATGCTCCGTGGCCAGTTCTCCCTCGATGATTTCCTCGAGCAGCTTCAGATGCTCCAGAACATGGGCCCGCTGCAGGACCTTCTCGACAAGGTTCCGTTCTTCGCCGACAGCGTCCCGGACGGCTTTCAAGTCGACGAGCGGGAAATCGGACAGATCAAGGCCATCGTCAGCTCGATGACCCGTCAGGAGCGCGATAAGGCCGAGCTCTTCCAGAAGCAGCCGACCCGCCTCGTCCGCGTTGCCAAGGGTTCTGGCACGGCCGAGAAACAGGTCGCGGAAATCCTTCAGCGCTTTGCCTTCATGAAGCAGATGATGGGCAGCATCGGATCGCAGGCCGGCATGCTGTCGAAGATCCCGGGCATGAAGCAGATGGCCGCGGGCAATCGCCTTCGCGATGCGGTGAAGACCGGCGGCCTCGAAGGAAACCCTATGATGGCCAATCTGGCCGACTCGTTGCTCGAGGCCGCGGTTGCCGGGCAAGGCGGCTTTGGGCCAGGGGCCGCGCAGTCCCCCCGCAAGGTCGTCAACAAGGGCAAGAAAAAGTCCAAGCGAAAGATGCAGCAGAAGTCGCGCCGCAAATCGCGACGATGAACGCGGGCATCGTGAGCTTCACGCGCTGTGCTTTCTTTCTTCTCGCCGGTTTGATCACGGCCTGCACGAGCGGCGCCGAGCGGTCGCCGCCTGGCCGGAAGGATGCCAGTCGCGCCACAGATGCGGTGCCCAAGCTCATGCTCGTTCAGACAGAACGGCCGCCGAAGATCGACGGCGTGCTCGGCGATCCGGTTTGGAACTCCGCCCACACTACCCGCGCGTTCGTCGAAACACGCAACGGAGACGTCGCGCCGATTCAAGCATCCGCGAAGCTTCTTTGGGACGAGCGCTACTTATACGTTGGCGTCGACGTGAACGATAAGCTGCTTCGCGCGAGCCACACCGAGCGCGACGATCATCTTTGGGAACAGGACTGCGTCGAGCTCATGATCGATCCGGATGGTGGGGGGAAGAGCTACTTCGAGATTCAGGTTTCGCCGCGCGGCGTGGTGTTCGACACGCGGTACGACGCACGTCGCATTCCCCGACCGTTCGGCCATACCGACTGGGACAGCAAGATCCGCGTGGGAGTATCACCCCGTGGCAACCTCGACGACAAAGAGGCAGACACCGGATATACAGTCGAGATGGCCATCCCGTGGCAGGCGTTCAGTCTCGATGGCAAGCCTTTCGCTCCGCCAGCGATCGGCGACGAATGGCGTGCCAATCTGTACGTCATGGACCTCATCGAAGGTCGTCAACAGGCGGCGGCCTGGTCACCTCTGGGAATTGGTGATTTCCATGTGCCCCACCGATTCGGTATCCTGGCATTCGAGGGGCCCAAGCCGAAGCAGGAGGGCGCGCAAATACTTGAATCGCCAGAGGCGCCTCACTAGGGTCTGTCTGGCCGGGACGATTCGCACACGATGCTCCGCACACGCCTCATCGCCGGTCGCACCTCAGGCTTGATTCTGAGCGCCGTCTTCGCCTCGATCGTGACGCTCGCGAGCCAGGCCGAAGTGGTCCTCGAGCCGCTCCGTGTCGATCCGGCCCGCCCAGCCCCCGTCACCCTCCGTATTCCGAGCAACTACCTGCCCAGGGAGGTGACTCGAACCCATCGCGGGTTGGCCCAGCCGCTGCTCGTCACGCGCGGCGAGGTGGTGAGCGACCCGGAGAGCCAGCGCCTCGTCCGGGCCTTCGAACGCGAGCGGCGTCCCCCAGAGCGAGAGACGTTGCTGGGCATTTGGATCAGCTACTTCCTCATCGCGTACATCTTCCTGGCATACCTACGGCTGTTCACCGGTGGCCGCGGTGGTCTGTTGCGCACACAGGCTGGCCTCCTTGTGCTGGTGGGTACGACCTGCCTGAGCGCGAAGCTGCTGTTATTGTTCACCGGGCTCTCTCCGTTCGTTTTGCCGTTGGCCACCGTACCTTTGTGGGCAGCCCTTTATTTCGACCGCCGGACCGCAACGGCTTCGGGCCTCGTCATCTCGTTCGTCTGCGCTTCATTCCTGCACTTCTCGATGCCCGTGGTCATCGTCTACCTGGCTACCACCGTCGGCGTCGTGATCTTCTTCCACGACCGTAAGCACGCGACGCACATGCTCGTCGCCGGCACGGCAGCGGGGCTTTTTGCCGCCTTGGTCTTGATCAGCGTCGCCATGTCGGTCGGGAACGGAATCGACGTCATTGGCGACGTTGCGAGGCTGAACGAGTCGAGCTTGCTGTCGAGCATCGCGGGCGGGATGCTCTCCGGTGTTCTTGCCGTGCTGTTGCAGCGGCTCGCGACGGCCGCTCTCGGCGTCGTCACGCGTGGCCGCCTGCAGGATCTCACGGACGTCGACCAGCCCCTCCTTCGCAAGATGGCGCGAGACGCGCCCGGGTCGTGGCAGCATGCGCGCGCGATGGCCAACCTCGCAGAAGGCGCGGCCGCCGCAATAGGGGCGGACGCATTGCTGACGCGAGTCGGCGCCTACTACCACGACCTCGGCAAGACGATTCAGCCGAAGTACTTCATCGAGAACCTGTCGCCGGGTGAGGCTACGCCACACGGCGATCTGGATCCAGACGTCAGCGCCGACGCGATCATGGCGCATGTCGTCGAGGGCGCGCGCATCCTCCGTGAGGGAGGCGTCCCGGAACCGGTCGTCGAGTTCGCATACACGCACCATGGGACCAGCGTCATCGAGTACTTCTGGCACAAGTGCTTGGAAGCCGGAAACCCGAAGGGGCTTTCCGATGCGGCGTTCCGATATCCTGGGATGCGGCCTCGCACGAAGGAAACCGCCATCTTGATGCTCATCGACGCCATCGAAGCAGCCGCGCGCACCGTCGACGAGCCCTCGCGCGAAAAGTTCGAAGCCATCGTGCAGCGCGTGACGAACGTCAAGCTGCGACAGGCTCAGCTCGACGAGTGCGGCTTGACGATGGAAGACCTCCGCGTGCTCCAGAGCACGCTGACCGACACCCTGTGCAACGCCTACCACAATCGCATCAAGTACCCTTGGCAGGACAAGGAAGACGAAGGCGGAGCGCAGCTGCCCGTCCCAGGTGTCGCGACCGAGCGAGACGTGGCGCGAGAGCGAAGCCGTGAGTCAACCTAGCCGCGCGTGGGTCATTGCCGTCTTGTGCTGGCTCGGGGGCTGTGATCTGCTGGGCAACCCGCAACAGTTCGCGACCGCCCCGAGCGCTTGGAACGACAAGAACGGCCGTCTCGTCACGACGACGCGATCGTTCCGAAACGAAAAGACGATCCGACGCCTCGTGTCCGAGGGCTTGGGAGATCTGGACCATGCCGACGCGTCGATCGGCCCGTCCCAAACTCTGACCCTGGTCTCCGTGGTGCCTCGCAAGCTCAGGCTGACAGGCCGCAGCGACCTGCAGCTCGTCACGACCTTCAAGTTTTCCGAACACTCTCCCATCGTGCGCCGATGGTCAGCGCCCGCCTCGTCAAATCACTGGGACGCTGCGTTCGCGATGCCCGAACCTCCGAGCGGGGCGGTTACGTCCGTGGCGCCATGAGCCCCGACTGGGTCTCGCGCACGTCGGGGAACTCCTCGAGCGACCTTCCCTCATCGCGAAACTCGTCGATCGATTTAAGAAACCCGTGAGCGAGATCCGGGTCGAACTGGCTTCCGCCGCAACGGGCGATCTCGGAGATAGCGATGTCGTGAGCGAGCGCCCTTCGATAGGCACGGTCGCTCGTCATCGCGTCGTAGGTGTCCGCTACAGCGATGATTCGCGCGATGAGCGGGACGTCGTTCCCTTCGAGTCCGAGCGGGTACCCGAGGCCGTCCCAACGCTCGTGGTGTAGATGGACGCCAGGAATGAGCGGGTGCAGGAACTCGATCGGCTGCAAGATATCGCGGCCGTGATCCGGGTGCTGCTTGAAGATCTCGTACTCTTCTTGTGACAGTTTGCCCGGCTTGTTCAGGTTCATGACGCAGCCGATCTTGCCGACGTCGTGCATCAGCGCCGACTGGCGAACGATTTCGATTTCCGCGTCGCTCAGACCGAGTTTGATCGCGAGGATCTGCGCGTACGCCGCGACCCGCGCGGAGTGTCCTGCCGTGTAGCGGTCCATCTTGTCGATCGCGCTCGCAAGACCGCGAATAGTTTGCTTGAACGTAGCCTGCAGGTCTTCGTAAAGTCGCGCGTTCTCGATGGCAGCAGATGCGCGGTCCGCAGTGGCGTGCAGGAGCTTGCGCTGCCCTTCGTCGAAGCGTTTGCCCTTCGTGTAGCTGAGCGCGCATAGAAAACCGATGGTATCGCCACGAGCGGTCAGGCGGGCGACGGCAAGAGACTGCGGCGAGGGCTGTTCCGCGAGCTCTTCGAAGTAGCGCCAGCACCGCTCCCCATGTTCGAGGAGCGCGGGCGCGTGTACGAAATGCTCGCTCAAGGCCTCGATGCTCAGCGTGTCTGGCCCCCGCCTCAAGCGAAAGTTCGGATTGACCTCGTTGTTCCGCCTGTAGAAGCTCCCGCCGCCGTCGCTCAGGAGTACGGTGACAACGTCTGAGTCCACCTCGTCGATCGCTGCACGGCTCAGCGTGTGCACCACCTGCTCGAGCGAGAGGCTGGCGGCAATCGCCTCGCTCACCTTGTAGAGCGAGAGCGCCTCTTTGAGGCGGAAGTTCTCGGCCTCGAGCCGCTGTTTATCGAGCCCACGCCGAATGGTGTGCACGACCTCCTCCACCTTGAAGGGCTTGAGGACGTAGTCGTACGCGCCCTGCTTCATCGCCTCGATGGCGGTTTCGACCGTTCCGAAGCCCGTCATGATGATCGTCACCACGTGCGGCGTGTGCTTGCGGATGGCGCCGAGCAGCTCGAGGCCGCCCATGTTCGGCATCTTCAAGTCACTCAGCACCAGGTCGAACCGATCGCGCGAGAGTTCGACCAATGCGTCGCTCCCGTCCTCGGCCGTGCGAACGTAAAAACCCTCCATGGTCAGGAAGTCCGCGAGAATTTCCCGAATCACTTCCTCGTCGTCGACCACGAGGATCTTCGCGACGTCTTCGCCGGGCTGCCCGCTCATGCGCGTATGGCCATGGCTAGTACTCTGCTCCGCGCGTTTGTGTCAAATCCGTGTCTCGGTTGCATTGCAGCTCGCGGACCACTTTGATACATCCCGCTCGACCTTGCCATCGCTTACCCGGATCACCAGGCTCGCGCTCGTCGTTTACGGCCCGCTGACAGTGGGCGCCTTGGGATGGGCATGGCTGGCGGGCGGACGATTCGCTTGGTCGCGGGAGACATCCTGGCTCTCCGCACCGTACGCAGAACGTCTCGCGCTCTCCCTCGGGCTAGGCCTCGCGTTGGCGCTCGCGGTGGTGGCCATGACACCGGCGCTCATCGAACGAACCTACTGGGCGCGCGCGCTCCACGTCGAACTCAAGGAGATCATCTCCCCACTGTCTTCGGCGGAAATCACGTTGATCGCGCTCGCGTCCGGCTTTGCCGAGGAGCTCTTCTTTCGAGGCGCGATGCAGCCCGTATTGGGATTGCTGCTGACTTCGGTGATCTTCGGGGCCGCTCACGTCGGGCCGAAGCCAGTCTTGTTGGCTTGGACGACCTGGGCGTTCGTCATGGGGCTTGCGTTTGGGTTGATCTTCGAGCTGACCGGTGTGCTCTGGGGCCCGGTTTTGGCGCATGTTTGGATCAACCAGCGCAACATGACCTTCATCCGGCGACATTGACGTCCGATACGGCCCTCTCTACCCTGGATGCAATACCCGTGGAGAGCGACACCAAGACGAGGGTCACCCCTTTTTCCGAGCCTCATCTCTCGACCGGAGCGGGCCAAGATTGCCTCGTGGTGATCTACGCGCCGAACTCCCGTCAACTGGGTAAGCGCTTCTCGTTGGCCGACGGCACCGTGAGGATCGGTCGCGGAGGCGACAACGACGTCGTCCTTCACAGCGACAGCGTCTCGCGCATCCACGCGCGCATCGAGATCCGGGCTGGCAGTTATCAAGTCGTCGACAAGCACTCGACGAACGGGACTTATGTAAATGACGAGCTCGTGCAGGACCGCCAGCTTCTCCGCGGAGACCAGATCAAAATCGGCGATACGATCCTGAAGTTCCTCAGTGGCGCCGATCTCGAGTCGCAATATCACGAGACGATCTATCAGCTGACCATCATGGATGGCCTCATGGGCATCCACAATAAGCGTTACCTCGTAGATCAACTGGATCGAGAGCTGTCCCGGGCGACGAGGCATGCCCGCCCGCTAACCTTGGTGATCTGCGACATCGACCACTTCAAACGCGTCAACGACGAGTTCGGACACCTTGCCGGGGACCACGTGCTCAAGGAGGTTGCGCAGCTCGTGAAGAGCCGGATCCGCCCCGACGACGTGGTCGCGAGGTACGGTGGCGAGGAGCTTGCGATCATTCTTCCAGAGACGGACCTGGCGGGAGGCGTCCGGATTGCCGAAGAGCTTCGAAAGATGATCGCCACCGAAACGTTCGTCTTCGAGGACGAAGACATCGACGTCACGATTTCCTGCGGCGTTGCACAACTCGACCCGAAGTGGCGGTCCTACGACTTCGTGCGAGCGGCCGACGAACAGCTCTACAAAGCAAAGCGGGCCGGCCGCAACCGCGTCTGTCCCCGCTAGTCAGCTGTCCCAACGAGACGTGCTAGGCTCGGCATCGCATGCGATCGATCGCAGAGGCCCTCGCTTCGATGTTGCCCGCGTTTCGTCCTCTAGGGGAGGAAGAGGTGCACCTGACCGAAGCGTCGAGGCGCTACGTTTCGCGCGACGTGGTGGCCCGCTTCGACTCGCCGGCTTTCGACAACAGCGCGATGGATGGCTACGCGGTTCGCGCGACCGACGTCGCCTCTGCGGGCCAGGGCACAGCCGTGCGACTTCCGGTCCGGGACGAATCTCGCGCAGGAGGTCCGCTCCCCGTGCCCCTGGAGCCCGGGACTGCTTGCCGCATCTTCACCGGTGCCCCGATGCCGACGGGCGCCGATGCGGTCGTCATGCAGGAAGACACCGACGGCGACGGCGACGAGGTGGAGATTCGAGAGGCCTCACCCGCAGCAAGGCACGTTCGTGCACAGGGCAGCGACCTGCGATCCGGTGCGCTGCTGCTGCGGGCGGGGGACCGCCTATGGCCCGGAGAGATTGGGCTCCTCGCAAGCCAAAATATCGATCGCGTACACGTCTTTCGGCGGCCCAAGGTTGCGCTCCTCTCGACGGGTGACGAGCTTCGAGAACTCGGCGACGAGCTCGAGCCAGGCGCCATCGTCAACTCGAATATCTACGCGCTGACGGAGATGTTGCGCGCATTGGGGGTCATCCCCGTTGCCCTTCCCGCAGCCCGGGACACCCTGCCCGAGATCGAGGCTGCGCTCCGAAAGGCGCTCGAAGCCGACGTCGTCATCACGATGGGAGGCGTATCGGTGGGCACCTACGACTTTGTTCAAGAAGCCTTCAAGAACGTGGGCATCGAGCCGGGTTTTTGGAAAGTCGGCATCAAGCCCGGCAAGCCGTTCTTGTTTGCCCGATTCGAGGACAAACCCGTCATCGGTGTTCCCGGCAATCCGATCAGCGCGATGATCACCTTCGAGGTGCTGGTCGCCCCATGTCTGCGGAAGATGCTTGGCGACCCGCGGCCACACCCTCAGCCTGTGCTCGCACGGCTCCGGGATTCGTATCGCCGCCGGCCAGGCCGGGTCGAAATCGCGCGCGCCATCGCCACGCGTGAGGGGGATGAGATCATCGTCGCCCTTCATGACCGCCAGGGCTCGGGCTCCCTCCCGTCGTTCGTGGGGGTCAATGCGCTGGTCGTCCTGCCCGCCGACCGGGCCGAGCTCGCTGCCGGCGATCGGGTCGAGGCGATCCTCTGGGGCCCCGGATTGACAGGCGATCGCTCGTGTTTCGACGAGATGGGCTAGTTAATTCTATTGTAATTTCAGCTCTTTGCCTGTTGCCTTCTTGACTAGTGGATCGCGATCATTATGCTGGCGCTCCCTCAAAGGGGGTCAGAAGTATGAAGAAGACCGAGCTCAAGCGATTTCGTGCCGTCCTGGAAGAAAAACGAGACGCGGTAATTCGCCGTGCGCGCGAGACGATGGACCAGGATATGACCCTCGACGCGTCCGAGCTCCCCGACGAGATGGACTTGGCGTCGAGCGAGTACATGCAGTCGTTCACGTTCCGCCTGCGCGGACGAGAGCGCATCTTCCTGCAGAAGATCGACAGGGCCATCAAGAAGCTCGATGAGGGCGTGTTCGGTGTCTGCGACGACTGCGAAGAGCCGATCAGCAGCAAGCGCCTCGAGGCACGTCCCGAGACCGAGCTGTGTATCCGCTGCAAGGAAGATGAGGAGCGGACCGAGCGCGACTTCGCGTAAGTCCTTTTCCTACGCTCGATGAACCCGGCGTTTGACGCCGTGGATGACGCTCCACACTAGGAGCATCACCACCGGGACAGCGATGGCGAAGCCGATTTTCTTGTTCACGGCAAGACCGGTCCAGGCGAGGCCTTCGTAAAGATAGCCAAGCAAGCCCATCAAGTAGTACGTCACCGCGACCACGGACAGGCCCTCGACCGCTTGCTGGAGGCGAAGCTGCACCTCGCTGCGGCGATTCATCGAGGTCAATAGCTCTCGGTTCTGAGCCTGGATCCCGAGCTCGACGCGCGTCCGAAGAAGATCGCTGGCATGTGCAATCCGGCTCGAAAGGCCCTCGAGCCGGTCGCGCACCGCGTTGCAGGTACGAATGCCTGGCGCCAAGCGGCGCTCGATGAAGACTTTGACCGACTGCAGGCCCGGAATCTTCTCTTCGCCCAGCTCTTGGATCCGTTCGTGAACCAGCTTGTAGTACGCGTTGGTCGCCGCGAATCGATACGTGGTGTCCGACCGGTGGCGCTCGACGTGCGCCGCCAAGTTGGAAAGCTGCTCGAGGAGAGCGTGCTGGTCGGTTTCCTCCTCGGCTTGGGTAAGCTCCTGAGTGATGCGAGCGAGCTCCCGTTCCATCGTCCGCACCTCGGGCGTGATCTTACGCGCGACGGGCAAAGCCAGCAGCGCCATCACCCGATAGGTCTCGACCTCGAGCACCCGCTGCACCAGCCGTCCCGCCTGAAGGGGCGTCAGATCGCGCGCCTGAAGCACGATCCGGCCGAAACCGTCCGAGTGCAGCCGGAAGCTACTATAGAGGTATGCGGTCCCCTGTCTCACGACCCCGCCCCGAAGGGGCTGCTTCTCGAAATACCGATCGAGCTCGGCCGGATCGAGCGTCCCTTCGGCGCGGCTGAACGCCAAGTGCAACGCAGTCGTCGCCCTGCCCGGCATTTCAGCCAGCCAGTCACCGGGGATATGCGTGAGCGTACCTGGTTGCCGCATCGGGTCGCCCAGGACCCTGCGGATGAACGTGTAAGTTGAGAACTCCGTGTGCCTTTCCCAGCGAAGCTCGAGACCATCAAAGGCCTGATAGAAGCACGAAGCGCCGTCGCTAGGCGGGTCGGCTTTGAACCGGATGCACAGTGCTGAGAGGTGCGCATGCTCGGCCGCCCGCTCGTCCTCATCGATTTGAACGGCGATGTGAGTGATGCTGCAGGGCGTCTCGACGAGGGGCGACGGCCGACTGTGAAGTTCCTCGTAGAGCTCAGCGCGTGAGGGATGGACTTCGAGGACGTTCTCGTGGGTCACACGGGGATCTTTGGGGGGATCGGCTCGTGCGGTCAACTCGCAGCGACAGCGTCAGTGCCCCTGCCTGCCGCTACTCCGCCGCCGCCGGCCGCGTATTCGCCCTCGGCTGTGGCTGCGGAAGCATGATCTTGAAGGCCGTCCGTCCGGGCTTGCTGTCGACCGAGACGCTGCCGCCGTGGTCCTCCACGATGCTTTGGACGACGGCGAGGCCCAAACCCGTGCCGCCCTGCTTACCGTGCGTGGTGAACGACTCGAACAAGCGCTCGCGGATCTCTTCGGAGACGCCCGGGCCGTCGTCGGAGAAGGTCAGTACGAGTTTCCCATCTTCGGAGCGGTCGACTTCCAGACGGCAGACGCCGCTCTTCTCCCCGATGGCCTCAGCAGCGTTGCGCGCAAGGTTGTGGAACACGCGCAGCATTTTTTCTTCGTCGAAGTGCGCCACGCCGCGGTCGCGCAGCACCAGCTCGAGGCGGATGCCACGCTCGGCGAGCTCGGGCTTGAGCTGCTCGGCGAGGTCTTCGAAGAAGGTGTGTAGGTATACGCGGCGGATGAGGATGCGCCGCTCGCCCTTCGCGAAGGCCAGCGTCTCGCCCATCATCGTCTTGAGGAGTTGAACCTGGCGACGGATTGAAGCGGCCGCCTCTCGGCGCTTGTCCTCGTCTCCCTCTTCGACGAGGAGCTGCGTGTAGCCCGAGATGACCGTCAGCGGAGTTTTCAAATCATGGAGCATGCTCGACAGGAAGCGCCCGAGGGTCGAGAGGCGCTCCTGACGCACCTTCTGGGCCCGAGACTGCGACTGGGCGATCGCCGTCGAGAGGTGGCCCGCGATGACCGTCGCCATCTTGAGGTCGTCGTCGACGAACGGAGCGCGTCCGCCAGACTTGTTGAGGAGCTGCAATGCCCCTGCGCCTTCGTCCCAGCGCAGCGGAACACACAGCACCGACTTCGGATGATAGCCAACCTCCTCGGAGATGCGGCTCGAGTGCCTCGGGTCCTCGTCGACCTTATTGACGATCTGCGGGCGGCCGTTCTCGGCAACCCAGCCGGAGATTCCCTGCCCGGCCTTGATCTTCATCTTCTTGACGCGGTCCGGCTCGCCACCGACCGCAGCGCGAAACGTGAGGTCGCCCGTGTGCTCGTCCGCGAGGAGAATTGAGGCCGCCTCTGCGTCGGTCGCGCGCATCGTGCGAGCGAGCACGCCCGCCAAGAGGTCATCGAGCTCCATCGCGCTGGCCGCGACTTGCGTGATCTCGAACAGGACGTCGAGCTCACGAATCTTCTTCTCGAGCTTTTCTTTCGTCTCGAGCAGCTCGATGTTCTTGCCGACCACGGAGAGAAACAGCTTCGAGTTCTCGATCGACACGGCCGCGTGGCTAGCGAGCACCGTCAGCAGGGCCTCG
Organism: uncultured Myxococcota bacterium; assembly: GCA_964196015.1. Classification (GTDB taxonomy): domain Bacteria; phylum Myxococcota_A; class Polyangia; order Polyangiales; family Houyiibacteriaceae; genus SG8-38. Next base: position 12,383 of record CAXMRM010000110.1, read on the forward strand.
TCGGCGACGGTGAAATGCCCTTCGTGCTTGTTGAGCACCTGAACCACGCCGATGGTCCGGCCGTGCTGGTTCTTCATCGGCACGCACAAGGTCGAGCGCGTTCGATACCCCGTCGCTCGGTCCCATTCGGCGTCGAAACGGACGTCCTGGTAGGCATCCTTGATGTTTAGCGGCTTGCCTGTGGCTGCGACCACTCCTGCCAGCCCCTCGCCCGGCTTGAGTCGAATCTCCCGAACTTCCTCGCCCTGGATTACCTTGGACCAGAGCTCATCGGTCTCTTCGTCTAAGAGGTAGAGGGTTGAGCGGTCGGCTTCCATGACCTCGGAGATCCGATCGAGGATCATATCGAGCAGCTCGCCGAGGTCGAGGGTGGACCCCAGCGCCGAGCTGATGTCCTGCAGCGCCCGCAGCTTGGCCCTTTCGCGATCTACGACGCTTTGCAGTCGCAGCGCTTCCCGGCCGCCTCGCTCGCCGTCTAAAGCCATCTTCGGTCGATACTCCCCCAAACTGGGGCAAAGAAGCAACGACCTTCGCGGCGGACCTATTCCCCTTGGCGCAATTCCGCGCGATCGCCCATGCGAACGGCCCTGGTAGCTCGTTCGAGCAGGATAGCCGTCGTGTTCGGCTGCACATTGACGGCCCGGCCGAGCGCCACCACCTCCCAGGGGTAAT
>CAXMRM010000111.1:0-7462 GCA_964196015.1 uncultured Myxococcota bacterium
CAGTCCGCCCCGTGTGTAGGCCCAGGCCAGCTCGTAGTCTTGACGGTTCACGGCTGAGGACGCGAGCTCGTCCCAGGCTGCAGCGTTAGTTGGCTCGACTTGCGCAGCGTTCTCGAACAGCCGATCGGTGCTGGACCAGACGGGCGTCTGCACCATCGTCCAGCCGCACGCCACGAGGATGGCGGCAGCGCCAATCGGCGAGGAAACGGCACGCGGAAGCTTCATCAACAGCGCGGCAAACGCCAGGAGCAAACCGAAGCTCGGCAAGAAGAGATACCGATCCGCCGCGTAGTTCTGAACCGGCACGAGCAGATGACTCACGGGGGCCATGAAGACGAACCAGCACCCCAAGCCAAACATCGCGGCCGTGCGCCGTGACCGGTCGAGCAACGCCCAAACCACCGCGCCCGCACCAAAAGCAGCGGCCAACGCGCCTGGCAACCAGCGACCCATGGCGACACCACCGGGCCGTACCCCGTAGTCGATCGCGTAGGGGCCGCCGTATGCCATCAGCTTTAGGTATTGGGTGTGCGCTTGAAAGAAGAGCAGAAGCGTATCGGAGAACCCTTCCCCATGGTACGGGACGATGACCCCCATCGAACGCGAGACCCAGACGTTCGGAACGAAAACGAGCAGCCCGCACGCCGCGTACGCAGCGACGAACGTCAGTTGCCGTCGCCGTCGCAGCGGGGAGTCGAGCCACAGTACGATGAGCACGAGCGCACCGGCGCCTGCGATGGTGAGCGCCTTGGCGGCAACGGCCAGAAGGAACACGAGACAGGCCGCAAGCGCGCGTTTCCAACCGCCGCGACGAAGGTACGAGGTCGCGATCAGCAAGGAGGAGGACACCAGGAACCCCCCGAGCGCCCCTTTCCGTTCCGAAAGCCAGGCCACGACCTCGACGTGCGCCGGGTGCGTCGCAAACAAGAGGCCCGTCAGCCATGCGAGCGACCGGTTCTGAAACAGCGCGAGCACCAAAGAGGCAAGCACGGCGCAGGTCCCGGCGTACAGCAGCACCTGGCTGAGGTGTTGACCGCCGACCCAATCTCCGTAGATGGCGTAGTCGAGCATCACGGAAAGGTCGCGCACCGGCAGGTACTCCGCCCCGAGCCGATAGCGCTGCTCCCACGAGAAGTCGCTCAAGACGCGCCAAACCGAGTCGACACTCAGCTCGTGCAGGAGACGATTGTCGCGAATGAGCCACGGGTCATCGTGCAGCACGAAACCGTACGCGGTGGTCCGCAGGTACAGAGCGAACCCGACCAGCCCTACCCAAGCCGGGTGAAGTCGTTCAAACCACACCGTCGAACGTTCCGTCATCCCCTTTTCTATCGGCAGTCTTCGTACGACAGCATCTCCCAGTTGCGGAGGTCGTCTCTATCTTCGCCTCGTGAGTAGACGGGTGGGCTTCCGATCGGGGCATTGGCCGTGCTCCGCTGGCCGCCCTCGACCCGATCACCGGTCCACACGTTGTGCCAGCTACCCGCGGGGAAGTAGACCGAGCGGGAGGTCGCCCCTTCTTCGGTGACCGGCGCCACCAACAGGGAGTCGCCTATCATGAACTGATCGCTGATATCCCAGGTCCGCGCGTCGTCGGGAAATACCAGCATCAGATGGCGCACGATCGGCGCGCCGCTCGCCTCGGCTTCGGCAGCCAACGTCATGAAGTCATTCATGAGCGCGCAGTGCACGTAGGCGAATTTTCGAAAGTGGCTCGTGGTGCCTTCGTCCTTGTTCCAGCGCCAGTTGTTCACTTTGTCGGCCCCGTCGTGGGTGCGCATGATCGGCGTGAACGCGCCGAGCTCGGTCCAGCGCTGGAACAGCTCCTTGGTGCTCGGACCGACGCCACGGTTACCAAAGCCGGCGATATCATGCGTGACGAATGGTTGCCCCGCCAGGCCGAGATTCAGCATGGCGGGCACGACGGTAGGCAGACCATCGAGCTCACTCCAGTCGGTCTCCTGGTCGCCCACCCAGTGGATCTGCGCAACGCTCTGCACACCGGTGAAGCCGGAACGGGCAAACATCGCCCAATCTCCGTCGGGTCGAACGTCTCGCATCGCCTCGCGTGTGGCACGCTGCCAAGCGATGGGGAAGGTGTTGCGGCGCTCGATGGAATCACTTCCGTCCTGAGGCTCCGAATCCACCGGCACCCACTCGCCGAAGTCGGCCATCCAGCCATCCACGTCGTAGGCGCGGACGACGTCCGCAAGCGACTCGCTGATGAAATCGAGTGTGGCGGGATTCGAGAAATCCGGCTGTGCGTTGCCCTGCGGAAAATTGGGAGCCGCGAACTCGATGTAGGTTTCACCGCCTTTCGCAAGGAGCAGCCCTGTCTCATCCATCTGATCGAAGCGCGGCGCGAAGCGCGCGGGGCCATCCTCTTCCGAAACGCTAGCTGGATCGACGATGAATGGATTGACGTACGTCAGGAACTTGTAGCCGGCGTCATGAAAATCGGAAACCATCCCGGCAAAGTTCGGGTACAAGGTCTCGTCCGGCTCCCAAATGTATTGAACACCGAATCCGCCACCGAGGTTCGTGCGAATGCCGCCCCAGTCCTGCACCCAAAAGGCAGCCACGGGGACGTTCGCCGCCTCCAACGCGGCCACCTCGCTCAGCACGCTGTCTCGCCCGCCCTGTCCGGCCATCCACAAGTTGTAGGCCCAAGCAGGAGGTTGTGTCAGCCGGCCGACCAGATCCCCGAGCTGCCGGATCACGTCGAGCGCCGAGGGGCCGTGGAAGACACGCCACTGGACCGGGGCCCCACTGATGACCTCGATCCACGCGACTGCCGGATCGCTAGCACAGAGATCCACGTCGACGCGCCGCTTCGTATCGAAAAGCGCACCGAAGCCTCGTGCATCGATGTAGTACGGCATCGGGAAGTACGTGGTGTGCTCGTCGCCCACCGACACACCCGAGCTTCCGTCACGGCCGGCGCCCTGCTCGTTGACGAGCAACTGGAACGCCTCGCCTCGCTGGTTGGTGGCGTTGTACTGCTCGCCAAAGCCGTGAAACGTTCCCCCTTCGTCGCAGCGAATGCCCACGGCGATCGAGTCCGCGGAGCCGGCGAGCTCGAGTCGAAACTCACTCACCTCATCATCGAGGGCAACCGCAGTCAATGTCGCGGTGCGAGAGCCGTCGGTGTTGGAATACTCGACACGTGCACCGGAGCCTTCGTTAACGACCGACCGCACGGACAGCCGCTCGGAGACCTCTTGGCTGCGCTCGAATGAGACGGTGCCGACCCCGACCGGACGCTCCGTGAAGTTCCGTGCGACCGGCCCCGTGGCGGCGAGCGCAAAGAGGACTTTGTCTTGGACGATCACTTCGACGGTGCCGTCCTCGCTGGCAACGATCTGGACGTTCCCAACGGAACCAGAAGAGTTCTCACTACAGCCGACGACGCCCATCGTCAGCGAGATCCCGAAACCAATAAGCCAAATCCGCACCATCTCGCCGCTCCTATCTAAGTAACGGGTCGATAGTCCGAGGATTCGCCCGGCGTCGCAAGTCGACGGCTTCCGCGTTCAGGGACGCGACGGAATGCGGATTCGGCCCCAGTTGGGCTCTGTAAGGCTCCCGACGTACAGCCAATCGCCAACCTGCTCCGCACTCGTGGACTTGGCGAAGTTGACCCCGTCCGCGTCCTGGAGGTTGTATACGACCTTGCCGCTCGCATCGACGCCCAAGACGAACGGGTGTCGCTTCGGCTTCGGCTGAAGCGCCGCGGGGATTCGGTAGATCACCTTGCGCAACCAAGGCATCGGCCCGGCTCGATCGAGAAGCGGGTTGCGAGGCGCGAAAATCGCCACCCAGAAGACCCCGTCCGCGCCGGTCGAGATCCCGTCGGGGAAGCCCGGAAGGTTGTCGATGAATACCTCGACGTCGCCCTTCCGCGGCCCACGAACGTACACGCGTTTGACGCGATACCGCATCGTCTCGTTGACCAAGACGTACGCCTCGTCGGGAGAAACCGCAACGCCGTTCGCGAAGAAGAGCTTGTCTAGGACGACCGCGCACTCGCCCGTGCGGATGTCGTACTTGACCAGCCGGCCGTTCGGCGCGCTCTCGAGTGCCTCCTCCATCGCATGGCCATGGTGGGTCCATTTGTACGACGCGTCGGAGAACCAGGCGACGTTCTGTGAATCGACATCGACGTCGTCGGTGAATCTGAACGGCTGATCGCCCGCCTCGGTGCATAGGACCTCGATCACGCCGTTCGGGTCGATCGAAAGCAGCCCCTTGGCCCCATCGGCGACGATCAGATTGCCGCCGGTGTCGAAGTCCAAGCCAAGTGGCCTCCCGCCGGTGTCGGCAAACACCTGGGGATCGGAACCGTCCGCCGCGTAGCGAAGGATCTGTCCTTCCTCGACGCCCACATAGACGCGCCCCTCCCCGTCGACCGCAACGTCTTCGGGACCGCGGCTGTTCGGTGTCGCGAAAAGGTCCATCCCCTGGAGCACGCGGTTCTCGGAAAAGTCCCCTTCGAGCGCCGGCACCGGGAGCGGCTCCCAGGCGGTCGGATCAATCGGCACGGGCCACATGAAGAGATAGCCAACGAGGACGAGCAAAACGCCGCCCAACCAAGCACCAATCTTCTTTCCCATCGTCATCCCTCCCAAAACCACCGAAGGCGTTGCACCTGGGCGCCGGCCGCGTCGAGCTCGGCGACGAACGCCGCGTCCTGTATGCGCGCGCCCCACTCAATGGACGCGAGACCGGACACCGTATGGCCCGATGCGAGCAGGTCACGAACCTCTAGCGCGGTGCACCCTTCGAGAAACTCGGCCGCCGAAGCTGTCGCCCCGCCCGGCAGGTCCACGGTCGCCCCGGGCGCGAACGCCTCGCTCCCGTCGTGACCAGTCTGAGTCGCAAGCCCCTCGATGAGCTCCTTGCCCGCGCGGCCGACGCCCTTCTGCGACGCCTTGAAGTACGCCATCAACCATTTGGCCCCAAACGCGCGCAACATGCTCCAATTCATGACGGCAATGGTCCGCACCCCGAGCAGCCCTTGGCTCATCAAGATGCGACTCATGCGGTTGAGCTCCCAGTGCGCCTGCATGCGCCTGATCGAGAGCCCGCCGTCGCGCCAGACGATTTCGTAGAGAAGGTTCGCAGGGACCTTCATCTTCAGCCCGGTCTTGAGATTGGTCGTGTGAATGTCGACGGCGCGAAAGACGTGCATATCGGACACGATCTCGCGGCGCGCGACCATGTCGATCCCACTCGCCGCGATGAACGCCTCGTAGAATCGTCCGAGCTCGTCGCCGAGACGGCCGGGACGCTTTCCTTTGTGGGACGCCGGGGTGCCAACCGGGTCTTCGACGACGGCGTCGTCAGCATAGAGTGCTAGCCACCCTTCCTTGTCGTGCTGTCCGGCAATCTCGGGAGATGCCTGGGCTGTTCGAAGGAGGGCGTCCCGGTCCGGTGACGAAGACGCAGTTTGAAGCGGGGACTCTATCATCGGCGGCGGTTCTACCACAGCGGCACCCACTCGACACTACCCAGCCGGTGCGACGACCGCCGCGACCACAGCCGTCGGCTGCCCCGCACCCTAATCGCCTTTGTCAGGAGCGCCTTTCGGCTCTTCTGGTGTTCGCTCTTCCTTGGGCGGGGCCGCCTTGTTGAGGAGCCCCATGACGGTCACGGCGAGCAAGTCCTCGTCGGCTTTGCCGAGTGGACAGAGATGTTTGCCCAGGTATTCACACGCCTCGGCGCGCGCCTTGTCCGGGTCTTCGACGTACTTCCCTTCGCGCGTGTACCAGATGCCACCTTTGGAGGTCCGCGCGAGCATGCCGTTCGAATACTCCCACTGCCCGAGCGCGCTTTTCGCTTTCGCGCCGCTTGGGTAGAACCATTCGCCACTTCGGCGCTTCGCAATACGCCCGTTCGGATGGTTGAGCTCCAAGTAGCCGCGAACGATCACACGCCCATTCGACCAAGTCGTGGTCGGCTGACGCGTCACGCGATAGCCGACGTACGGCGCGCACACCTCTCGGCGGAGCTGCGACAGGTCGCGCCGGTCTTCGACATCGAGGCCTCTCTTATAACGGTTTCGTTCCTCGTCGAGGCGCGCGAGGAAATCCATGATGGTCAGTTCCTCACAAGTGGGAGACGCCATCAGGGTTCGCTGCGACGATGCTGGCGTGATCGTCACAAGCGCCGCGGCAACGAATGTCAGGACAATCAGTGGCAGCTTAGAAACCATCATGATCCCGGCCGACCACCATCTCGCTATTCGTCTGGCGATGCAAGACCTCGCGGACCTCGCGCGCTTCGCCGACGCAAACGGTTGGCCTCGGCGAACCGGCCTTCGACCCACTTGATCATCTGCTGGTGTGCGCCGTCGATGTCCTTTGCGCCGTTTCGCTGGACGTAGCTTCCATCGGGCTGCATGTCCCAGGCGCTGCGCTGGTCGTTGAGGAGAACGTCGAGAATCGTTCGCAGCTCGGCTTGCAGCCCCTTCGGCTCCACAGGAGCCATTACTTCGACCCGGCTCACGAGGTTCCGTGTCATGCAATCGGCCGAGCCGATGTAGTACTCCTCGGCGCCATCGTTGTGGAAGTAGTAGATGCGCGAGTGCTCGAGGAAGCGACCGACGATGCTGACGACCCGGATGTTGTCCGACAGACCTGGAACCCGCGGACGCAAACGGCACGAGTCGCGAACGATCAGGTCGACACGCACACCTGCCTGCGACGCTTCGTAGAGCGCGCGGGTGATGTCGACGTCTTCGAGGGCGTTGGTCTTGAGCTGAATGAGACCCTTCTTCCCCTCGGTGACCCGGCGGATCTCTCGCCTGATTTTTTTGAGGAGCGCCGGCTTGAGGAGCTTCGGCGCAGGGAGCAGCTTCTTGTAGCTGCGACTCGGTTTGTAACCGGTGGTCAGGTAATTGAAGAGCTCGGTCGCGTCGCGGCCGATGTCCGGATCACATGTCAGAAGCCCGATGTCCGAATAGAGCTTGGCCGTCTCCTCGTGGTAGTTGCCCGTGCCGATGTGCACGTAACGGCGCAAGCCGTCGTGGTCGCGGCGGACGACGAGGATGACCTTGCAGTGCGTCTTCAGCCCAACGACGCCGTAGGTCACGTGAATCCCAGCCTGCTCGAGCTTGCTCGCCCAGTGGATGTTGGCCTCTTCATCGAAGCGAGCCTTGAGCTCGACGACCACCGCCACTTGCTTGCCGTTGAGCGCTGCATTGATGAGGTGTTGAATGACGCGCGACTTCGACGACGTGCGATAGAGCGTCATCTTGATCGCACGGACCTTCGGGTCCTCGCTCGCTTCGCGCAAGAACCGCTCGACCGAGGTGCCGAACGCTTCGTACGGATGGTGAAGGAGGAGCGCTTGATGGTCCCGGATGGCATGGAAAATATTGCTTCGCCCGACCAGGATCGGTGCGTCGACCGGCCGATGATCGGGATCCCGTTGCTCCGGGATGTCCAGCGCGGCCAGCTGG
>CAXMRM010000112.1:0-8702 GCA_964196015.1 uncultured Myxococcota bacterium
GCTACCGGATCCGGGCGGCGCCAACTCGGGAAAACTGACGTTCTACCATCACGCCGGCTGCGACGCCTGTAGCAACACCGGCTATCGCGGCCGGATCGGAATCTTCGAGCTCATGATAATCGACGAACCCCTGCGCCGCGAGATCCTGAACCACAGCGATGCAAAAACGATCCAGCGCGTCGCACAACAGCAGGGGATGCGGCTCCTCCGCGAAGACGGTGCGCGCCAGGTCGTGGCGGGCATAAGCAGCGTCGAAGAGGTGCTCGCCGCAACCCAGGCTGCCGAGGTCTAAGCCATGTCGGTCTACGCGTACAAGGGCATCGATGCACGGGGCAAGGCGGTCAAGGGTATCCGCGACGCCGATAACGCCAAAGGGCTACGCGCTGTGCTCAAACGGGACGGAATCCTTGCGACGGAAATCCTCGAGCGATCCGAGGCGGCGAGGAAAGCATCACGCGACATCGATTTGGGGCGGCTCTTTCGACGCGTCTCGCCGATGGACGTGGCCGTTGCCACTCGACAGCTCTCCGTGTTGCTCCGTTCTGGTGTTCCGTTGGTCGAAGCCTTGAGTGCGTTGATCGAGCAGCTCGACCAGCCGGAGCTGAAGGCCGCACTCACCGACACACACAATCAGGTCAACGAGGGAAGTAGCCTGGCAGACGCGCTCAAAGAGCACCCCAAGATATTCCTCCCGCTCTACGTCAACATGGTGGCTGCCGGCGAAGCGTCGGGCACGCTCGAAGAGGTGCTCGCGCGGCTCGCCGAGTTCTTGGACGACCAGACCAGGCTTCAGAGCAAGGTTCGTGGCGCCCTCGCCTATCCGATCGTCATGGCGGTGGTCGTCGTGCTCATCCTCTTCTTGATGATGTCGGTCGTCGTTCCAAAGGTGACGACGATCTTCGAGAACTTCAACCAAACTCTTCCCTGGTACACCAGCCTGCTGATCTGGGTCAGCGACATCTTCGCCAACTACTGGTGGCTTCTCGCCGCGCTCATCGGTGGGGGCATCTATTGGTTCCGACGCTGGAAAGCCTCCGAAGAAGGCCGCAAGAAGTGGGACCTCTTCCTGCTCGAGGTCCCAATCTTCGGGCCCCTACTGATCATGGTGGCTGTGGCCCGGTTTTCTCGAACGCTGGCCACGCTCCTCGCGAGCGGCGTCCCCGTGCTCACGGCCATGGACATCACGCGCAACGTACTGGGCAACACGGAGCTCATGCGGGTAGTCGAGGATGCCCGCACGAGCGTTCGCGAAGGCGAAGGCATAGCCAAGCCGCTCCGACAGGCGGGCAGGTTCCCTGCGATGGTGACCCACATGATCGCCGTGGGTGAACGTACGGGCCAGTTGGAGGAAATGCTCATTCACGTGGCAGACGCCTACGATCAACAAATCGAAGTACGAGTCGGGGCCATGACCTCGATCCTCGAACCGTTACTGATCGTGGTCATGGGCGTAGTCGTTGGCGGCATCGCATTTGCCATTCTCATGCCGCTACTTCAGCTCAACGAGATGATTCAATGAGGAGCAAGCGTGGCTCGACGAAGACAAAGAGAACGAGTTTCGCTTCCCTGGGAGGGGCGCGGCGGACGCTGGCGGGGCACCCTCAACAACACGCGATGGCAGGCCGTGGTGGGGTTGGCGTTGTTGGTCGTGCTCACGATAGGGTTCACGCGACACGCACGGAATCGCGTCCGGGTGCGCGACACCCAGGTCGCAATCGCTCAGGTGAAGCAAGCCATCGATCGTTTTCGAACGGACGTGGGTCGATGCCCGAGCTCCGATACCGAACTGCTTCACCCGCCCGTCTCTCAAAAACACTACCTCGATTCGATGCCAAGAGACGGCTGGGGGAAGCCTCTCTCGATCCGCTGCCCAGGCTACTTCGAAGAGGAAGCCGAAGTGATTTCCGCGGGCCCGAGCGGCTCGCTTTTGAAGGACGACAACATTCAATGAAGCGAACCGGAGGCTCCATGCCCAACACGACTGAAATACGCCGACAACGACGCCTAGCCCGCAAGAGGCGCCCAGAGGGCTTTACGCTCATCGAGATCATGATCGTTATCACGATCTTCGCGATGATGGCCGGTGGCGTGGCAGTAGCTCTGCTGCCGCAACTGGAGAAGGCGCGAGTCAAGACCACCAGGACCGACGCTCAGGCACTTCGCTCTGCCGTGATGCTCTACGTGGCCGACAACCCAAGAGGGTGTCCAACCGTCGACGATCTCGTGAGCGAACGGTATCTCGACGGAACCCGTCGGACGGTGGACGCATGGGGCACAGCGTTCCAAATCAGCTGCGAGGACGGCGAAATCTCCGTGTTCTCGGCCGGAAAAGACCTCGAACTCAATACCGAAGACGATATCTAACGGCTCATGCTACGACGCCTCCCATCCCGAACGAACGGCGGTTTTACCCTCATCGAGGTGATTCTGGTGATCGCGATCATTGCGGTCGTGGTCACAGGAGCGACGTTTGGCCTGGGCGCGATCACGCGAACTCGGCTGCGGTCGTCGGCGTTCAAAGTGATGAGCGCAACACGATTCGCCTACAACCGGTCTCTCACTCAGGGGACGACGACACGCCTGCACTTCGACTTCGAGAAGAACACGATGGCCGTAGAGGAAACCGACACGCCGGTGACGCTTGCCACCGAGGAACAGCTCGAATCCGATGCGGGGGACGCGGTCGACCCGTGGGATCTCGCAAGGAGCCGCTTGGAGAAACCCTTGAGTCCCGTTCAGCCGACCTCACCATTTCATCCGATTACAAACCAGAGCGGCAAGGTGCTCGATCGATACACTGCGCGACCGGTCGGCAATGGTATTTCGATACACGGGTTGAGCACTCCGCACGAAACGGACAAGCGAACCGATGGGGAGGGGTCGGTCTACTTTTTCCCCGGCGGTCTCACGGAGCACGCAGTCATCCAGCTGAGCGACTCGAGCGACACCGTCTACAGCGTGGAGATCCACCCGCTCACGGGTGAAGCGCGCATTCATAGCTTCGCCTACGAGCCGCTGGACGAGCTCGACGACGAAGGGGAGGTCAGAGATTCGAGATGACCGGGCGTGGCTTCACCTTGCTGGAAGTGATGATCGCGGTTGCGATCCTCGGTCTCTCTCTGACGGCGATCTTTTCTAGCGAGGTCGGTGCCGCGAACATCGCGGCGCGCGCGCGCCGACAGAACGTCGCCGCGACTCTTGCGCGCTGCAAGATGGGCGAAATCGAGGAGGTCATCGCGATTGAAGGATTGCCGGCGATCGAGAAGAAGGACACCGACAATTGCTGTGAGCATGCCCCGGTCGAGGGTTTCGAGTGCGACTGGCTCGTCGAGCGAATCATCCTCCCGGAGTTCGGCGCCCAAGACGATGAGGACGACGACACTCAGGACACCCCGAACGATCTCATCGCCGAAGCCTCTGACGAGGTCATCAACCAGGGCGGCACCCCGCAAGAGGTGATCGCGGGCCAGGCGGGCAACCTCACGATGCTCGCGTTGCAGCTGGGGTTCCCGATCTTGAAACCCTTCCTTGAAGAGCAGGTGCGCAGAGCCACCGTGACCATCCGCTGGAAGGAAGGCCCTAAGGAGCGTGGCTTCGACGTCATCCAGTACCTCGTTTCAGACCAGCCTGCACCAGTAGACGACGAGGCGGCGGTGGAGGAAGACCAATGAAACGGGGCTTCACTCTCCTCGAGATCATCCTCGCTGTGGCGGTCCTCGCGATCGTGGGTACCATGATCTACAGTGGATTCTCTCAGACCGCACTCAACAAAGCGCGAGTCGAGGAGGACGTCGATCACTCGCGCATCATTCACATGGCGCTCGGACGCATGGCTCGTGAGCTCACGATGGCCTTCGTATCCACGCATGCGAACCCGTCACTCGACCTCCGCGTCGTGGAAACGGCCTTCATCGGGAAGGACAACGGGAAAGATGACCGAATCGATTTTACGTCGTTCTCGCATCGGCGGCTCTACCGAAACGCGCGCGAGTCAGATCAAAACGAGATCAGCTACTTCGTCACCGAACACCCGAATGAACCGGGGGTGCAAGTCCTCGCTCGCCGCGAGCAGAACCGAATCGACGATGACCCGCGGCACGGTGGCAAGTCACAGATCCTCGTGGAGAACGTCGAAGAGTTCAATCTCGAATACTTCGACCCTCTCCTCACCGATTGGGTCCGGACCTGGGACTCTGAAGATGTGCTTGCGCAGCCCAATCGGCTCCCCACGCAGGTGCGAATCCGGCTAACCGTCAAAGACCCGCGCCGCCGAGGCAAGACGCAGACTTTTGGCACGCGGGTCACGATTCCGCTCACGTACGCCCTGAACCACGCGAACTACAACCCATGAACCGCACCACCGCAAGACCGCGCCGCGAGCGTTCCGAAGAAGGGGTCGCGCTCATCTTGGCCATCACGACGGTGGCCATTCTCGCGATGATGCTCACCGATATGCACGAAACGACCGGCACGGCGTTTGCGGTGTCGACTTCGCAGAGGGACGCTCTGCAAGCCGAATACATGGCGAAGAGCGCCACGAACCTGACGCGATTGCTGATCGCGAAGGAGCCGGACGTGCGGCGCTTCATCAACCCGCTCTATCAAGGCGCGACCGGTCGCCCCGCCCCACAGCTGCCGGTCTGGAACTTCGTCAACGAGCTTCTGTCGCCGTTTTGCACACCCGAAGAGCAACGAGACACCCTGATGCAACTCGGAATCGACTTCGGTGATACGGTGGGATTCGACAACCTGCCGGGTGAATGCCACGTCCTCGTCGTCAGCGAGAACGGCAAGCTCAACGTCAACGACCCACTGTTCCTCGACGGCGAGCGGGCCCGCAACAGCGTGGCAACTCAGCTCTTTTCGCTAACAGGGGGACAACTCCCGGAGAGCCCCTACGATGCGTTGTTCATGCAAGAAGACGAGAGCGGCACCCTGACGACGCGCATCGATCTCATTACCGCCGTGATCGACTGGTGGGATCGCGACATGCAGCGCACGGATTTCGATCCCGGCGCGGGCGTGACGCGGACAGGCGGCACCGGCGCAGAGGACGACTCACTCTATCAGCTGCGTGACGACCCGTACCGGAGCAAGAACGCCCCCTTCGACTCGATCCAGGAGCTCCGTTTGGTGCGTGGCTTCACCGATGATTTCTGGGCCACTTTCGTCGAGCCAATCCCAAACGACCCGGCGTCTCGAATCATGACGATCTACGCCTCGGGCCTAGTGAACATCAACGAAGCCAGCCCTCAGGTCTTGCTCGGCAGAATCTGCTCGTACGTGCCTGAGGTCAGCCTCTGCACGGATCCTCTCGAAAGCCTCAAGTTCACGCAGATTCTCACCACGATTCGTCAGCTGATTCCGATCCCACTGTTCAGCCGCCCGACCGACCTGATCGACTTCGCCGAAGGCAAAGGAAGCGAAAAAGCCTTGTACGGAATGCTCACCGGCTTCTTGGGTCCCGAAAGCGAGCTCCTCTTCACGCCCATCGTGATCCCGGAAGAGCAACGCACCCCGCTCGCTCGCTCGTTCGCGACGTCGGCTCAGATCTTCACCATCCAAGCCACCGCACTGGTGGGCCGGTCTCGAGTTCAAATCGAGTCTGTCGTCAACTTTCACAACCGGTGGGTACCGCCACCACCCAATACCGGACGAATGCCAGGTTTGGGCGTCTTCCACTACTATCGGATGAATTGAAATGTCTTTGGTTCTGGGATTAGAGGTCACACCCCGAGCGGTTCGCGGCGCGTTCTTGAGGACGACGCTGCGCGGCTCCGAAATGGAGCGGTACGCCGAGGCAGTGCTGCCCTACTCTGCCGAGTCGGGGTCGGAGGCAGACTTGCTCAAGGTCGCGATCGCACAGGTCGTCAGCCAGGGGGCGCGCTCGCCGGACCGCATCATCGCCTCACTCGGCGGTGATGCCGCTTCGCTGAGGCTGATCGACTTGCCGGCCGGTATCGAGAAGAAGGCTGCGGAGGTCTTGCCAGGCGAGCTCGGGACTCTGCTTCCGTTCGATGTCGAGGATGCGATCATCGACTACCAGGTGGTCGGTCGTGACCAGTCGACCGTCCAGCTGATGGCCGTTGCTGTGCCCCGCCAAAGCGTCGCGGACCGCCTCCGCGAGCTTCAGTCGGCGGGAGTCGACCCGCAGGAGCTTGCCGTCGGGGCGGCTGCTTTCGACGGTCTGGGGGCACTCCTTGAAGACTCGCTCGGAGACAAGACGGTGCTCGTCGTCGACGTGGGCCCAAAGAGCACGGACTTCGCGGTACTCACAAACGGCCACTGCACGTTCGCGAGGACGGTCTCCGGTGGTATGGATGTGGTCGAGTCGGGCCGGCGTGCCGAGCTCGGTGCGGCCCTCCAACTCACACTCTCGAGCTACCGGGCACAACGGTCCGAACAGCCTTCCCTCATCTTGCTCTCGGGGGAAACCGCACCGATGGAGAGCGCACGCCAGTGGCTGACGGAGCAACTCGGCGTCGAGTGCGGTGTGGCCCCGCTCCCCGCGGCGCCCGGCGCCGACGAGGAGACGCTGCCGAAATTCGCCAAGGCGGCGGCCCTCGCGGCACGTGCCATCTCACGCAGGAAACAGCTCGATCTCCGGCAAGGCGAGTTTGCGTCGATGGCAGCCGCTGGCGAGATTCGGAAACACATGCGCCTCATTGCGGTGTGTCTAGCGGCAATCGTTCTTTCGTTCGCCGTTTCTCTGATGGCCCGCTACCGGGTCGCCCGCGCAGAGCGCGAACAACTCATCGCAACGCTAGCAGAAGTCAGCATGGACCTCCTTGGGGAGGAGGCTCATAGCGCTCTGCATGCGCGCGAATTGCTCACGGCGGGGCCCCGCATCGATGACCCCCTCCCTCGCTTCGATGCCTATGACGTCCTCGAAGCGATTTCGGAGAGCATTCCTGCCGACATCCGGCACGACACTCGCCGCCTTCTCATCGAAATCGACGACGCGGGCAAGGATGGCCGCTTCGAGATGCAAGGCACCGTCGATTCCATCGCCGAGAGGGACAGGCTCGTCGACGGGCTGCAGGCGCATCCCTGCTTCGCGGACGTCGAGAAGGGCTCGATCTCGACCGCCGTCGAGGACCGGAAGGACTACAAGTTGGTCGTCAAAGTCGAGTGCGATGAAACGGCTTCGCCCAGCGGGGAGGAGAAGTAACATGGCCTTCCGAGACGGATTGAACAACGTTCGCAACTGGGCCAACGCCTTGAGCGATCGAGAGCGTCGGCTGCTGAGTACCATGGCGATCGTGTTTGCCGCGATCGTGATCGTGCTGCCGATGTACGTCGGCGTTTCGAGCATCTCGGGCGTCGAGACGGAGAACACGGAGATCGCGCAGGTCTTGCAGGACATCCGCCGCTCGGAACCACGCCTGCAACAGCAGAAGGCCGACCGACGCGCCGTCGAGCACCTGTACAACCGCAAAGCGCCGTCCCTAGGGGGGTTCCTCGAAGAACGCGCTCAACAATATGGGGTGACCGGCCTCGGAGTCACCGACCAGCCGAAGCTCGACATGGGTGATTACAGCCGCCGATCGGTGCGCGTCTCGTTACCCGTCGTCGAGTTGCGACCATTGATCGAAATGCTCGCTGACATCGAGAACAGCTCGTACCCCATCTCGATCGAGCACATTCAGATGACCGGCGGACGCAGGCGCACTGGCTACACGGTGAAGTTGGCCGTCAACGCATACGATCGCGAAGGCCCCTCAGCAGCAGAGCAGGAGTAGAGGGTGCGACAGATTCCGGTCAAGCAGATCTTGAAGTGGACGGGATACCCGCTGTTCTTCTTTCTGTGCTTCGTATTCTTTGCCTACAAGACGTTTCCGTACGATCGACTCGCAGATCGTCTAGTCCAAGAGGCACGTGTGCGGGGCTACGAGATCGAGATCATCGATCTGACCCACTCGGGGCTGACGGGGCTCACCTTCGAGAATCTACGTTTGGTCTTTCCGTCGGATGAAGAAGGCTCTCCTCCGCTCGACGTCATCTTCGACGAGCTTACCGTGAGCACGTCATTGTTCTCGCTGGTGTCCGATACGAAGTCCTACAGCTTCGACGCCGAGCTTGCCGACGGAGAGGTGGCGGGCGACATCACACTCGGAGAAGACAACATGGAGGTCGATGTCGAAATCGACGACATCAGCCTCGAGGCGCTCCCGGTCCTCCGGAAGTTCACCAAGGTCCCTCTAGCCGGGACGCTCAACGCTGAAATCGTGCTCGTCGTGCCGAGCGAGGTAGCGGAGGCGACCGGCAACCTCGAGATCACGATCGAAGGGCTGAACGTCGGCGACGGCAAGTCGAAGCTAGAGATCCCAGGATGGGGCGGGCTTACGCTCGACCGGGCCGACGTCGGAAACTTGGAGCTACTCGCCACCATCGAAGACGGTACGGGAAAAATCGCACGCGCAACCGCACACGGCAAAGACCTGGAGCTCGATGGTCTCGGCAGAGTGCGACTCCTACGTCCGCTCAAGCGCTCCGAGCTCAACGTGGTGCTCCGAGTGAAAATCCAGGATGCCTATAAAGAACGGAGCCCCAAAGTGGCCACTATGCTCGAGCTCGCATCATCCGGGCTCAAGGCCGCGCTAACCGAAGACGGGGCAATTCAGTACATGATTGCTGGCTCGCTTGCAGGTCGTTTGCGGTCCATAGCGGCGGGCAAACAGCCTTTCGAAGCGCCGAAGTGA
>CAXMRM010000113.1:0-12791 GCA_964196015.1 uncultured Myxococcota bacterium
CCTGGCGCGTCAGCCGGGTCATCTCGCTCAACCGAGCGCCCCGACCATGAGATGTCGCTAGGCCGGCTTCGTGCGCGGCGTCGCGATTCGCTTCCCCCCACTGTCTCAAGCTGGAGTTGGATAGCGGCACGGAGTCCGCTACGTCCGCCCCGACCCGGAGGGACGAGTCCGGATGGAAGCTCGAAATCAGGGCCAGCAACAGGGAGATCGCTCGCCGTCGGAGCCACGCGGCCCCGGAGCTCGCGTTCACCAGACTGGGAAGCAAAAGGGCAGTCGCTGCGATCTTTGCAGAGTCCATATTTGCGCAGGGCGAGTTCAGCATGAACGCCGCATTCCACGAGTGGTAGACGGCCCGCCAATCGGTGGAGATCGCGTCGAAGCCTTCGCGTGCCACCTGCTCTGCCAGCAGGTATCCGCAAGCTGCGTTCTCCTGTCCCGCATCCACGAACTTCGCGCCCAGGCTCTCGCTGAGAACCGCCATCAAGATGTTGGCATGGAGCAGGAGCGCAGCGCTCTCCCTCGACACCAATCTTCCCTCGGCTCCGCTGGAAAGATGGAGAGCCCAATAGACGCCTTTGCATTTCGCCTCAGCGAAGAAATTCTCGTAGGGGATTTCGCGCGAGACGATCTCCGCCATTCTGCCGATCAGCAGGACTCGGAGCGCTTCTGGATTCCTGTCGAGCTGCAGTGTGAGAGCGTCTAAGAGGCTCACGTAGTTCAGCCCACTGTAGACCAGCTCGAGAACCGCCTCCTGCGAGGCGCCCCGCTCTGCCGGTGCGTTCGGGACCACGGTGGGCGCCAGGCGGGCAAACGCGCTGTTGCGCGCGAAATCGCCCTTCAGCTGCGACAGCAGAGGAGCCAGTTCCTGGGGCTCGTGCAACAGGGTTGCGATCGTCGGCTCGCTCTCGATCGCGCTCACGGATCCGATCTGCAGATCGCTCCAGTAACGCCGCACGAGCTCTGGCGAGGTGCGTCTTTCCTCGAACGGTCGTAGCAACTCGGTCACAACAGCATGCGGAGCGTCCATCAAACACCTACCCCGGCGCCGTGAGCAGCGAGGCGCCTCGCCCATAGTAACCTTGGATCCTGGCCTTCGCGGAAAAGGCTGAAGCTGGTGGCAATGGCGCCGAAATGCCACGACCAATGCTGGAAGGACGCAGCGGTTCAATCGCTCGACCTTCGAGGTCGAGCGCGGTCAACATGCCCAGGCGTCGTCGAGTTCGGGAGGCACTTGAGCACGTATGAGTTCCACTGGGTCTGAGGGGAGACCGAGATCCAGGAGGATTCGGCGGATGGCGCTGGAGAGCAGAATGGCAGCCACGAACCGCAGGCGTCCGTCGCAATCGGGGCATTCGAGCACATCGATGTCGAGACAGCGCCGCATGATCTCAGCCCAGGTGCGATTGTACGAAGCGACGATCTTTTTCGTGGTGCTTGCAGCCGATACGCGCTCAACTTGCGGACGGCCGAAGTCCACGACCTCCCCTCGCCATTTGGCGTTCGGCGCGGACGCGCCGGGATAGATGATGAGGTTGGGAAGCAGTGGTCGATGTGCTACAGGCGCACAGGCGTGATTGTGGTGCGGCGTACCCGCTGCGAACCACCATCAGCGTGTCCGCGGGTGAGCCCGCTTGAAGCTTCTCGTGCTCTCGAATCGGTGAACCGTCACGACTGATGACGGTGCGGACACGCAGGCGGTGACCTTCCACTAATCCTGGAATGCGTCTGGAGATGACTTGACCCCGCAGACAACAACAGCCCCATTGCCCCTTCGGAAGTGAAGGAGCACGTTGGAGTTCATTGGCTTGGCCGAGGATTTGAGACGCCGGGCGCGCGACACGCCCCACGCGCCGGTATTCAAGTTCGTTGACGACGATCTTTCGATCGTCGACAGCCTCGACTGCCACGCACTCGCAGAGGCGATCGACGCCGTGGCCAGACACCTTCGTGAGAACGAAGTCGTCGGGGGTGACGCGGTTCTTCTCGTCTATCCACCCTCCCTCGATTTCGTGGCTGCGTTTGCCGGATGCCTCGCGGTCGGCGCCCTGCCCGTCCCGGTGTTTCCACCCAATCGGATGGCGCCGTCGCACGAACTCGACGTGCTCTCTCACATTGCCGCAAACGCGAAGGCCGCGGTCGCGCTGACGACCACCCCCTACGACCAGTTGCGCCAAATGTCGGGAACCTCGGTGTGGCCCAGCGTCAGATGGCTGCCCACGGACCAGCTCGCACCGTCGGAGACGCTCAGCGAGTGGTACGCCCCCGCGCGAGACACTCCAGCCTTCCTTCAATACACCTCGGGGTCGACAGGCCGCCCGCGCGGCGTCGTCATTACCCACGGCAACCTCGAGCACCAGCTTGCGATGTACCGCGACGACCTCCACTTTGGGCCGAACGCGCGCATTACGTTCTGGGTGCCGCCCTACCACGATCTCGGACTCATCAGCGGCATCCTGGCCGCGATTGCAGGCCACGGCGAAGCGACGATGATGTCGCCGCTGTCGTTCTTAAAACGTCCCGCCATTTGGGCAGAAGCACTCCACAAGTTCCAGGCCACGCACACGGCGGCGCCGAACTTCGCCTATGACCTGGTCGTGCGGAAGACGAGCCCCGAGCAGCGGGCTGCGTGGGATCTGAGCGCGTTGCGGGTGGTGTTGAGTGGTGGGGAGCCCATTCGGCCACGGACCGTGCGTTCGTTCATGGACGCGTTCGCATCCTCGGGACTCCGCCCCGACGTCTTCTGCCCCGCCTATGGCTTGGCGGAGCACAGCGTAGGCGTGACGGTCGAAGGGCGGTCCGCCCTGCTGGTGAACAACCATCTAGAGGTTGGCCGACCGGTCTCGATCCTCGGTTCGAACGACTCCGCCCGAGCGCTCGAGCTGACGGGCTGCGGTGTCCCCAATGCCGACGTGGATGTCCGGATCGTGGACCCTGCCACCTGCCGGTCGCTCGCCGAGTTCTTCGTTGGTGAGATCTGGGTCGATTCGCCCAGCAAAGCTGCAGGATACTGGCGTGACGCAGAGGGGACCGAGCGGCTGTTCCATGCGCAAATCGCAGAGCAGCCTTCACCGTCCGGCTACCTGCGCACGGGCGACCTGGGTTTCCTGCATGACAGTGAACTCTACGTCTGCGGACGCCTCAAAGACGTCGTGATTGTCGGCGGACACAACGTCTTCCCGCACGACATCGAAGACACAGTGCGAGAACTTCATCCGGTGATTCGCCCCGGCGGAGTCGCCGTTTTCGCGGCCGACGACCCGGATGATCCCAACCTGCAGGTCACCGTACTATGTGAGCTTCGCGAGCCGCTCGATTCGAGCGCCGCCGGCGAGCTGATCGCGACGATACGACGGGTCGTCCAGCGGGACCATCGCCTGGGCTGCGACGACGTTGTGCTCGGCAGGCAGGGGCTCGTGCTCAAGACAACGAGCGGAAAGGTCCGACGCGCCGAGACCCGGAGGCGGTGGATTTCGGGCGACCTGTCCGAATTCGTGATGGAGTCTTCGGAGGCGCTGACACCGACCGGAGTCGCACCGACGGACGTCGTTTCGGTACTGCAGCGCGTGCTCTCCGAGGTTGTGGGCGTTTCGCCGCGGGCGCTGGACACCGCCACGCCTTTGCGTGAACTCGGGGTCTCTTCGCTGCAACTCGTCGAGTTCACAGAACGCGCGGGTGACTCGCTGGGAGTGGCCGTTCCGCCCACGCTCCCCTTCGAAGCTCCGACGTTGAATGCCCTCGGGGAGGCGCTCGGCGGTACCACCACCGAGCCGGCCGGCCGCTCGCGAGTGACCGCGCGAGCGGGAGACCCGATCTGCGTGGTGGGCGTCGGACTTCGGCTCCCCGGCGGGGTCACGGATCTCGCGTCGTTCCGAAAACTGCTCTTCGACGGCATCGACGCCATCAGCGAAGTACCTGCAAGTCGCTGGGCCATTGACGATTGGTACGATCCAGACCCGACCGCGCTCGGCAAGATGGTCACCCGCTACGGTGGCTTCGTCGACGACATCGAGTCGTTCGAACCGGGCTTCTTCGGCATCTCCGCTCGAGAAGCCGCAAGCATCGACCCGCAGGAGCGCCTGTTCCTCGAGACCAGTTGGGAAGCGCTGGAGAACGCCGGCATCACGAAAGACGAGCTCTTCGGTTCGATGACGGGCGTGTTCCTTGGGTTGACCAGCAACGACTACCAGGCGCGTCTCTTCCGTCACGCGGACAAGATCGATTCCTACGCGCTGATGGGCACCGCCCACGGCGCGATCGCCGGCCGGTTGTCCTATTGGCTTGGACTGCGGGGGCCCAATCTCGCCGTCGACACCGCCTGTTCGTCTTCGCTGGTCGCGCTCCATCTGGCGTGCCAGTCCCTCAACAACGGCGAATGCGACCTTGCACTCGCCGGCGGGAGCAACGTTCTCCTCGCACCTGAAGCGACCGTGTACTTCAGCCGGCTGGGTGCGATGTCGCCGACTGGGCGTTGTCACGCGTTCTCCGAGCACGCGGACGGCTACGTGCGTGGCGAAGGCGCAGCGATGGTCGCGCTCGAGCGCTTCAGCGATGCGGTCAAACGCGATCACGCGATTCTCGGCTTCGTTCGCGGAACAGCGATCAACCAGGACGGCCCTCGGAATGGATTCACCGCGCCCAACGGGGAAGGACAGCGGAATGTGATTCGCCGCGCGCTCGAAGTCGCAGAGGTCGATCCGCTCGAGGTCGACTACGTCGAGTGCCATGGGACCGGCACCCCGCTGGGCGATCCGATAGAAGTGTCCGCGCTGGCCGCTACCTACGGTTTGAATAGGCCTGATGACCAACCGCTGCTGATCGGCTCGATCAAGAGCAACATCGGACACCTCGAAGGCGCGGCCGGCATCGCAGGATTCTTGAAGGCGCTGCTCGTGCTCAACGAGGATACCGTTCCGCCGTCCCTCCACGCCGACCCGCCCAATGCCGTCATTCCGTGGGCCGACATTCCGATGGAAGTTGCCACGACGCCCCGCGCATGGCCGGAGCTCGACGGGCCACGCAGGGTCGCTGTTTCGAGTTTTGGGTTCAGCGGAACCAACGGGCACGTCATCATCGAAGCAGCGCCGCCCGCTCATCTGACGCCGGACCGACCCACCGACGAACGTACCGTGCTTTTGCCGCTATCGGCCTCCTCCGCGGCGGGCCTCGACGCGTTGTCGCATCGACTGCGCGACGAGATCGCGGAGGGTAGCCGCCCAATCGACCTGGCGTTCAGCGGCGGCGTGACCCGAAGCCACCACGCCCATCGTCTGGCGCTGGTTGCCAGTGACATCGGGACGCTGCGAGAGCAGCTCGATGAAGCGTCGACCAGTGAGACACCGCCCGGAGGCTTCCGGTCGACAGCCCGCGGCGGAACGAAGCTAGCGTTTCTCTATACGGGACAAAGCGCTCAGCATCCTGGCATGGGGCGCGAACTCGCACAGGACTGGCCGGTCTTCGACCAAGCGCTGCGCCGTGCAGCCACCCTCTGCGATGCGTACTTGGACCGTCCGCTGTTGGCGGTCATGTGGCCAGAAGACGAGAACTCGAAGCTCATCCACCAGACCGGCTTCACCCAACCAGCGCTGTTCGCGTTCGAATGGGCGCTGACGGCGCTGTGGCGATCCTTCGGCGTGATCCCCGACTTCGTCTGTGGGCACTCGATCGGCGAGATCGTGGCGGCTTGCGTCGCCGGCTCGCTGAGCCTCGAAGCGGCGGCGAAGCTCGTGTGCTCGCGCGGCGAGCTCATGCAGGAGCTCCCCGCCGGCGGCGCGATGTTGGCGGTCGGCCTCACGGAGGATGAGGCTCGGAAAGAGATCGGGCCGGAGCTGTCGATCGCCGCGATCAACGGACCACGGGCCGTCGTAGTTTCGGGCCCTGGTCAGGCGATCGCCGAGCTCAGTAAGCGTCTCGAGAAGCGCGGTGTGGTCCAGCACGGGCTCGAGGTCTCTCATGCGTTTCATTCGACGCTGATGAACCCGATGTTGGACGACTTCCGAGCCTCGTTGGCAGACACGGACTTTGCAGCACCCACTATCGCGTATGTATCTGCGCTTCGCGGGCGTCTGGTCGAGGCTGAGCTCTGCTCTGCAGAGTACTGGGTCGAGCACATCCGAGGCCCCGTTAGGTTTGCAGACGCGGCTCACGCCTTGGACGACGCGGGAGCGCGCGCCTTCATCGAGATTGGACCCGGACCAATCTTGACCGGTTTACTGCGGGGTGTGCTGACGCCCCCGCCTTTCGCGATGCCCTCGATGCGCAAGGGCCGGCCCGAAACCGAGTCTTTGCTCGACGCGGCTGGGGCATGGTTCTGCCACGGCGGCGATCTTCGCTGGGGTGCTGTCAATCCAGGCGGACGACGCGTCGCCCTCCCCGGCACGGTCTGGCAGCGAGAGCGCCACTGGATCGACGGCGAGGGGAATGCTTCCACCGCCGAGCCGCTCGCGGCGCCCGACGACACGGGTGCTCTGGCGTTGGAGCTCCGCACGTCGTCGAGTGAAGCGCAGGTCGCGCTAGTCACGAACTACCTCGTGCGCGCGATCCGACGGGTGACGCGCACCCCATCGAGCACCGACATCGACGCCGACACCGCCCTGCTCGGTCTCGGACTCGACTCGCTCATGGGGCTGGAGCTGCGCACCTCGATCCACACGCAGCTCGGAGTCGACCTCCCCCTGTCTCTCGTATGGCAGGACCTCACCGTCGGGAGACTCGCCGAGCTCGTGGTGGCCTCGCTCGGAACGACCTCGTCTACGCTCCCAACACACGGAATCCTGGTTCCGCTGCAGCCAAACGGCAGCAAAGACCCCGTCGTCTGCGTGCACCCGATCCACGGGACTGTGCACGTCTTCCAGGCACTCGCGGCTGCGCTCGGCAGGGACCGGCCGGTCCTCGGGCTGCGCGCACCCGGGCTCGACGTGGGTGAGGCACCCGTGGCAAACGTCGGCTCTTTAGCAGAGGCCCACATCGCGACGTTGGAGGCCAACGGGGTGGACGGCGCCGTGCACCTCGTCGGGTACTCGTTCGGAGCGGTGGTGGCCCACGCCATGGCCACGAGACTCGGCACGCGGGTGGGCAGCCTGACGTTGCTCGATGGCTTGCCATCGTCCACCACCGAGGTCGACATCGACTCGGCTTCGACGCAGCTCGTGGCGCGGTCGTTTGGTCTTGGGTCCGGGGACTGCAGCCGCGAGGAATTGGTTGCCTACGCGCAGGAACACGCGCTCTTCCCCGACACTGAACTGGCCGCGCAGGTCGACCGAATGCTCGCCGTGGTCCGAGCACACCTGAACGCGTTCACGACCCACGCACCGGTCGTCTTCGACGGCACCGTCCACCTGATGCGCACGCTCAGCGGCCATCCGGACGAGCCAGATGACCTCCGTTGGGGCTGTCTGGCGAATGCGATCGATGTACGACGGGTAGACTGCGCCCACGAAGAACTGCTGACGCCGCCCTACCTGAACCTCGTTGTGGACGCCTTGAAGGAGGTGTTGGATGAGTAGTCCCGTTCAAATCGTGAGCATGGGACAGTACGCCCCGCGCAAGGTCGTCTCGAGCGCGTCTCTGGAGGATCGATTGGACCTCGAACCCGGCTGGATCGAGGGTCATCAAGGTGTCGCGGAGCGACGCTTTGCCGAGGGCGAAGAGACGCACTCCTTCATGGGTGCCCAAGCCGCGCTCGAAGCACTGGGCAACGCTGGGCTCGGCGAGGGTGACATCGACCTCATCATCAGTGCATCGGGCAGCTGCGAACAGGGAATCCCAGACACCGCGGCACTGATCGAGCGCGCCCTCGGCTGGGGGATGTCGGGCATCCCTTGCTTCTCCCTGCACGCGACCTGCCTGTCGTTTCTGGTCGCGCTCGATGTCGCGGCCTCCTTCATCACCTCCGGCAGGCACCAAACGATCCTCATCGTCACCTCGGAAGTGACGGGCGGCTCGCTCGATTGGTCTCATCCTGAAAGCAGTACACTTTTCGGCGACGGCGCGGTCGCCGCGATCGTCAAGCCCACGCCAGAAGGCGAAAGCAGCGCTATCGAACAGGTTCACTTCGAGACCTATGGGGACGGCGCGCACCTCACCGAGGTCCTTGGGGGGGGCATGCGTGTCCACCCAAACGACCCGAACACACGGCCCGAGGACTTCCTGTTCCGGATGGACAGTCGCGGCGTCATGCGTATGGTGGGCAAGCTCGCGCGCCCGTTTTTCGAGCGCGTTCGCCCCGGCCTCTCAAAGGGCCTCGGCGACATCGATCTCGTCGTGCCTCACCAGGCGAGCAAGCTTGGCATCGAATCACTGAAGTTCTTCGGAATGCCCGCCGATAAGGTCGTGCGCACGCTCAAACGCAGGGGAAACTGCATCGCAGCATCGATTCCGATCACCCTTCACCACGCGATCGAAACCGGGCGGCTCAAGCGCGGCGACCGCGTCCTGCTAGTCGGTTCGGGCGCCGGACTGTCGCTCGGTGCCGTCATCCTCACGTACTAGGAGCAAAACATGACCCGCATCGTCCTCGTTACCGGCTGCCGCTCCGGCTTTGGCCTTCAGACCGCGAAGCTCGCTGCCGAACGCGGCTGGACGGTCTACGCCGGTCTTCGTGACCTCGCCACAGACGCCAACCTGCGCGCCGCGACCGAAGGACTCGATGTCCGGCCATTGCAGCTCGACATCACGGTCAACGGCGACAGGGTGGCAGCCGTCGACCGGATTCGCGCCGAAGTCGGGCGGTTGGATGCGCTGGTCAACAACGCCGGTCGAGGTCTCGGCGGCTTCCTCGAGCTCGTCGAGGAGGACGAGATGCGCGACCTGTTCGAGGTCAACGTCATCGGGGGATGGGCCGTCACAAAACAAGCCCTCCCGCTGATGCGAGAGTCTGGCGGCACCCATATCGTCCAGGTCTCATCAACGTCGGGACTGACCGCGATACCGATGCTCGGCGCATACGCAGGCACGAAGTTCGCCGTCGAGGGGATGGGCGAGGCTTGGCGACATGAGCTGGCCCTCTTCGGTATTCGATTCGCTCTGGTCGAGCCTGGCGCGTACGCGACGGACATCTTCGGCCGAAACCAGCGCCTCTGCCGTCGCGCCTCCGACCCCGGTCCCTACGAGCCCTGGGCCGCTGGAGCGCAAGAGATCTTCGACGATGCTGTGAAGAAAATCGCGAGGGACCCACGCGAGGTCGCCGAGAAGATCCTCGAGATCCTCGATGATCCCGATCCCTCCTTTCGAAACCCCATCGGCCCTAGCTCTACGGTGAGGCGCATCGTGAAGCGTGCAGTGCCCTTTGGAATCATTGAAGCAGTGATGCGCAAGGCACTGGACCGCGCGAGGAAGGGCTGAATGTACGCGACGGTCGCTGCCAGGTTCTACCGCGCGGGGCGATCTCGAGTCCCAGAGCGGTGGGTCGTACCTGGCGGCGGCATGCATCTTGTCGACGTGCCTGATCTGTGTGTGCTCCTAGAGCACCCCACCGAGGGTCTTGGGCTCTTCGATACGGGCTCCTCCGAAATATTCGCGGGCAACACCTGGCGCCTCAGCCTCGCAGCCTACCGGCGTGTCAGACAGCTTCGCATGGACGCCGCTGACACCGCACGCGCCCAACTCCAGCGCGATGGCGTGCAACCGTCCGAGATCCGCTGGATCATCCTCTCGCACCTCGATCCGGACCACTCAGGTGGACTCCGCGACTTCCCCAACGCCCGGATCATCTGCTCTCGCGCCGTACGCGACGTCGCAAGCGCGCGCTCGGTCGGTGCGGCACTGCGGGGACGACTCTTTCCGCGACATCTTCCACTCGACTTCGCCCAGCGCGCCACCGCAGTTCCTGAGACCGGTCCACCACTCGGTCCGTTTCCGTGGACTCACGACCTCTTCGAGGATGGTTCCATCGTCCTCGTTCCTCTCCCTGGGCACGCCATCGGTCAGATCGGGGCGCTGCTGCGCGTGGATTCGGGCGAGAAGTGGTTCCTCGTGGCGGACGCTATCTGGAGCGTCGAAGGGCTGAGCCGATGGGGCATCTTCCACGAGGTCGTCGCCATCGACAAAGCTGCACAGCGCGCTACCCGTCGCGGCCTCGCCGCGTTCGCTGAAGAGAACGATGTGCTCGTTCTGCCGTCACACTGCCCGGAAACCGCCCGAAGAATGCTCGAACGTCAGAACCCGTAGCGTTCGAAGACCGGAGCGAGGTCGCGGCGCAGTCGCGCCTCATCGAGGAAGAACTCTTCGAGAACCAACTCGCGCTTGGCGTGCTTCCGCTCAGGCAATGCCGCCAACGCCGCCTCGAGCGCTTCGTCCGGCGGTGGTAGGTTGAAGTGTTCATAGATCTCGCGGACCGTCGCGCTTGGGTCGGCGCGGAGCTCTTCGTGGCGGATCACGAGCTTTTGCGCCTCCGGGACAGCCACGAGGTCGCGCTCCGCGAACAGGTACGTTCGGTAGCTATCCTCGAGAATCGTCTCGACATGGGCTGGCGTCAACGCCTCGAAGTCGGGGAACCGTCGATGCCAGATTTCCCGAAACATGCTGAGCCGCGATGGAATCGCCTCCAGCGGATTTCGCACCAGATAGATGAAGCGCGCGTCGGGAAACACCTCCATCAGTGCCGGGATTTTCTGGCTGAACGCCGGGTTCTTCGAAACGATCCAGCGTGAGGTCGGGTCGCCGTCATGGTCGCGGTACAGCTTTCGCTTGAGCACGTCACGATAGTACCCGAGCACACGTTCTTGATGCTCGCGCGGCCACTCCTCGAAGTGCCGAAGCTCATCGAGCTGCCGCCCCGCAGCCGATGAAGGGGCGTCGTTCGCGCACAAGATCGAAGAGAATATCGACCAGAGCACGAGCTCGTCCTCCTCGATCTCTTCGAACCGAATACGGTGGATCTTGTCGCCTTCGGCCAGCAGTCGGTCCTCGAGAGCCTCGAAGCGTGAACCCAGAGGTCGACCCATCCGGCGGTCCATTCCGTCGACGGCATCGACGAGCTCTTGGAACGACACAGCAGGCAACAACATCTCCTGAAGCGTCAGCGCACGCGCGTGCGTCACGTCCGCGGCGAGCAGGCGATGCAGAAACGTCGTTCCAGACCGCTGGTGACCGAGAATGAAGAGCGGGCCCAGCCCAGTTGCTTCACGCCAGTGCGGCGAAATCACCTCGTCCAGCGCCCACGTTGCCTGCCCGAGTCCCCAGAGGCTGAGTCTGAAGATGGCCTGCGCCATCACGGATACCGGGGCGTGCTCGGAGCGCAGCAACCCGCCGTACTTGCGTGCGAAGGCACCAAAACCGTAAGGCAGTGCGGCATCGTGAAGGCGATCTGCGAGCGTCGGCATGTTCGGCGCCTCGCCTGCCATCTCACGCAGTGCCCGTCGGTCGATTTTGTGTTGCCGTCCGGTACGCGGCATCTCGTCGATAACGAGGACTCGATCGGGTGCCGACTCCGCACCAACACAAGTCGCCGCCACACGCTTCACGGCATCAACCGACACCGAAGTGTCGGCCTCCGGAACCACGAGCAGCAAGACCTCCTCGTCCTGCTTCGCGTCGTTCCAGACACCGACCACCGCGCAGTCGCGCAGCCCAAGCCCAGCTTCCCGGGACGCGGAAAGCAGCGGCGGCTCGAGCAAGCCGGGGTAGATGTTGACGCCGCGCCGGATGATCATGTCCTTCTGCCGTCCGAGCAACACCAGGCCCGGGACGACACCACCGACCTCGGTCACTCTCCCGAGGTCACCCGTCCGAAGGGGTTCTCCTCGTGCGAGCGGGTGGCCGAGGTAGCCCGCGCAGACCGTGGGGCCACGGACCAGAATCTCTCCAACCCCGTCGTCCCCGTCGATTGAGACGGTCGTTCCCTCGACGGGCGAACCAAGCCAATCGCCCTCGCCTTCCCACGCGAGCTTCTCCTCCGCGGTCGCAACGCACACCGGGCCAGCCTCGGTGAGCCCATAGACACAAAGCACGGTGGTCTGGGGGTTCAAGATTTCGAGCAGCCCTCGCAGGAACGGCTTCGTCACAGGCGCGCTGCCGAGCAGCACCGTGCCCAACGTTGGAGGCAGCCGGGCATCGCGCAGAAGGTCGGCGATCTCGCTCCACACGAAAGGGGAACCAAAATGAGAGTCCACAGTGCCAGCTTCGATCTGCTCGTAGATGTAACGCGCCCGCTTCTCGATCCTATGCGGGGTGACAAACGCCGTGCGGCCAAGGCCAAGCACGCAGATGACCTGCGGCAAGGTATCGGCGAGCACGTTCTCCGCTCGAGTGCCCGAGGTAGCCAGGTCGATGGCCCGCACGAACGCTGCGAGGCTGTCATGGGTGTGCACCGCCCCGCGAGGGTCACTGGTCGTGCCGCCCGTGAAAACGATCGCCGACTCGTCGCTCGGCTCGCGGGGGCACGGCTCGAACGCGGGCGCGGCCTTTGCCAGTTTGTTGATCTTCGAGGTCGAGAGCGTGATGTGCTGCACCTCAGGCGCAGGTGGAAGATTCACGTCATGGCGACGGAGGAAACCCCGTCCGACGGGCAGCACGCCGAGCAGGTGCACAAGTGGTTCCGCGATCACCCATCTCGCATCCGCCGCTTCGACGCGCGCCAGATAGACTTCATCGCCAAGCCCCGGGTCACAGAGCACCGGCACCCCGCCGACGGCGAGCACGGCAAGCGTCACCGCGGTCAGGTCGATGCCGTTGCGCATCTGGAGCACTACGCGCTCGTTCGCGCGCATTCCCCGGCCAACCAGCTCGCGCGCGATGCCGGCAACGCGCGCCGTCAGTTCTGCTGGAGAAACCTGTCGGCCACCGTACTCGACGAT
>CAXMRM010000114.1:0-8132 GCA_964196015.1 uncultured Myxococcota bacterium
TCCATGGAGAACTGGTCATTCACGATCCCCTCTACGAACCCAGATCCCTGATAGGGCGTCCGCTGCGCTTCGAACGACACCGCAAAACGGTGCACCGCCGTGCGGTCGCTATTGGTGTCGCGCTCGAACCAAGTCCAGTCAGGCTGAGCCAGAATCAGCGCTTTCCCATTGGCGTAGACCTGCGTGGCCTGGCCGAGGATCGATGTGATCTGAGCTGGGCTGTCGGTACCCATGTCGATGCCGACGATCTGCGTGAGCCCGTAGTTCGTGAGGCCGGCTGCGGGCGAATAGAAGTCGGCGCATGGCGCGGGCTGCTGTTGAATCTCGCCATCGATGCGCTCGCCCCACACGGGCACCCACTCATCCAATGTCGTCGTGCGGATCGCCTCCTTGGCTTTCACCGCCCAGATGCGAGCCAGCATGATTTCCGCGTCGCGCGACTCTGGGTACACGTCGCCGTTGTAGACGACCTCGTAGAGGTTCGGCACGGTGCCGGGCCGCTGCATGTTGCTCTGCACGACGGCTCGCACGATGCTGTCATGCCGGCGCGATGAGGTGTACCAGCCGTCTACGTAGATCTCGCGAATCGCTTGCGGTGAATCGCCGCTGAGGTCGATGACGGTGATCTTCACGAACGAACGACCGCAATAGTACGGACCGTCGAACTCGGCCAAGCCAGGCTCGGGAGCACCGTAGCCGTAGCCCTGGCATAGGTCACCATCGTCGAGCTCTACGACGTCATAGGCGTTCGAGAACACCAGCGCGCGGTCGCCTTCGACGAACATTTCCATCGCGCCGCCTTCGATTTCGAGATCCGCAACTTTAGAGGTTTGCGCCGCGGGCCAGGAATCGAACTCGTGGAAACCGTTGCCGCGGATCACATAGAGCTTTCGGCCCTCGTCACCAACCTTGACGATGTCGGCCTCATCGACATCGGCGACCTGCCGGTTCGTATCCGAAACCCCGGAGGGAGCCTCCGCTCCGTTGTCACCGTCCGCCGATGGAAACGCTGGCGAACCGCTGGCGCCGCCCGTACCAGCTAGCGCAACGTCGCCTTCAAAGAACACGGGCCCGCCCCGGCCGTAGTAGTCCTGGTCGATGAACGACTTGAGCTCGAGGTCGACCTTGGCGATCGCATCCTCTTGAATGGCGTCGAGGACCTCATCGCATGTCGCTGCCTGGGTCAGCGCGGCCTCGAACTGACTCGCCTCAGAGCTGGTGTTGCAGCCGATCGAGCCAGCGATCAGCACCAAGCAAAGCATTCCGTGAAAACTGCGCATCCTCTTCCTCCTAGTTGAACTTAAGCACAAGCAAACAGTGTGCCTACCGAAAATCGGAGTGATTTCAGCACAACTCATGGGCCAGGGTGTGCCAGGACGATCATAGTTGCACCCTCCACGCGGCATGCTATCGAAGATGAAAGTCATTTTCAGTTACAATAGGGAGAGGTTGAAAATGAGGTACGTATCCAAGGGTTTAGCGCTCAGCTGCCTCATGGTGGTCGCAACAAGCGGGTCCGGTTTGGCGATCCCCACAGCACGGGCGCAGGAGCCGGGCCCGCCCCCCCCGGACGCTGACGCTGACACTGACACTGACACTGACACTGACGCTGACACTGACGCTGACACTGACGCTGACGCTGACACTGACACTGGCGGTCCCGAGATCGTGTTGCCTCCGGGAGAGATTGCTCCCGAAGAGCCCGGAGCGGGATCGTCTCGCGTCGAGATCGATCCTCTGCGTGGCATGCAGCAGGGCCGCATGCGCCGCGAGCAGAAAACCACGATTGGCGGCTACGGTGAGCTTCATCTGAACATGGTGAAGCCCGACGGTGACAGCTTTAGCTCGAGGCTGGACCTTCACCGTTTCGTCCTCTTCTTTGCGCACCGATTCAATGAGCGCTTCCAGTTCTATTCCGAGGTCGAGCTGGAGCACGCGTTCGTCGCAGAAAGCGGCGGCGTCGCGGTTCCGGGTTCCTTTCAAATCGAGCAGGCCTTCATCGACTGGCGCTTGTTGAAAGGTACCAGCGAGGCACTCTACTTGCGTGCGGGCGTCGTCCTCGTGCCGATGGGCATCATCAACCAATGGCACGAGCCCCCGATCTTCAACGGCATCGAGCGTCCGCAGGTCGATCGAGTGATCATTCCGACCACCTGGCGCGAAGGGGGCATTGGCATCTGGGGTCAGCCGACCGATTCGTTCCGGTACGAGTTCTACGTGGTGGGCGGCCTCGACGCGAGCGGCTTCTCCGGTTCGAGCGGCCTTCGCGGCGGTCGGCTCAAAGTCACTGAGGCGGAGCTCAACGGTCCTGCATTCACCGCTCGCGTCGAGTGGGAGCCTATTCTCGGGATGGTCGTCGGCCTATCGCCGTACTTCGGTTTGGCAGGGCCGAGAGTTCTCCCCGATGTGAACGTCAAGGTTGGCGGAATTTCGGGCGATTGGCGCGTCCTGCGCAAGGGCTTCGAGTCGCGCGCCCTCATCGCCTACTTCCACGTCAGCGATACCGAGGCCCTCCGAGCGATTCCCTCCGGCGAGACCGTTCCGACGAGCAACGTCGGCTCAAACCTCTTCGGAACGTACGGAGAGCTCGGCTACAACGTCCTTTACTACGTCGATACGGAGATGGCGCTCGTGCCCTTCGTTCGCGTCGACTACTACGACACGACGTTTCACGAGTCGGACCCTGACTTTGACCTGCCGGCCTTCGTCGTGCCGACCATCGGCCTGAGCTACCGACCCATTCCCCAGGTCGTCTTCAAGTTCGACTACCAATACGAGCGCGCGTCCTTCGGCCCGAACGCGAACCGCTGGAACGTCGGTATGGGTTGGATGTTCTAGGCCTGTCACCAACGCTTGTTCTCGCGTCTCAGGCCCGGTCTTGAGTCCGGCTGGCGCCCGCTTCGATCGGCAACATGAGGTCTTCGAGAAAAAACGCCGCCAGGTCGTGTCTCCCGGACAGCCCGGCCTTTTTGTAGACCGCCCTGGCCTGCTGCCGAGCGGTCGCGTCGCTGACGGACCGGACGTTGGCGACCTCCTTGTGACTGAGCCCCTTGAGGAGGAGCAACGCGGTCTCTTTTTCGGCCGGGGATAGCGCCCAGCGATCGAACTGCTCGTCGAGCGCTGCGGCCAGCCCGTTCATCAGATCGCGCGCTTCGCTTCGCCAGCGGTTAGCCTCTACTTCGGTCACGGCGAGCCGTTTCTCGAGATCGACCGCTTCCCGCTCAACCGCTCGAGCACGCCGAAGGGTGAGGACCAGCTGGCGCACCATGAAAATCGAACCCAACAGCCCTACGAGGAGGACACCGGATTCGGACACGACGTGAGGCAGGGTCGTCCCTTCCCGGATATCGGAGAAGATATCGATCGCGGCGAATACGGCCACCGCAAGGAAGGCGACGAGGACGCCGGAAAGGAGTCGGCGCTCGGACGTGAAGTTAGAATGTCTCAAGCTCCCCGCTCCTCTCAACTGCCCAGCCACATCCCTCAAACGTGGGATGCTTCCCACCTAAGCCGCTGAGATCGACGCTCTATCACATCTGAACGATGGCGCGCCCCCGTGCCGGAGCCATCGTTGCACATTGGAGGGCGCCACCATGGACCAGTTGCTGTTTCACCCGAAAGTCGTTCACCTACCGATGGCCCTTGCCGTCCTCATGCCTCTCGTCGCCGGCGGAGCGCTCTTCGCCTGGTGGCGAGGATGGTTCGATCGCCGTGTCTGGGTGATCGTCCTCTTGCTGCAAGCTGCGCTGGCCGGATCGGGGCTCATCGCGATGAACAGCGGAGAGACCGAGGAGGAGCGGGTCGAGGAAATAGTGGCCGAGCAGTACATTGAATCGCACGAGGAAGCCGCTGAGGCCTTCGTGTGGGCGAGCTTCATCGTGCTCGTGTTGATGGCTGTGCCCATGGTGCTTCCCGAGGGTCGCGCACGCACCGCGGCTGCTCTTGTCGCCTGTCTGGGGACCTTGCTCGTCTTCGGACTGGGGTTCAGGGCGGGCGAAGGGGGCGGCCGACTCGTCTATGAGCACGGCGCAGCGCAAGCCTATGTCGCACCCGGAGATGCGTTGCCCGGAGAGCGCGTTGACCTTACGGATGAAAGCGCGGACAGTGACAGCAACTAATTAGGGGTCGAGGTTTACCAATGCTGCGCCTGTTATCAGCCACACTTGCGCTCGCGCTCGTTTCATCCACGGCCCAAGCCGAAGGCTGGCACGGCTCCGCCGCCGCTGGAGCTGACTTCGCCTTCGCCCCTGAGGGGACGGGCTTTGGGTTCGTTCTCTTCGACGCAACGGGCGAAGACAAGGTCGGCAAGGGCGACGCCCGGCTCTACTACAACACGGACACCGTCCACTTGGGGATCGAGCGCATTCCGATGGGCAAGGACTTCGAGTTCTCGATTGCCCTTCGCGGCGAGGTCATCTTCGCCGGCCTGCTGCACCAGTACTACGAGCAAGGGCTCCGCCGCTCGGAGCTCGGATTCAACGCGAGCTACGTGGTCCTCTTGCCGAAGATCCAATGGCACTTCGCTGACCACCAGACCCTCGAGGTGCTCACCGACGTGCGGTACTGGTTCTTTGGCGACAAGGATACCCTCTCCACCTATCTACTCCCGGCCAACACCTGGGTCTTCGAGCCACGGCTCGGTTACATCTATTGGAACATCAATTCGCCCGCAGAAGAGTATCGCGCGTCGAAGATCTTCCCGCGGATCCAAGGCATCGCGGTCGGCGCATCGGCGGGCGTCGACGTTCGTTCCGATGTGCGCCCCTGGGGGTTCGTGGGCGATGGACGCAACGACCCCGACAAAGCGATTTGGACGCTGAACCAGTGGCTGCGGGCGGGTTGGAAGACCGGAGACCGCTTTCGGCTGGAGCTCCAAGAGACCTTCAACTGGGGCTGGAACCAGGACGACATCACCCGCATGCGCGTCGGCGGCATGAATCCCTACGTGCTGGTCGTGCCGGGCCTGCCCTGGTCCGCCAACATTTCGGAGCGCTTGGCGATCGCGCAGCTCAGCGCGCACATCAGACCCAAGAAAAACAAGCCGCAGGAGCTCGGCCTGCTCGTTTCGGGCGGGACCATCAACGACCCGCGACGCCAGGGGCTCCTCGACGACTTTAGCGGGGTCGGAGGCCTCGCTTTGTTTACCGACCTTCGCTGGGGCCGCTGGCAGGTCTACGCCCGCCTCGGATGGGCGTTCCCGACGAAATGGCTGCTCGGCGACCCGCACTTTTCGGGACTCGTCGGCCTCGGAGTCGACGCGTTCTAAAGCGCGTGGAGCCTTACTGGAAGGTGACGATGATCAGCTTGAGATCGACCTCGTCTTCGAGGCTGATCTTCGCGGCGATGCTGTCCGTTCCAATGCCGAAGTCGTTGCGGTCGATGCTGAGCTTGGCCTTGTAGGTCGTGGTATCCATGCCCGCGCCGTTCTTGCCCTTGGCGACCTTGAACGGAAGGGTGACCGGCTTGCTCGTGCCGTGCATCGTCAGGGTTCCCTTCACGATGATCTGGCTTCCCTTGGGCTTTGCGCTCGTCGAAACGAACGTGATCGTCGGATACTTCTCCACATCGAAGAAGTCGGGGCTCTTGAGGTGCTTGTCTCGTTTCTCGTTCTGCGTATCGAGCGAAGCGACGTCGATGCTAGCCTTCACTTTGACAGTCCCGGGCTTGGCTGGGTCTCCCTCGATCTCGACGCTGTAGTCACTGAAGCCGCCGTCGACGTCAAACAGCACGGTTTCGGCGGTGAAGCCGACCTTGCTGTGTGTGCGGTCCAGCTTGAGCGCCGCATACGCAGCGAACGCCGTCGAGCTGACCAACAAAACCCCTAGCGCCGCTCCCAGCGCATTACGAACCGCATACTTCATGGACTGTTTCCTTTTGTGCATGGGTTTGGGTACGCGCCACCCCCGCAGATGTTTCGGCGGGTCTCCGGAGCCCCGACGCCGCTCCGTCCGTAACATATCTGTTTCGTTGCGCATATACCGGTTCAAGTGCCCCACTCAACGACCGCAAAAGCCCGCAAATGGGTTCGTATCTCGCATCGCCCAACGGGAACGCCACTGGCAGAGGGCCCGGTCGGATGGAACATCATGCCCTTCGAGGGCAACTTCTACATTCGACGGAAGTTCCTACGGACCGAAGGGTTCAAAGTGAACTTCATGCCCGGTCTTTGTGCCTACAAGTTTCTCTATGTCTGGCTCGACCTGCTTCTCGCAACGGGTCAGCGCATTCACAACCTGGGCTGGATGTACTGGCTGCCGAACCCTCTCTTCCCGTTCATTTGGTTCCGCGTCGCGCTCCCTCAAACGCATCCAGAGCTCGAGGTTGAATACTCAACTCGGTAGAGCTCAATCCTCGATCAGCGTAGCTGGATCTTGGTGAATGATGACTTCTGCGTCGGGCAGGAGCTCGAGGATGCGTTCTTCGACCTGGTCTGCAACCGCATGCGCTCGGCTCAGGGGCAAGTCGTCATCTAGCTCCAGATGAAGCTGAACGAATTGCAGCCGGCCGGACCGCCGAGTACGAAGATCATGGACGCCAAACACATCGGGGCTCTCCCGTGCGACCGCAAGAATCTTCTGCTGCACATCGGGCGGCAGCTCGCGATCCATCAGTTGCTCAAAAGCTTCGTAACCAATGCGCGTGGCGCTGTAGAGAATATAGGCTGCAATCCCCATTGCAAACACCGAATCGGCCCAACCCCAGCCATAGAAAGCCAGGAACAGTCCAACGACCACTGCGAGGTTGGTGAGAAGGTCGGTGGCGTAATGTAAGGCATCGGCCCGAATGGCGGTGGACCGAGTTTGCTTGATAACGCGGCGCTGCAGCAGCAGTAGCCCCCCGGTCAAGGCGATCGAAAACACCATCACGGCCACCCCGATTTCGATGTCGCGCAATGCGTGCGGGAAGCGCAAACGGTCGATGGCATGAAACAACAAGAACACCGCCGACCCGCAGATGAACCCAGCCTGTGCCAGTCCTGCCAAGGGCTCCGCTTTGCCGTGGCCGAAGCGGTGCTCGGCATCGGCCGGCATGAGCGAATACCGAACGGCCACCAGATTGATCGCTGAGGCGATGCTATCCATGAAGGAGTCGACCAGGGACGCGAGAATGCTGACCGAACCAGTCCAAAGCCAGGCGCTCAACTTGACGGCGATCAAGACCAGGGCCGTGAG
Source organism: uncultured Myxococcota bacterium (assembly GCA_964196015.1). Lineage (GTDB taxonomy): Bacteria > Myxococcota_A > Polyangia > Polyangiales > Houyiibacteriaceae > SG8-38. The sequence continues at coordinate 7,173 of CAXMRM010000114.1, forward strand.
GACCGAAGCGTACGTCGCGAGCCGCAGCTGCCTGCTGTACGCCGTCGGATGAGGTTGGGTGAGAGAGCGCATTTGCGAGCAGAAGGTTCTTGATTCCGTCGAGGCCGCGAGTCTAGACGATTTGCGCTGGCTCGACGGTGCCCTCAGGAACCAGGCGTAGCGGGCGCAAAAAACGAGATCACTTCATCAGACCGCTGGTGCGCGTCGTGACGCCACCGATGTCTTGCGACGGATGAAACACCAGAGCCTCGAGGCGCCGGTAGGAAACCCCGCGCGTATCCTCGAGAACATGTCTTACGCGATGCATCTCATCGACCGTGAGCGTCTCCTCGAGCACTCCCCACAATTGATTGAAGCGGCTCATTACTCCGAGGTCGTAATTGATGGGATCGAGCAGCAGCGCATTGAGTACCTTGCCCATGATGAACAGGGGGCTCGGGTACCCGGCCCTTCGCCGCCGCCTCTCGTGCCCGTCGTCTTCAGCGTCCTCGCGATGCAAGGCCGACACGACGAGCAATCGTTTTGCTCCCGAGCGAATCGCAGGCGCCAACGGTGTATTGAATCGGATGCCGCCATCACAGTAGTACTCCGACCCGATCCTTCGCGCCGGGAACAGCAAGGGTATCGCTGCCGAGGCGAGCACGTGCCCGCACTCGATTCGGGTCAGGCGCCCTTGCCGTCGTGGATCGCGAGAGGGAACGAACTTCGCGGCAGGCGCCACCTCCGCGAACAAGGTGGTCCTCGTGCTCGCGATGTTGAGTGCGGCGACGACCAGTGCTTGAACCACGCCCTTGTCGACGTTGTCGTGCAAACGTCGGAATGGAATCTGCGTGCGGACGAGAGTTTCGAGCGCCTGAGGGTCGATGAACGAGCGCCCGAGCCGGTCTGCGTGAGCGGCAAGCCATGTCGCGTTGATCGCGCCCACCGATGTGCCGGTGAAGATCGAAAATGGGGAGCGCT
>CAXMRM010000115.1:0-3884 GCA_964196015.1 uncultured Myxococcota bacterium
CAGAATTTCTTGATCCAGCCCGGTGCCATAGCCCAGATCGCGGATGCGGCAGCGGCGCTAGGTGACCAGCTGGTCGAGCTTGGACCGGGCCTGGGTGCGCTGACTTACGCCCTGCTCGCGCGGGGCTGCAACGTCCTCGCCGTCGAACTCGACCGAGACATGGTGCGCGTGCTGCGAGAGGAATTCGTCGAGCAGGAGCGATTGGAGGTTCGTCAGGGAGATGCTGCGGAGTTCGATTTCGAGGCACATTCACACGCTTGTGGATCGAAAATCGTAGTCACTGGAAACCTTCCCTATCAAGCGACCGGCGCCATCCTTCGACGGGTCGTCGCGCACCGCTCCGTCCTGAGCGGCGCGGTGCTGATGGTGCAGCGAGAGGTGCGAGACCGCTTGGTGGCCCCGCCGGCGACCAAGGAGTACGGGGCTTTGACAGTGTTTACGCGCGCGGGCTTCGAGATCGAGACAGTTTGCCGATTGAGGCCCGGCTCGTTCTACCCCGCGCCAAAGGTCGAGAGCGCGGTTGTGCGGCTCCTTCCCCGCGAGGCACCGCTGGCCGAGGAGACCGAGTCCTTGCAGGCGGTGGTTCGTGCGGCGTTTCAGATGCGCCGCAAGACGCTTCGCAATGCATTGAGGGCGTTGGGCGACCCCGACCGGGCGGACCGCGCGTTGAGCGAGGCTAGTATCAACCCTGGGAGACGCGGCGAAACCCTCTCGATCGAGGAGTTCGCGCGACTGGCAGAATGCTGGAACGCAGGAGCCTGAGGCGCCGCTACGTGGCGGGGTGGCAGCCAGGCATGTATCGTGCGCCCGCATGTTGAGAAGCGCGTTGTCGTGCGCGGCGCTGATCCTCCTGGCCAGTTGCGCACCCAAGAGAGTCGAAAGCCCGCTCGAAAAAGCGCCCCCGGCCGAAATTGAGCGGGCGCGGGCTCTCGCTTCGACTGGGGATGTCCGCGGCGCGCAGAACGCTTACGAGACGTTCATCATCAGCAATCCGGGTACCACGGAGGCGGATCTGGCTCGTCTCGAGCTCGGCGTGCTGGGGTCTGACGTCGGCCGATGCCAGAGCGCTATTGCACATTTCGAGCAAGCGCAGGACAGCGCGGACCGAGCGATTGCTCTCCGTGCATCGCTTCACTTGGGCGCTTGCCAGTTGCAGTTGGGAGATCCGGAACGGGCGCTGCAGACGGTCGAGCCCCTTGCAGGGGAGCGCTTTTCGAACGAGGAGCAGGCTCTGCTGTGGGACACGACGGTGCTCGCAGCCGAGCAGACGATGAGCGCCGCCCTCGCCCTGCAAGTGTTGGACGCCCTCGTCGAGCGAGGCGGCGCACCGCCTGACCCCCAACGCGTGGACGCTGCGATCAACCTGCTGGTTCAGAAGCTCACGATCGAAGAGACCGCGGTACTGTTCGAGGAGCTTCGTGCGGGTGCCCTGCCGCAGGTCGCCGTTTCGATGCGACTACTCGAGCAGGCCCTCGATACACAGGACGCAGAGTTGGTGGTGCGCACTTCGGACACGTTGCGCGCAAGCGATTCCATCGATGAGCCAGAGGTGACCATTTTGGTCGCGCGAGCCGACGAATTCCTTCACGGCAACCCCTACGTCGTCGGGGCACTGCTTCCGCTGAGCGGGCGCGGACGCGAAGTCGGCCGTCAGCTCTTGCAGGGCATGCAGCTCGCGGCGCTCGATGAGGGCGGTCCGGAACTCGTCGTCGAGGACACCGCCGGTAATCCATCGAAGACGAGCGCGGCGGTCGAATCGCTGATCGGCGACCAGCGCGTCGTCGCGGTGCTCGGCCCCGTCGGGAGCCGTACGACCGAAGCTGCCGCCGAGTGGACCCGGCGCGCCGGCGTGCCGCTGTTGAGCTTCTCCGCTTCCGAAGAGGCGACAAGCGCCGGCGAGCAGGTCTTTCGATTTCTCTACAGCCCACGGGACGAGCTCACGGCGTTGGTGGGTAAAGCTCGAGCTCGAGGGTTGTCGAGGTTTGTGATCCTCTATCCGGACCATGGGTACGGACGCACGATGGACCGCCTGTTCGATCAAGAGGTGGCCGCGGCCGGCGGGGTCTACTGCGAGGGCGTGGCGTATCCGCCAGGCACCAAGTCGTTTGTCGAGTACGTGCGAACTGTCCTCGAAACGACCTGCGACGTCGTGCTCTTCGCCGACGTCGCCGACCAGATAGCGCTAATCGCTCCCACCTTCGCCGCCGAGGGCGCCTGGAGCATCACCGGAGGCGCTCTTCCCGAGCACGCCGAGCGCGAGGTGCACTTCCTTCTCCCGAGCCCGAGCTGGTCACCCAAGCTCCTTAGCCGTGCACAACGCTACCTTCAGGGCGCACTCGTCGCGCTACCCTTCTACGAGGCGTCCGAAGCCACGCTCAATCAGCATTTCCGCACAGCCTACGAAACCCGATACGGTGAGCCCCCGCAGATGTTCGCCGCATATGGCTACGACGCCTATCGCATGATTTCGGCGACCCTGCGTCAAGGGAACCGAACCCGCCAGGCGCTCACCGATGCGCTGACAAGCGGTTCCGGCGTGACGCCCGTAACCTCGGTGGATTCGTTTTCATCCGAGCGCGCCCCGGCACATCCGCCGCAGGTGTACGAGGTTCGTGGCGCCCTACTCCACTCCGCGGAGTGAGCGCTCACTGCGCGCGTTCGGGTAGACCAGGCATCGAGAGCAGTCGCTCGACGCCTTGCTCGTCGTACTGAAGCAGGCCTTTCGCTTCGAGGCCTTGCACGATTTCGACGAGCTGCTCGAATCGCTGCTTCTGGCTTAGCCGCTCACGGATTTCGCCCTCGACGTCGTCGATAGTGCGCCGCGTTCCCGGCAGGATCTCGGCCACGACGATGGCGTGCCAGCCGTATGAAGTCTTTACGGCTTTCTCGAGGGGCCCTTCGGATTCCGCTGCAAAGAGCCCGTTCTTATAGGCCCCTTCGATGCTCCCCTTTGTGGTGATCGCGGGAAGGTCTTCGGCCTTCACCTCCAGCGTCGTGCCCTCCGGGCCGCCACCCGCGTAGAGCTCGTAGACGGTCCTGGGATCGTCGGCTTGGCGCAGCTCGCGGAGAATAGACTCGGCAAGCGCCTGACCCGCGTCGCTCGGGTCCTTCACCAGAATGTGCCATGATCGGCGACGCTCCGGGACCTGAAACTTGTCGGCATGCAGGGCGTAGTCCCCGCGTACTTCTTCGTCGGAGATCGACTCGGGCGTGTTCTCCTTCTCGAGGTCGTGCAGCATCGTGCGCACCATCAGCCGCTCGATGCTGCGCTCGTCGTTTCGATCTTCGATGAATCCGAAACGCCCGGCTTCTCGAACCAAGAGCTCTTCGTCGACCAGTTGCCGGAGCGCGGCCTCCGCGCTGATCTCCTCGGCCACCATGCGGGCCTCGACCTCCGATACACCGATCGAGCTGCCTGCTACGCGGGCGACGACGTCGGTGACGACGCGACCTTCTCCCTGCTCGGCCTGGGACTCGCTGGAGTCAGCCTTGCATCCAGCGAGTCCCAGGCCGCGCACGGCAATGACGATGACGATACGCACCAGGGCTCACCTGCCGCTGATCTTAGTTGGCGTCACCGGCCCGGCTACGGAGGCGCGCCTGAATTGGCAGTGCCTCTCTGCTGAACCGAGTCCATAAGGACTGGCCCTCTTCGCGTGTACGGAGCTCGTCAACCTTGGCAACGGCTCCCTGACTTCCCTTCACAGCAATCTGGTCGAGCGCAAGGAGCGCGGCGAGTCGAACGCCGAGGTCCTCGCTGCCAAGTTGTCCGACCAATGCATCGATAGCCTGCTCATTGCCTTCTGCGTAGCGCCCCAGCATGTACGCGCCCTTGCGCGCCTTGTTGCTCTCCGCGTTCCCCGCCTTGGAGACCCAACAATCTA
>CAXMRM010000116.1:0-7879 GCA_964196015.1 uncultured Myxococcota bacterium
CTCGTCGATCTCCAACATTGGCGCGATCACCTTGGTCAAAAGGGCAGCCATGAAGGCCTCGGTATTGAACGGCGTCAGCGTGTCGCTGCACTGAGGGCACTGGATGAATGCATCGAGCTCGGCTTCGGGTAAGAACTCCTCGAGCACGCCTGGTCCGAAGACACCGCCACGCCCGGAATCCCCGGCACCGGAAGCACCCAGGCAAACTCTTCAGAGGGCCCCTGGTATTGTATTTGGATGACTGCGGTGACTGTATCATCCGCGTTCTTTGAGAAAATGATCCGTTCGGCGGCTTGATTGACCGGTGCAGTGGCGGAACAAAAAAGCCCGCCACAGGCTTGGGCTGGATTGGGTTGCATGGAGAGGAACAGCGCGAGAGCTGATCCAAGAACAGGGACAAGGCGATTTGCCGACATTTTTGTCATCCTTTTCGGCGATGGGCGTAGGGACCGGCTCTCCGGCGATCAAGCCCATGCTAGGCTCGGCCGCGCCAGTTCCCGAGGGAGGCAGGCCAAGATGCAGAGCAGATGGTCCGACGAAGACGCAAGAGCGACGATCGCGCGCTATCGCGACGATCCGCAGGTCAATGAGGACCTCGCGCTTCGGGTCTACACGTCGCGGCTGATCGGGCAGGACCCGGCGCTGGTGCTCCACGGCGGTGGCAACACGTCGGTGAAGACCACCGTCGTTGACGACATCGGTAACCAGGTCCCGGTCCTGTGCGTGAAGGGCAGCGGTTGGGACCTCGGCAACATCGAGCCCGCGGGCTTGCCAGCTGTCCGTCTCGAGAGCCTCGGGGCCTTGCGCGACCGGGACGCACTTTGCGACGAGGACATGGTGAACGCGCAGCGCACTCGCCTGATCGATTCGAGCTCCCCCAACCCATCCGTCGAAACGCTCCTGCACGGATTCCTGCCCCACAAGTTCATCGATCACTCGCACGCTGATGCGATTCTAGCGTTGGTCGACCAGCCCGACGCGGAAGCGATTTGTAAAGAAGTGTACGGAGAGCGGCTCTCCATCGTGCCGTATATCATGCCTGGTTTCGCGCTCGCGAAGTTTGCGGCCGAAACCTACGAGAAGAACCCCGATGTCGAAGGGCTACTGCTTCTCAGACATGGATTGTTCACGTTTGGCGACACCGCGAAGGAGAGTTACGAGCGGCACGTCCGAGCGGTCGATGACGCGGAGCGTTTCGCTTCGATGAAGAAAGAAGGCGCGCGAGTATCTCGCGGAAACCCCGAGCCGCTTGCCTACGAAACAGTTGCGCCAATTCTCCGTGGAAAGCTTGGAGCGGGTGAGCAGCATTACCTGCTGACGCTAAGGCGCAGTGCAGAGATCGACGCGTTCTTGGCGCGCGCGGACCTGGCGAGCGTTACCCAGCGCGGGACGGCCACGCCCGATCACGTCATTCGGACGAAGCGTGTGCCGTTGTTGCTCGACGTCACGCCCGTGATGGACAGCGCCGCCATCGGCGCGCACATGGACGAACGGCTCGCCTCCTATCGTCAGGCTTACATCGCGTACGTCGAGCGGGAGGCGAACCACAAGGGGCGTCGCGTCGCGCAGCTAGACCCCGACCCAAGGATCATTTTGGTGCCGGGGCTGGGCCTGATCGCAGCGGGTGCCTCCGAGAAAGCCGCGCGCATCGCAGCCGACATCTATGAGCACACCATCGGCGTGATCGAGGCCGCTGAAGCCATCGGTCGTTACGAGGTGCTGCCCACCGCGGACCTCTTCGACATGGAGTACTGGTCGCTCGAACAAGCCAAGCTGGGCAAAGCGAACCCCAAGCCACTGCAGGGCAGGGTCGTCTACATCACCGGGGCTGCCCGAGGCATCGGCGCGGCGTGCGCGAAAGCGTTCGCGGACTCAGGGGCGTCTGTCTATCTGACGGACCGGGATGAGACACCTCTTCGTGCAGTGGCCGAGTCGATCGGGGAGCGGTACGAAGTGGTGGACGTCACGAGCGAAGAGCGAGTGCGCGCAAGCGTCGACCATTGTGTTCGCGCTTTCGGAGGAGTCGACGGAATCGTGTCGAACGCGGGCATTGCCCCGCAAGGCGCCATCGACCTGGTTTCGACCCAAGAGCTCAAGCATAGCTTCGAGGTGAACTTCTTTTCTCATCAGTATCTCGCTTCGGCGGCGACTCGAGTTTTCCGCGCGCAAGGCATCGGGGGCTTTTTGCTGTTCAACGCATCGAAGGCGGCGTTCAACCCCGGCGCAGGCTTTGGCCCGTACGCGATCCCCAAGGCTGCAGTGGTCACGCTCATGAAGCAGTACGCAATCGAAGGTGGGGCAGTCGGCGTGCGCAGCAATGCCGTCAACGCGGACCGAATTCGAACGGGATTGCTGGCCGAAGAGGATGTCGAGCGCCGTGCTCAGGCGCGTGGTCTCGACGCTGACGCGTACTACCGCTCCAATCTCTTGGGCCGTGAGGTCACGGCCGAAGACGTCGCCAACGCGTTCCTCAGTCTCGCGCTTGCGCACAGCACGACCGGCTGCGTCGTCACCGTCGACGGCGGCAACATCGCGGCTTCGCCCCGCTAGTACTGCCTGCCCAGCGTCGTGCCCGTGTTCGCAGCTGGGATGACAGCGCCGTTGCGGAGCGCCAAGTACAACGCGCCGAAGAGCAACATCGACAAGGGTCCACCGAAGAGAAGGCCGATGCCGCATAGCATGGCCGACCCCATTGCGATGAGGACCGCAAGCAAGCCCACGCCGATGATCTGCCAGCGCTTGCCGCGCGCGATGCGCCACGAGTAGACAATGGCGTCGATAGGGCCCGCGTCGTCGTTGAAGGCGAGCTCAGCTTGGCAGAACACCAAACCTAGCACCGCGTAGAGGTACACCGGAAACATCACGAGCATGGCGATCCCGAATGGCCGGGCCGCGTCGTCCATGATCTCGGTCATCGGTGTATCGAGATCGACCGGGCCCACGAACATCAGCAACACGATCGCGACAGGAGGAAGTAGGAACAGCACACCGGCCGCGACCATCGCAATCCATTGAACGATGTATTTCCAGATCTTGCTGAGCTGACTGAAGAGAGCGCCCACGCTGCTTTTCTGCCCGTGGAGCCCGCGCACGGCTATCGCCCATAGCCCGAGTGTGAACACCGCTGAGAGCGCCAGCTGAACCATGTACACAACGATCTGGACGATGATGTTCACCGTCGCGAACGCCGCGCTCGCTTCTCCGTTGCCTTCTTGGATCGCGCTGAAGAACCACCACACCATGTTCAGCCCGAACGGGATGCCCAGTCCGAGCAACCAGTAGAGCAGCATCGCCAGCACCCAGGTAGCGAGGTCCCTCGACCATGTCTCAGACGCCCGGGAAAGCAGATCGGTCAGCGTGACGCTGTCCCGGGTCAACGCGAAACTAAGCTCGCTCGGTCGCGGTTCGATGGGTTCGGCTGCGGGTGGTTCGTTAGGTAGTTCCATCGAGGCGAGGATTACCATCCCGGGGATCCACGGCGAAGAAACTTCTCAACCGCGCCCCCACGCTTGAGCGTTCGACTGACTCCGATTCAATGATAGGGTTAGCGCCATGATTCAACGATATCTTCTTGGTAGTAGCTTGGTTTTGGGATTGATCGCCGCAGGTTGCGGTAGCGATAGCAGCGCGACGGCCGGCACGGGAGGCACCGCCGGGGCAGGTGGAAGCGGCGGCACCGGGTTCGTGCCCGATGAATTCGGCACCTGGGTGAAGTTCGAGCCCGCAGGCGCGACGTGTAGCGACGGCAGCCCGTACAAGTTCTGGGTCGAGTTCTCGGAAACCTCGGACAACGTCATCGTCTTCTTCGAAGGTGGAGGCGCGTGCTGGGACTTCGAGAGCTGTAGCGGAAACAGTGGCATTCGCGGCGCGGCGAATCCCAATGGCCTTCCAGACTCGCACGCCGATCTATTGTTCGAAGTAGCGGGTCTGGAGGTAGGCGCGAGCCAAGTTTACCCGCTCCTCAATCAAGACCCCGACGTGAGCCCCATGGCCGACTGGAACAAGGTCTTTGTTGGGTACTGCACCGGCGACGTGTACTCGGGTAGCCGAACCGTCACCTATCAAGACCCGGACGGCATCGAGCCGGACCTCGAGTTCCGTCATGCGGGTCATCAGAACATTCTCGCGATGACCGAGATGCTGAACGACATGTTCACCACGGTGCCCAAGCTTTTCGTCAGCGGATGCAGCGCAGGCGGCGCCGGCGCGATCGTGAACTACTACTTCCTACGGACCGGAATAGAGGGAGTGCAGAAGGGTTACATGCTCGATGATTCGGGTCCGCTCTACCCCGACCAAGCCCCTACCTCGCGCTCGCTTGCATTGCACCAGAAGGTCCGGTCTTCTTGGGATGCCGACACTCTGATCGACTCGGCGCCGCGCTCCGCCGAGATCAAGGAAGACTTCGGAAACATAAATACGATCCTGGCCGAGGAGTTTCCCGACGACCGTCTGGCGATGACGTACCACCGTCTGGACTACAACTACTCGCTTTACTCGTATGAGAGGTTCTGGACGCGCGAGAACCTGGATATGTTGGATCCCATCGTGCCTTTCACCGGGACCGGCGTGGGCCTGGACCAGGACGTCTCGCTCGATCGCGCAGCGGTCTATAGTCTCTGGTGGGACGACACGGCGCTCCTTCGAACCCAGTACGATGCAAAGAGCAATCTCGGGTATTACATCCCGTTCTTCCGCACCACGAATGACAGTCACTGTGTGACGATTCCGGGGCTCGAGGAGTTCAGCGAGATCGAAGCGGTCGATCTGTTCCTCAACGACTTTGCCACGCTCGCCTGGGCGGGCAGCGAGATCGGCGACATGAACCTCCGCAGCTACGTCGTTCACCTGCTCAACGATGACGAGCCGCTGGACAGCTACTTCGCAGAAGACGCCGACGCCGAGGGCGAGTTCCGTTCATGCACTCCGGCGGAGTTCGACGTGGTCGCCTGCGAAGCCGCCGTCAACCCATAAGAAAAGGGGCCTGACCGCTTCAATTCCAGCGGAAGCCTTCCATCGTCTGCTTTGCGCTGTAGCGGGGCTCGAAGCCGGTCGCTTCCACGAACGCCTTGTTGTCGATGACGATGGGGTACTTCACGTGCGCGATTGCGTCGTCGGGGAGGTATGGGAAGCCGAAGCGGCCGAGGACCGCCCGGTAGAGCGGCTCGGGGATCGGAATCGCGCGCTTGCCGGTGGCCTCGCACACGGTGGAGAGCGGAACCGGTGCAGGGCCTGCGACGTTGAAGACGCCGCGGAGCTGTTTCTCGACTGCGAGGGTGATGGCCTCTTCGGCGTCCCACTCGTGCATGAGCTGATAGACCGGGTCGAAACCCATGACGAGAGGCACGCGACTCTTCGAGAGGAAGCCAGCGAGAGTGCCCCCGCGGCTCGGGCCGAGGAAGTAACAAAGCCGCAGGACCGCTGTATTCAGCTCCGGCCACCGCCAAAGCGCGCTCCCTGCGTAGAGATCGGCGGCGACGAGGTCCGCGAGCTCTTTAAAGGCTGCGCCTGCGAGCGGGGGCTCGTCCTCGGTATGGTAGAGCGGGGAATCCGGCGTTGCGCCGTACACGGTGTGACGGCCGACGAACACCGCCTGCTTCACGCCGTACTCGTGGCAGTACTCGAACAACTTTCGGGTGCCGCCGAGATTGATGCGGTAGCGCTCTTCGGTGTCGGTGGTGAAGTGGGTGACCGTCGCCATGTGAACGAGCGCGTCGGGCCGAGAGATTCGAAACACATCTTCGGCGGGACGCTTTCGAATGTCGGCCTGATGCATCTCGACACCCTCGGGCACGTCGGGCCATGGACGGCGATCGATGCCGACGACCTGGTGTCCGCGACGGACGAGCCGGTACGCGACGCCGCGCGCCAACGTGCCACTGATTCCGGTGATCAAGATCTTCATGGCGTGCGCTCCTTGTCCGGGCCCGGCATGCGCTCGAACATGAACGATCGTGGACGCGCGTCGAGCCCCGCGCTGATCAGTCGTTCCATGGCGTGACGGAGCTCTTCGACGTACTGCTCAATGACGTGGTCGGGCTCGGAGCCATCACCCTCGAGGTGCATCGGCGGCCCGTAGTAGACCTGGCAAGCCACCGGCAATGGAAAGAAGATCAACTGCGGCGCCACCGGAACGAAAGGCCCATTGACCAGCTTTGCAAGCCACTTGATGTGGAAGAGCTGCGGAAACGACTCCTCGCCTCCGATGAAAGCGCAGGGGATGATGGGCGTCCCCATCTTGAGGGCGAGCCGCATGAATCCGGTGCCGAAGCGAGCCAACTTGTAGCGGTCTTTGTAGAGCTTGCCCGCGCCGCGCGCGCCTTCGGGGAACACCACCACCAGCCGCTCGTCGTTCAGCAACTGCTCGCCGTGCTCGGGCAGACCCGTGAGGTGGCCGAGCCTCCGCAAGGCGGACCCTGCGAAGGGCGACCGCGTCAAGAAGTACTCGGCCATGCCTTGGCCGAGCCGGGGAGCTTCGTCGTTGAGCAACAGCGAGGTGAAGATCATCGCAGCGTCGGCGCCGATCCCGCCCGAGTGGTTGGCGATGACGAGCCCTCGCCCCGTGGCCGGAACGTTCTCGAGACCGAATGCCGTCACCTTGAGGTAGCGCCGGTACAGGTAAGCCATCGGTGAGTAGGCACGCACCAGAGACTTCTTCGAGAGCCCGAATCGATCGAACCCATAGTCGTCGAACTCGATCGGGAGGCGGTTTACGTTCCGCCTGACTTGTGGATCATTCAAAAATGACATGGTCCGGGCGCGAAGCTTACTTCGTCGGCTTCCAAAGTGGACGCTTGAAGCACCACAGCGTCGAGCCCTTAATGCTTCCGGCGGAAGTCACGAGCTCCCAGCCTTGCTGCCCCATCTTGTTGGAGCGGTCGGTCACATCTGCAACCCCCGAAGCCTCGAAGCACTGGTACTGCCACTGGCTCTTCTTGGGCGGCTGGTCGGCTGCAACGGGGTTGGCGTCTGTGATGAACGTGCCTGCAACGAACGCTCCCACTAGAAATAAGGTGACGATGATAGCTCTCATGTCCATACCTCCTCAGAGACGGGCTTATAACACGCGGGCTGGCGCGGTGATGGCCCGAAGGTTACCTCCGTGTAATCGTGGAGTTCCGTCACTTCCGTCGCGAAGTTTTGCTCCTGTCCACTGAGCAAGCTATGCTGCATGTATGCAGTATCAACGGATTTTTATATCTTCCCTTATCTTGCCTTTCCTTTTCTCGGCCAGCGCATGCAGCAGCAGCTCGGGAGGTGACCCGTTCAACGGCACTGGTGGCAACGGCGGCACGGGCGGAGATGCGATCACCGACGGCGGCATCGTTTTCGTCGACGGAGCGACGCCACCCTGCGACGGCGTTTGTGTGGTCGAAGATGGCGGGGTGATCATTCCCACCGCGGACGGCGGGACGACCCTGTGCTTCTTCATCGAGTGCGATGGCCGAGTCACGGCGTGCGGAGACTGCTCGGACAACGATGACGATGGCCTCGTCGACAACGATGATCCTGAGTGCCTCGGACCTTGCGACAACACCGAAGGGGCCAATCTCCTGACCGGTGTAGGTGGCGAAAAAGGCAGGCAGTGCGGTGCCGATTGCTACTTTGATTTCGGAAACGGCAAGGGCGGCGGTGCCTGCAGATGGGACCGAAGCTGTGATCCCCTCGAGCCAAAGGTAGAGTTCTGCCCCTACATTCCTGGTCTGGCCGAGAGTGAAGGAGGCTTCCCCAAGGACTGCCCAATGTCGCAGCCTGTAACGTGCGAGAATGACTGTGCACCTCTCACGCCCAACGGATGCGATTGTTTTGGCTGCTGCACATTTCCGGCGCTCGAAGGAATGGCTCCGGACGGCGGAGACGGATACGTTTTTCTCGGCTC
>CAXMRM010000117.1:0-4621 GCA_964196015.1 uncultured Myxococcota bacterium
TCAGAGCCCCATCCCGACACGCGACGAGCTGATTGAGAGCGCCCGCGAGCTGGCGCCGACCCTGCAGGAACGATCCAAAAAAGCCGCCGAGCTGCGCAGGATTCCCGATGAGACGATCGAGGAGTTTCACCGGCTTGGTTTCTTCAAGGTCGTGCAGCCCAAACGGTACGGCGGCTACGAGATGGACCCGTCGATCATCTTCGATCTGCAGCTCGAGCTCGGCCGCGGCTGCGCGTCGAGTGCTTGGGTTTACGGCGTGCTGAATGTGCACTCCTGGCAGCTCGCGCTGTTTGCACCCGAAGCCCAAGATGAAGTGTGGGGAGAGGACCCCAAGACGTTGATTTCCTCGTCGTACATGCCCGTCGCCAAGACCGAGTGGGTCGATGGCGGCGTGAAGCTCAGTGGCCGTTGGTCGTTTTCGAGTGGCTGCGACGCCTGCGACTGGGTGTTCCTCGGTGGCTTCGTGCCGAGCGAAGAGGGCAAGCCACCTGACATGCGCACCTTCTTGGTGCCGCGCTCCGACTACGAGATCATCGACAACTGGCATGTGTCGGGGCTTCGAGGTTCAGGCAGCAAGGATGTCGTGGTCGACGGTGCGTTCGTTCCGGACCACCGCATGCACAAGTTCTCGGATGGCTTCAGGCAGCAGAGTCCCGGCAATGAAATAAACCCGTCGCCCGTCTACAAGTACCCTTTCGGCCAGATCCACGTTCGCTCGGTTTCCACGCCAGCGGTAGGTGCGGCCTTCGGCGCGCTCGACTCCTATGTCGACTTCATGAAGAACAAGGTGTCCCAGGCAACCGGCGGCAAGGCCAAAGAGTCGTTCACCAATAGCGTGGTGGCTGCCGAAGCAACCGCCGTGCTCGACCGTGAGGTCTTGACCCTGCGCCGCAACTTCGAAGAGATGGCTAGCTACCTGCAAAAGGGCGAGAAGATCCCGGTCGACCGACGAGTTCACTTCCGAAATGACTCGGCGCGGGCCGTGAGAGTGTCGACCGAGCTCGTCGAGCAGCTGTTCATCGCCTGTGGCGCTCGGGCAGCGTTCGAAGACCACCCGATCAACCGTCACTTTCAGGACATTCACGTAATTCGACTTCACCACGCAAACAGTCCCGACACGCCCTCGTCCAACATGGGCGGCGTGCTGTTCGGCAAGAAAAACACGGACTTCTTCATCTAGGCATGGAGGATACAGCCCGCAAGAAAAGGATCGAGGAGCTCGGTGACGAGCTCTACGCCGCATTGCGTGCGCGCCGGACGCTGAGCCCTCTCACCGAGCGTTGGCCGGAGATCACGATTCAAGACGCGTACCACGTGTCGTTGCGAATGGTGAACCGTCGCGTCGAGGACGATGGCGAAAAGATCATCGGCAAGAAGATCGGCGTGACGAGCCTAGCCGTGCAGGAGATGCTTGGCGTCTTTCAACCTGACTTCGGGTATCTAACCGACGAGATGCACTGCCCGAACGGCGGGCCGATGCCGATCAGCGAGCAGTTGATTCAGCCGCGCGCTGAAGGGGAGATCGCCTTCAAGCTCAACAAACCCTTGAATGGGCCCGGCGTCACCAACGCGGATGTCCTCGACGCGACGGAGTATGTGATGGCGTGCTTTGAGGTGGTCGACAGCCGTGTTCACGACTGGAAGGTCAAAATCCAGGACACCGTCGCCGACAATGCAAGCTGCGGTTTGTTTGTCCTCGGTGACGAGCACGCTGACCCGAAGGGGCTCGACTTCCCCAACCTGAAGATGCGCGTCTACAAGAACGGCGAGCTTCTCAGCGAAGGCTTGGGCTCGGCGGCGCTCGACTCACCGCTCAACTGTGTGAGTTGGCTAGCGAATACCTTGTCCGAGTTTGGCATCAGCCTGAATGCGGGTGATGTGGTGCTTTCGGGCTCCTTGGTGCCTCTCGAGCCCGTGGTTGCGGGGGACGAGATGCAGCTTGAAGTCGACGGGATCGGAACCGCCTCCGTGCGTTTCACATAGGAGTAGCGAGAGATGACGGCGAAAGTGAAGGCAGTGATCATCGGGTCCGGGAACATCGGCACCGATCTTCTCTACAAGGCGCTCCGAAGCGAGATCATCGAGCCGGTATGGATGGTCGGCATCGACCCTGAATCCGAGGGACTCAAGCGAGCCAAGGAGCTCGGCCTCAAGACGACCGCCGACGGCGTCAAGGGCTTGGAGCCGCACATCAACGAGGACAAAGTGCAGATCGCCTGGGACGCGACCAGCGCATACGTGCATGAGTCGAACAACGAGCTCGTCAAGAAGTACGGCGTCAAGATGGTGGATCTGACACCGGCCGCGATCGGTCCCTTCTGTGTTCCGTCCGTCAATCTTCAGGAGATGGTCGGGCGCGACGAGCAGAACGTGAATATGGTGACCTGCGGTGGTCAGGCGACCATTCCAATGGTTGCCGCCGTGAGCCGCGTGCAGCCGGTCGAGTATGGCGAAATCATTGCGACCGTGTCGTCGAGATCGGCTGGGCCGGGGACGCGGAAGAACATCGACGAGTTCACGCGGACGACGGCCAAGGGCGTGGAGGTCGTCGGTGGCGCGGATCGCGGCAAGGCGATCATCATCATCAATCCCGCCGAGCCACCGCTCATGATGCGCGATACCATTCACTGCCTGACCAAAGATGCTCCGAAAGAAAAGGAGATCATCGAATCGGCCCAGCTGATGATCGCCGAGGTCCAGAAGTACGTGCCGGGTTACACGCTGAAGAACGGGCCGGTGTTCGATGGCAATCGCGTGTCGTTCTTCATGCTGGTCGAAGGGCTCGGTGACTTCCTCCCGAAGTATGCGGGGAATCTCGACATCATGACGGCGGCTGGATTGCGAGCAGCCGAGCTCATCGCTGAAGAAATCCAGCGCGCGGAGGCAGCATGAATCTCGAAGGTAAGAAGGTAACGCTTCACGACATGAGCCTGCTCGACGGGTTGCAGCCCCAGCGCCACCAGCGCACGACGGAGCAAATGATTCAGGTGGCGACGGCGCTCGATGAGGCGGGCGTGCCGCTGATCGAGGTGACGCATGGTGACGGATTGGGCGGTGCCTCGGTGAACTACGGATTTTCCGCCGCGACCGATGAGGAGTACCTCCGGGCCGTGGTGCCGAAGATGAAGGACGCGAAGATCTCTGCCTTGTTGATTCCGGGCATCGGCACCGTCGATCACCTTCGGATGGCGCACGATTGTGGCGTGCACACGATTCGGGTCGCCACGCACTGCACCGAAGCGGACGTTTCGGAGCAGCACATCGTCCTCGGCGCCAAGATGGAGATGGACACCGTGGGCTTCCTGATGATGGCCCACATGATTCAGCCCGAGCAGCTTCTCGAGCAGGCCAGGCTCATGCAAGGCTACGGCGCGAACTGCATCTACATCACCGACTCGGCCGGCTACATGCTTCCCGACCACGTCACCGCGCGTGTCGGCCTGCTTCGCGAGAAGCTCAACGCGGACGTGGAGGTCGGTTTCCACGGGCACCACAACATGCACATGGGTGTCGCGAACTCGCTTGCGGCGATTGAGGCCGGCGCCGCGCGCGTCGATGGCTCGGTGGCAGGAATGGGGGCCGGGGCAGGCAACACGCCGCTCGAGGTTTTCGTGGCCGTGCTCCATCGCATGGGTGTCGAGACCGGCGTCGACATGTGGAAGCTGATGGATATCGCGGAAGAAATAGTGTACCCGCTGATGACCCACAAGGTTCGGGTGGACCGCGACTCGCTAACGCTTGGATATGCCGGCGTGTACTCGTCCTTCTTGCTTCATGCCAAGCGTGCCGCCGAGAAGTACGGTCTCAAGTCAACCGACATCCTCGTAGAGCTTGGCCGAATGAAAACCGTCGGCGGGCAGGAAGACATGATCGAGGATGTCGCGCTCGACATGAAGAAGGCGGGAGCCACGGAGTGATCGCGTGAGTGAGCTGGAGGCATTCCGAGCGGAAGCGCGTGCTTGGGTTCGCGAGAACGCTCCCAAGTCGCTCTGGGACACCAGCGGCAGCGGTCCGTTCGAGGGTTATTGGGGCGGATCGAAGTGTGAGGAGACTGATCCAGACCTGCTACGGTGGCGTGATCTCGGCATCGAAAAGGGCTGGACAGCGCCTAGTTGGCCGAAGGAATACGGCGGTGCCGGTCTCAGTCGCGAGCAGGAAGACATCATCCACGAGGAGATGAAGGCGATTGGCGTGCCGCGTCCGGTTGCGGGGCAGGGCCTCGCGATGTTTGGTCCAGTGCTGCTCAAGTACGGTAACGACGCGCAGGGGGCGCAACACTTGCCGGGGATCGCCCGCGGCGAGGTGCGTTGGTGCCAGGGGTACTCGGAGCCGAACGCCGGGTCCGATCTCGCGAACCTCCAGCTCAAGGCAGAGCGCGACGGCGATGAACTCGTCTTGAACGGGCAAAAAATATGGACCTCGCATGCCGATCTGAGTGACTGGATCTATTGCCTCACCCGAACGGACCGGAACGCGCCAAAAAAGCAGATGGGTATCTCTGTGATTCTGGCCGACATCAATACGCCCGGAATCACAGTGCGCCGGATCGACCTGATCAGCGGATACTCGCCGTTCTGCGAAACCTTCTTCGACAACGTCCGTGTGCCGGTCGACAATCTCG
>CAXMRM010000118.1:0-6232 GCA_964196015.1 uncultured Myxococcota bacterium
TTCAATGGAGACTGCGCCCAAGCGCTCAAGGACTTGGCAACTTTTTACGACGGCCTGCTCGCGGCGCTGGGGGGCTAGAGCGAAACCCCGAGGCCTGGATTGGTGAAACACACCCACCGCGCCCTTTCCCAGGGGGCTCGCACGATCCAACTATTCCCAGTATCATCGACCCAACATGCGCACTCTTTCTTCGTTTTCGCAATTCATACGGGTGTTCGCTTGGGCGGCTGTTCTCTTGGTATGCGTTGCCGGCTGTGGCGATGACGGTTCGACGCTAGCGCCGGAGCTCTTCGGCACCTGGGATTCTGTATCGATCGAAGCAAATGGAACGACCCAGACTTGTCCTGGAGAACTTACCCTCACGGACACGGAGTCCGTCAGCTGCGGCACCCAAGCCACGACGTTCAACGCCGACGGTACGTTCATCGATGTTCAGACCACCGACGAGCTCGGAGATCCCTTCGACTCGAGGCAGGAAGGCACCTGGTCGACCCAGGGGAGCACTCTTTTTCTGACGTTCCGGCAGGGAGGTCCCGACGCTGACAATCTACAACCGATCGACCCTCCCGTGGTCCAGAGCATGGCTTGGAGTGCTTCGGCGAGCCGGCTAACTCTTTCTATCACAAGCACTGTCCCGCCTTTCACGACGGTCATAGGCACTCTGCAAAAGCGATAGCGACGTTCGACGCAGCTCGAGCTTGCTTCGCATCTTCCTGTGTTCCAGTCTGAGACTTGGTCGAGTCGCACCGGCGGCGAGGCGAGTCGCTGATGAAGCAAGCCATCTCGAACCTGATTGAGTTCGTCGAAGCCGTCTACGATCTGGAATCGGAAGACGGCGCGTGGATACCGAATCTTCTGCAGGTCGGGCTGCCGCTCCTAGACCACGGGCTTGGCGTGGCTGCAACTGCGTACACGCGCGACCCGAGCGTTCCCGACTTCACCATCCACCAGAAGTTCCGCGCGTCGGGCCCTACTGACCTTTTGGCGCGGATCGACCGCGCGATCAGCGAGTGGCCCCGGGAAGTTTATCGGGAGCTGTTGCGACCCGGCATCGTCTCGACGCTTTCCGATGCGGCGGCGGAGCATCCCGAATGCATGGAGGCCTACCGGCGACACATAGACGGTTGCCGTGACGCGTTTTGCATGACCGCGGTCGATCCCAACGGCCTCGGAATTTTAGTGATCGCGTTTCTTCCGGAAGTCAGCACGCTGAAGGGACGAGAGCGTGAGGTGTGGAAAATGGTCGGCGCGCACGTGGCTGCTGGGCACCGCCTGCGCCGCGCCGCGGTCACTGCGGAGAGCAGCACCGGACTGCCGCGCAATGCTGAAGCGGTGGTCGACCCAACACACGTCCAGCTCACTGACGCGGCCGGCCCTGCGCAGAACAAGGAAGCCGCCGATGCGCTTCGCGAGGCCGCGGTTCGAATCGACCGTGCGCGAGGCAAGACGCGAAAGAGCGACCCCGTCGAGGCGATCGAAATGTGGAAGGGCTTGACGGCGGGTCGATGGTCGCTCGTCGACTGGTTCGACAGCGGCGGCCGGCGTTTCGTGCTCGCCTTGCCGAACGCGCCCGAAGCGACCGACCCGCGAGGATTTTCCGAACGGGAAAGCCTCGTGGCGACCTACGCGATGAACGGCGACAGTGTGAAGCTCATCAGTTACCGACTGGGGCTTTCCAAAGCGTCGGTCTCGGACGCGCTGCAACACGTGATGCGCAAACTGGGTGTCAAAACACGAGCCCAACTAATAGAAAGATTCCGCGCCTTCTCTTAGGGGTCACTCCAGACGCTTGAGGGCTGGCGCCGTACCGGCTGCAGTAGCGATGGTCGCGCGAGCTGTCGTCAATCGATTGAGATGCCGCAGAGCGGGTCGTCTGGAGCGCAGGCGGCCTTCTTTGGCGCACGCGCCGTAGCCTTGGGCTTCTTCTTTGGCGCGCTCAGTTGCTTGGCCTGCTCTCTTCTCTCGAGGCGCTCCTTGAGCCGTTCGTTGTCGCGCTCTGCCTCGGCCGTTTGCTCCTTGGCGTCGAGCAAGTAGGCCTCGGCCTGGTCCTTGTCCATCGCTGCGCGGCGTTGTTCCTGCTTGGCCATCTCTTCGGCCATCGCCTGGCGTTCCAGCGCTGGGTTCACGACGAAGGCGTAGCCGCCTAGCGAAGCGAGCACGATGAATACGGCGCCTCCGATCACCATTTTGCGCGCGCGAAGTTTCCCCTTTTCGACGGAGGTGATCGCAGCCATCTGCTTTTCGTGATCGAGCATGCGTTGCTGCTCGGCAGCGCGCGCCTTGGCACCTTCTTGCAACTGAACGCGGAGCTCGGCCTCTTTGCCTTCGCGCACGCGGCGCTCTTCCTCGTCACGGCGCGCGCGCTCTGCCATCAAGCGGGATTCCTCCTCCGCACGCAGCCGTGTTTCCTCTTCTGCACGCCGCTGCTGTGCTGCGGCTTCTTCTCGGTGCCGCGCGTCTTCATCAGCCTTGAGTCGCACTTCCTCTTGAGCTGCGATACGCGCCTCTTGAATCGTGTGCAGCTCCAAGAGCTGGTCCGCGAGTGAATCGTGGTTGCCTGCGTCCATCTGTGGTTCCCGCCTCCTCAAAGATTCTGGCAAATCCGGAGGGCCATTGCCCGAGAGTTTCACTTCTGTGAGCTGGATCACAGGGCTGTCCCGCGGTATCCTCGCCGCCCCCCCCCAGCAACCCAGCTCGTCCCCCCAGCAACAAGGTAAATCCACATGACCGAAGAGAACTATGGCCTCGGCACGCGTGCGCTCCACGCCGGCCAGGAACCCGACCCAACAACCAACGCACGCGCCGTGCCGATCTACGCGACGACCTCGTACGTCTTCAACGACACCGAACATGCGGCGGCGCTCTTTGGTCTAGCCGAGTTTGGCAACATCTATTCCCGCATCATGAACCCGACCGTCGACGTCCTCGAGAAGCGGATGGCCGCGCTCGATGGTGGCGTGACCGGGCTTGGCTTTGCGTCGGGGCAGGCTTCCGTGAATGCGGCGATTCTCACGCTCTGCCACTCGGGGCAGAACTTCATTTCCTCGACGAGCTTGTACGGCGGGACCTGGACGTTGTTCAACAACACGTTCAAGAACCTCGGCGTCGAGGTGCGGTTCTTCGACCCGAATCACCCCGAGCAGATTCACGACTTGGTCGATGAGAATACGCGGCTCGTGTACATCGAGTCGATCGGCAATCCCAAGAACGACGTGCCGGACTTTCGCGCGATTTCCGATGCGGCTCATAGCGCGCCTCACGGCGCCCTTCCACTGATCTGCGACAACACGGTGACGACGCCGTATCTGTTCCGCCCGTTCGAGCACGGGGTCGACATCAACGTGTACTCGACGACGAAGTTCATTGGCGGGCATGGCGCGCATGTGGGCGGTTGCATCGTCGACTCAGGGAATTTCCAGTGGACTGAGAACCGCGACAAGTGGCCGGAGTTCTGTGGCCCCTCTCCGAACTATCACGGCGTGGTGCTTGCCGACGCGCTCGCTCCGATGGGCAACATCGTATTCAACGTGCAGGCGCGCACGCACTGGCTTCGCGACACCGGCGCGGCGATGAGCCCGTTCGCGGCGTTCTTGTTTCTACAGGGAATTGAGACTTTGCACCTTCGCATGCCGCGACATTGCGAGAACGCGCAGGCGGTCGCCGAGTACCTCGAGAAGCACGAGGCCGTCGACTGGGTGAACTACCCGGGTCTCGCGTCCCACCCGGACAACGAGCGCGCCAACCACTATCTGCCGGACGGGAAGGGCGCGATCCTCGGCTTCGGCATCAAGGGCGGGATGGAAGCGGGCAAGAAGTTCATCAACTCGGTGAAGCTCTGCTCGCATCTCGCCAACATCGGCGACGCGAAAACCCTGGTCATTCATCCCGCTTCGACGACGCACCAGCAGCTGAGCCCCGCGGAGCAGCAGCAGGCGGGTGTCGTGCCGGAGTACGTGCGTATTTCGGTGGGCATCGAAGATGTCAAAGACATCATCGCGGACATTGACCAAGCGCTTGCAGCCGCGGTGGCGTAGGCTAACCGACTCTCGTGGTCGTAGAGTTCGAAAGCACGGATTCGACCCGGAGCGGGAAACCGCTCCGCCATATGCAGACGGCGGCCTTCCCGACGCCTGTGAAGCTTCGCCATGGCGGAACCCTTCCGGGCGTCGACGTCGCGTACGAGACCTACGGGACGCTCAACGAAGACCGCAGCAACGCGGTGCTCATCTGTCATGCGATTTCGGGTGACTCGCATCCCGCTCGGCACGATGACAACGACGAGCCAGGCTGGTGGGAAGGGCTCGTCGGCCCAGGCAAGGCCGTCGACACCGATCGCTTGTTCGTGATCTGCTCGAACGTTCTCGGCGGGTGCCGCGGAACGACCGGGCCCGCTACTGTCGATCCCGCCACCGGGATTCCGTACGGCAGTGATTTCCCGTTGGTGACCGTCGAGGACATGGTTGACGTGCAGAAGCGGCTCATCCACTTGCTCGGCATCACGCGCCTCCGTGCGGTCGTCGGCGGTTCGCTCGGAGGCCACCAGACGCTCTGCTGGGCAACGCGTTACCCCGGGGAGGTCCAAACGGCGGTTGTCATTGCCGGGTCGGCGCGGGTCACCGCGCAGGCGATCGCGTTCGACGTGGTGGGTCGCAACGCGATCCAGACCGACCCGCACTTCCACGACGGGCAGTACTACGGCACGCGCGAGTTCCCGGAGACGGGTCTCGCGCTTGCGCGGATGCTCGGGCACATCACCTATCTGTCCTCGGAAGCGATGACCCGGAAGTTCGACCTCGATCGTCATGCGCCGCGCGACATGGTGACCGACTTCGAGAAGCGGTTTTCGGTCGGGTCGTACCTTGCGTATCAGGGCGAGCAGTTCGTGGGGCGCTTCGATGCGAATTCCTACGTGACCGTCACCCTCGCGATGGACAATTTCGATATGGGGGACACGCGTGAGAAGCGGCTCGATGCGCTTCGCCCCGCCCAGTGCAATTGGCTGATCATCTCTTTTTCGAGCGACTGGCTTTTCCCGCCGAGCCAATCGCGCGAGCTTGTGGCGATCATGACGACGCTCGGCCAGCCGGTTTCGTATTGCGAAATCGAGACCGACGACGGGCACGATAGCTTCCTATTACCCAACGATATCGACGCATTCGGCCCATTGGTCGCGGCAAAGCTCGGCGCGCCTCAGCCCCGGCCGCCGCGGCAGAGCGCCGAGGACGATCGCATCCTCGAGCTGATTCCCCGGGCAAGCTCGGTGCTCGACCTCGGTTGCGGGGAGGGCGACTTGCTGGCGCGGCTGAAGGAACGCGGCGCACCGCTCTTGTGCGGCGTCGAGGTCAGCACGGCGTTGATCGCAGCGAGCTTGCAGCAAGGCATCGAGGCCATCGACTACGACTTGAACGTTGGTCTGCCGGAGTTTGACGACAACCGATTTGACTACGTCGTGCTTTCCTCGACTCTTCAAGTCGTTCCCAACGTCGAGCGTCTGCTCGAGGACGCGCTCCGAGTTGGCAGCCGCGCCATCGTCGGCTTCACCAACTTCGCCCACCGAACGCTGCGCGAAATGTTCGGCCTCGAGGGCCGCGCCCCAAAGGCGCCAGGTCCTTACTCCCACGAGTGGTACAACACCCCTAACCGCCGCTTCCCGTCCATCCGCGACATGCTCGACCTCTGCGAGAAGATGGGAGTGACCGTGGAGCAAGCTCGCTACTACGACGACACGCACGGTCGCGTCATCGGCGACGACGAAGATCCCAACCTTGCCGCCGAAACTGCGCTTCTCGTGCTGAGCAAGAGCAGCGGCTAGACGTAATGATCAGCGGGAGCCTCGAAGCGGCTCTCGATTCGTTGCACGCGCGCGATGACGTCCCGAGCCAAGTCGACGTCGGTGTCGTCTTCGAACCCGAGCTCCACGGTGTCCGAGATGCCACCAAACCGTTCTTCGATCGCCTTCGGTAATTCATCATACGTCGTGTACACACAGAATTCATCGAGCATGTCGTCAGGAATTTCCGCCGCCATTTGCTTCCACTGCCCCGTCTTCGACATGTGAAGGAGCTTCTGCGCCAAGTCGTCCCATCCGTGCAGCGACATGACCGGCAGATAGGAGGGCGTGGACCCATAGAACGCCAGGCGGTACCGCACCCACTCGCGATTCTTCATGACGGTCTCTTCGTCGGGCCCGGTCATGATGAAGCCGCCTCCACATACGTCGAGCTCGCTACGC
>CAXMRM010000119.1:0-8265 GCA_964196015.1 uncultured Myxococcota bacterium
ATCGTGAACATGTCTGGCGGCTTTCCCTCTTCCTTCGGGGCGTAGGCGCCGAGGAAGTTCCACTGGCAGTGGTCGCTGCCGCTCGAGAAGCCCCACTTGCCACTCAGGCGATACCCACCGTCCGCGTGCGTCACCTTGCCGACCGGCATGTACGACGACGCGGTGAGCGTATCGAGCCCGTTCTCGCTTTCCCAAACGTCTTTCTGCGCTTGCTCGGGGAAGAGGGCGAGCTGCCAGTTGTGCACCGCAACGACACCGAGCACCCACGCGCTCGACGGACACGCCGACGCAACCTCGATCGCCGCATCGAAGAACTCGATGGGGTTGCACTCATACCCGCCCCAGCGCTGCGGCTGCATCATCCGAAAGAAGCCGGCGTCCTTGAACTCCTGGATCGTCTCGTCTGGGATCACGCGGTCGGCGTCGGCCTTCGCGTTGCGTTCGCGTAGTGTAGGCTTCGCGTCACACGCGAGCGTCACGAAATCCGGCTTGCTGGCGTTGCTCATGCGGATGCTCCCGGCTACTCGGCCGCGTCGGCTGCCTTGCTGCGTGGGCTGTAGAAGTGCGAGTACCAGCGGCGGAACTCGCCGATGGGACCGTCCCCGTCACACAGAATCGGCCGGTCGAGGTAGATCTTGTTCTCCCAGATCTGCACATCTTGCAGGTAGCCATCGCGCATGTTGTTGATGAAGTGATCGATGAGCTCGTCGGTCATGCCCTTGGTTGCCTTCATCGACACAGCAAAGCGCAGCATCACGTTCTCGTCGTCGATCGGCGTGTGGGCGTTGATGATCAGGCCGAGGCCTTTGCCCTGCATCTTGGTGACTTGATACGCCGGTCCGTAATAGGTCGCCGTCGATTCGAACTCATCCTTGCCGCCGTGCACCGGATACGCGACTGCTTTGATCTTCTGCTGGCCGACGTGGTCGGTATAGGTGTTGCTGAACGAGCCAGGGACCGGGTGCGTGTTGTGCACCGGAATGAAGTGACCTGCGTCCGCGAGGTTCTCCGCGATGGCGAGCGGGGGCGTCTTGATCTGAAGCTTCGCGTAGCGCCAAGGAAGGAACTCCTCATCATCCCACTCTTCGAGTGCCGGAATCTCCCAATCGGGCTCGCTCTTCTCGCGGTCGTGCCAGACGAAGATCATTCCGTTGCGTTCGAGCACGGGCCAACAAGCCAGGCGGGCTTTCGGCGGAATGCGTTTGGCGTAGGGGATCTCGATGCACTTACCGGTGCCGTCGAACTTCCATGCATGGAACGGGCAGACGATCCCCTCGCCCGCGATCTTGCCGCCATGTCCGAGATGCGCGCCCATGTGAGGGCAGTACGCATCGAGCACTTTGGCTTCGCCCGACTCGGTCCGGAACAGCACGAGCTCCTGGTCGAAGCGCTTCATCGGCACGACTTGGCCGGCCTCGAGCTCCTCGGAAAACATCAGCAAGAACCAGCCCCGGGCAAAGCCAGCCCAGGGGTTCGTCTTCGTTTCGGCGGTCATTGGAAGCTCCAATCGTTGTTGCGCGGCGGCCCGAGCGGCGTGCCGGGCAACTAGAACATGTTTCACTTCTGACCTTATGGCAAGCGCCTTGTGAGCCTATGTTTTCCTTCTCACAGCATGCGACAACGGCGGGCCTCCTCCCCCGTACCCGCAGTCGGTCGCAACGATCGAAGATGCTCCGTCGGCCGCCGACCTCCACGCCGGCCTCCGACAAAGCGCCCAACGTGGTCTTGATTCTCCTCGACTGGAAAAGGGGACAGTCCCCTTTTTGGAACAGCTAATTCGCCTATACTCGCGCGATGATGAGATGGGCTTCCGTGTGGGTTTGTTTGCTGGTTGGCCTCGGCCTTGCGAGCTGCGACTCCGGTACGTCAGCGCGTCTCGTGGTGACCGCCGATTGGCTGAATCAGTCGCTGACGCTCCTCGACTACGAAAAGCTCATCGATGGGCACAGTGATGCGACCGCAGCGATCGTAGACCGCATCGATCTGTCGGACTGGGAGCCGGGTCCCATCGAAGTCGAGGTCACGCCGGATGGAAAGACCGCGATCGTATCGGTCGGACCTGCGTTCTTCGACGGCAACGGGATCCCGAACATGCTCATCGGTTCGCCCGAAGTGCCGCCGGGTGGCACGCTGCTCGTCGTCGATTTGCAATCCGGTGATGTCACAGAGATCGCAACCGAGGATGTCCCGCTCGGGATTGCGATCAGTGCGGACGGCACCCGCGCATACACTGCCAATTACGGAACGATCGACGAGCCGGGCAATACCCTGTCCGTCATCGATATCCCGGGGCGCCAGCTCATCGAGGAGATCCCCCTCGGGGGGCGGCCGGAGCAAGTTGCGCTGAGCCCTGATGGGACGCTCGGAGTCATCAACATCGCCGGCGCAAGCGGCGGCATTCGTGTGTTTGAAACCGCGGACATCGCGGGCACGCTGAGCCCGCTCGTCTCGACGGGCAATGACCCTTCTGACGTGACCTTCCTCGATGACGAGACGCGCGTCGTCGTCGCAAACAGCTTTAGCTTGGACGTCACCCTCGTCGACACATCCGATCCAAGCGCGCCTTCCGTGGTCGACAGCTTCGCAATGGAAGGCGGCTTCCCATACGGCGTGACTTACATGCCCAGTCGCGATCAGATTCTCGCGCCGACCGGCACGGGCTCGAACCTGGTCACGATCGATCGCGATGGCGACCTGCTGATTCCCTCCGAGCCGGTGATGCTACCGGGTGGCCCGTTTCCGCTCACCGCCGCAGTGGACGGAACGGACAGCTTCGCGTTCGTAGCCCACATCGCGGACAAGAAGCTTTCGATCATCGATATCGAGACCGGCGCCTCGCGCGCGCTCATCTGGCTCGAAGGCCCCGGCCCATCCTACGTCGCCGTTCAACCCTGAACGTGCGACCACAGTCGCCGCCACGGTTCCGTTAGCGACGGAACACGGGCCCCTGCTGTCTGTGCTCCCTATACTGGAGGGAAGAAGAAGAGGGGGTCTCTTCTTCTCGAGGGGTTGAAGTATGTCTTTTCTTCGTGGGTGGGGAGTCGTTGGTTTGTTATTTGCAGCGGCGTTGTGGCTGTTGCCCGGACAGGCGCGCGCCTTTCCCGACGAGCCCTACAGCCTCGACGAAGGCAAGAAGGCCCACACCGATCGCTTTCATGTTCTCGGTGAAATCGGCTTGTTCGCCGGCAAGCTGGAGGGCGACCAGCGATCCGTCACCGTGAGCCCCGTGCTCGAGATGCGTCTCCAGTTGGCCTACAACGTGCTCTTGCAAGTGGTTTGGGGAATGTCGTACGTCAACGTCGATCGTGATCAGAGCGATGCCGACAACGCGTTTCGTGTCGGTAATCCGTACGCGGCCTTCCACTACCAGGGCAAGAAGGGGCAATTCTCCTATCGCGTCGGTCTGGGCGTGACCATTCCTGTGGCGAGCCTGCCTGGCGACATCAACGACCAGGTGACGGCCGCGTCTGCCTACTTCCTGGCCGCTGCGTTGCGCGGAAACACCATGTTCTGGCTTTGGGACCCGCACACGGTGAGCGTCATCATTCCGATTGGGTTCGAGCGCCTCAAGCCGAGCGGATTCCTCTGGGGTGCCTATCTCGACACGGGCGCTCTGATCAAGCTCAACGACAAGAACGCGAGGACCTCCAAGACCGATTTCATCATGCAGATGGTTGCCATGATGGGTTACCAGGCGACGGACTGGCTTAGAGTTGGCTCCCGCTTCAGCCTCGTGCTGATACCGAAGTTCAACGAGCAAAAGACGCAGCTCGCCGTCGAGCCCTATCTGCGATTTGGTAGGGACAGCGCGTTCGGCGCGATTCGGGTCAACATCAACATCGACAACCCCAACGGCTTCTCGTTCGACTCGCGCCAGGTTTGGGGCCTACGAATCGGGGGCGGCGCCTCGTTCTGAGGCTCTTGCTCTGTGACTTAGTCGAAGAGCGGTAGGTCTTCGCCGGCGAGCGGGAACGCCGCCTTGTAGTTGTCAGGCACGCCCGCGAGGTTGCGCAATGCGCGATGCACGTGGGCGATGGAGAGCCTGGTCCCTTCGGCTGTGTCCGGCGAGCCAGTGGGCTGCAGCGTCACCGGGTCGATGAGTTGCAGACCATGCCGATCGTCGGTTCCGCCGATGACTCGGTTACCGGGGATGCCCGGGCCCATCATCATCATGCTGCTGATCGGCCAGTGATCCTTGCCGTCGCCACTGTTGTACCCGGGCGTGCGGCCAAAGTCGGAGCCCATCACGACCGCGACCTTGTCTGCGATACCCATGCGCTCGGCTTCTTGCATCGCGAAGTTCGCGCCGTTCACGAAATCGATGAGGCGTGGCAGGTGGTTGTTGTCGTGGTTGCCGTGCGTGTCGAAGCCACCGGTGCTCACGCTGACGCTCACCGACAGCCCTGCCTGATATGCCGCCAGGGCCACTTGGATTTGACGCTGGAGCCGATCGTCCGAGAAGTTCTCCGGCAAGGCCTCGGACACCCGCTTGAGGTCGTCCTGTCCGAGTCGTGCGAGCATGAGCTCGTTCTGCCCATCCCAGATGCGCGGCAACCGCTGCCTACCCTGCAGCCGCAAGAGCCGCAGTTGCTGCTCCCGCTGGATGATGCCCGGTACATCCGGATGACCGAAGTAGTTTTCCTCCGAGCCGGTCGGATCCGGTCGGGAAGGATGCGCCAGGTTGTGCAGCAGACCGCCGTCACCAAGCGGCACCGCATTCGTGACGCCCTGGGTGTCGAGGTATCCGCCATAGCCGATGAGCGGCATCGGGAGGTTGGGCCCGTGCGTTGCCGCGATTAGAGCGCCGATCGGAGGATGTCCCTCCGCTGTTCGACCGCTCCACGTTCCGCGCGTTCCCTGGTCATGACCATTGGTTGTGGTGTCCATGCCGTTGATGACGCTCAACCGCTGGTAGTGAGTCTGGAAAAACGCGTCGAGCGCGGTTCCGTCGTCGCCGAGCGGCGCGTAGTTGATGTTGCCCGCGGTCCGAATGTCGCTCTTTAGAAAGCGCCCCATCGGGTTGTTCTCGTTCGCGTCTGCACGGCCCTTCGGGTCGCACAGGTGAGTCGGATCCCAGCCGCCGCCGGCGTGCATGAAGATCCAGTACGTGCCTGTGTAAGCCGACCCGGTGACCGACTGGGCGCTACTGCGCAAAGGGTCCATCGCCGCCGGCAGGACACAGGTCAGCCCGGCCCAGCTTGCGATACGTAAAAAGTCACGACGATCCACGGCTAGTCCTCCATCACTCGTACAGGTACTGGTAATCGGACAGGAGATAACTCACCGCCGCCATCCAAGCGCGCACGGTATACTCGGTGTCTCGGTTGATGCGGCGCTCTTGAGGTAGCGACTCGCCGGTGATTCGGTCGTTAAAGAGGCGGCATGGACCGGCAAGCTCCTCTGACACGGACCCGTCCGCCAGGCCTTCGCGTCCGAGGCTGTAGACTTCCATGAGAACGACCATCGTTGCGGCGATTTCCGCGTCGGAGCCCGCGAGATCCTCGCCCAAGAGTTGCTCATGGAGATGCCGCACCGCATCGCGTACCTGGTCCGATGCTTCGGAAAGCTGCGTGCTTCGGTCGATGTTCGGGAACAAGACACGCTCGTTGGCTGGCTTGGAGAAGTCATACGGAACCGCGGAGCACGCCACCTCGTAAGCCATGCGTTGCGCGAGGCTTGCCATGACGCCATTCGGTTCGGTCACACGCTTGGTCACCAAGTCCGAGTCGATGCCGCCGTAGAAGATGCGGTACTGCTCGAGCAGAAAGTCGGTCCGATTCGGGTTTGACCGCCAGCGGATGCCGGTGGTCGCTTCGATCTTGCGAGACAGATGCTCCGGCGTGAGCAGCCGGGCCGTTCCGAAGGTTGAAAGCTCGGTTTCCATCTCGCTGGTGAGCGGGCTTGCGTTCTTGGCGCGGAAGTACGGGCTCAGGATGATTTCCCGCACCAAGAGTTTGAAGTTGTGCCCGTTGTCGATGAACCGTCGCTGAATCGTTCGCAAAACCTGTTGCTGCAGGTTGTACGCGCGCTCGAGAGCAGGATCGACGTCGGGGTCGATCTCCGGCTCGATCTCGGGGAGAGGTGGAGGAGGGGGAGGAGGAGGCGGCGTAGTGTCCATGCCAGCGATGCCGCCGACGCCGCCCATACCGCCGACGCCAGCCATGCCGCCGATGCCACCCATACCGCCGACGCCACCGGTGCCGCCCATACCGCCGACCCCGGCGTCCGGGTCCATCATGGGATCCGGGTCTATCACCGGCCCCGGGTCCTGAATGGCATCTTCGGCCATCTCCGGCGTCATCGGCGCCGTGATATCGAGGATCTTCTGGCCGGTCAGCCCTTGGAACACCACCTTCACGGTGGCTTGAGCGAATCTCGGATTCTCGGCGATCCGCTTTGCGAACCATTGCAACGCGTGCTTCCGCTCGTTGTCAGGCAGCTCTTCCCCGCCGAATCCGGGAGGCAGGATGAAGTCCGCCCCAAACCATTCGCCTTTGCCGCTGTACTCGCCGCTCTCGTTCCAGTTCATGTAAAGACCGGCGACGGGATCCATGGTCGTATGACAGACCGTGCAGTCCGGATTGTTCAGCGTAGGGTTCTCACCAAAGTCATTGCTGGCGTCCACAGGACGGCTTCCGAACTGATTGATATCGATATCGAGGAAGAACAAGTAGGTCATCCGTGAGCGGTGTCGGTTGATGTTCGTGTCGCTCGTCGGAAAACGATTGAGGAACATCGCCGAAGTCAAAAGGCCCGCGTGGGGGATGCCCGGGATTTCAATCTGTCGGAAGCTCTCGGGATTTTCACCGATGCCGAGCGGGACGTCGGGGAGACCGACCAACGACAGCTGCGAAAAACCGTTCGCCATCGTGTAGTTCGCCGTCAATATCTCCGTGAAGGGACGCTCCGTGCGAATGACGTGCCCGATGAGCTCGAGCGGCTCGCGCGCGAGCGAATCGTTCGTGGTCTGCGCTTTGCCGTCATCGCCCGGGTACTTCTTCTCGAACCAACGAAGGTTCGGATACACGTCCTCGTCGAGAAGCTCGACCGCGTTTTCCCGGCCGAGGTATTTGTCGGTCAGGAAGTGATCGTTGTACAGTTCCATCACGCGGCCGTAGAATCGCTCGTCGCGCATCATCTCTGCGAGAGACGCTTCGAGCCCTATCTGACCCTGCGCCGCGGTGGTTTGCACCTGCCGCTCGGTTGGAACCTTGCCTGTGAGCTCGAGGCTCGCTTTACGCAGCGTCTCGTTCCAAGTCAGGAGTTCGAGCTGACCCTCATATGGGTTCGCAAACCCCTCCGACTGGGGACAGGCCTTGATGTCTTGGGTTGAGCAACCTCCGAAAAGCGTGGGCTCGCTCTTGCAGCCGGACGCGGGAAGTGCCGCGCCAAGCAGCAGGACCACGAATCCAGCCTTTAGCTTGCTGTTGATGCACCGGTGACTCATCTGCACAAGTGATAGACTAACATGCGAAAAAACACCCTGCAGGCCTAAATTTCGGACATATTACCACCGCAGATAGTCCTAAATTAGACCTTAGGGGTTGAATTTACTCGTGATCAAGCTTGCATCATCTCTGTAGTCTGCGAGGCTCAGAGAGGAAAGCAGGGGTGAATTTTTCCTTTGAAACAGTTCATTTCTTTGCCCATGCTTAGACCCTAAGCGGAATTTTTCATTAGGAGTGATGCGAAAATATGTCTTACCCACGGACGAACTTGGTGCGATTTCTGGTTCTTGTGACCTGCGGTTCAGTTCTCGTTGCATGCGGGGAGAGCGGTAGCGGGGAACCACGACAAGAACTCCGAAACCTGGTCTTCTGCGAGAACCCCGAGGTGGCCGCGCCGTCCTGCTTGCTCGGGGGTTACACGATGACGGACGACTCGGCGCTTCGCACGAAGCTCGAAGGCTGTGCTGTTGCCGGTTGCCACGGCACCGGCGGAACCGCCGTCACCACCTGGACTCTGGACTTGTCTGGTTCATCGGTTCAGAGCGCGCTGACGCCGCTTGCGACGGTGCTCGGTGTGAACGGAGACTACGTCGTCGACGAGTTCGACGCGGACTGCAGCTACATGCTCACGAAGCTCACCGAGCAGCCGGCAGGGGGCAGCCGGATGCCGCTCACGCCTCCACATTGGAGCGGCGCGGAAATCGACTGCTTCCGATCGTATCTGCACGAAATGAGCAACTGAGGCGTCGTGCTCAGCCGCGCTCGGCGCGGCGGATGCCCAGGTTGACGATCTTCTGCAGCAAGGCCGGGTAGCCGA
>CAXMRM010000120.1:0-13075 GCA_964196015.1 uncultured Myxococcota bacterium
AGCGCCAGTGTCAGTGTCAGTGTCAGTGTCAGTGTCAGTGTCAGTGTCAGTGTCAGTGTCAGTGTCAGTGTCAGTGTCAGTGTCAGTGTCAGCGTCAGCGCCAGTGTCAGTGTCAGTGCCAGTGTCAGCGTCAGCGCCAGCGTCAGCGCCAGCGCCAGTGACAGGGGCAGGGACAGGGGCAGTGCTGCGTCACTCCCCCTTGAATCCTGGTTTCCGCTTCTCCAGAAATGCCCTCACGCCTTCCTCGAAGTCCTTGCTCCGATAGCAATGCTCGATCGATTCCTGAATGCGCGCCGTGTCGCGCTCCGCTTCGAGCTTGGCGAGCTCCTGTAGGCTGATCTTTGCGCTGCGGATCGTGAGGGGGGCGTTGTCGGCGATCGTGTGCGCGAGTTGGTCGACGTTTTCGTCCAGAAGGTCTTTGGCGAAGACCTCGTTGACCAGTCCGATCCGGCGCGCCTCTTCAGCGGCGACCCGCCGCCCGGTGAACAGCAAGTCGGCTGTTTCAGAATAGCCGACTGTGCGTATCAGGGCCCGGATCCCGGCTGTGTGGTAGCCGAGGCCGAGGCGGGCAGGGGGGACGGCGAAGCGGGCGTCGTCCGCGGCGTAACGAAGGTCGGCCGTCAGCGCGATGGCCGCGCCGCCGCCTATGCAGAAGCCATGAATCAATGCGACGAGGGGTTTTTCGAGCCCTTGCAACGCGGCGAATGCCCGTGCAGTCATGGCGTCGTATGCTGGTCCGGCGTTCCCGGTCCGCGTTTTCTCGAACTCCGAGATATCGGCACCCGACACGAAAGCTTCAGAGCCCGCACCACGCATGATGACGACGCGAACGCTCGGGTCTTCTTGAACCGCCCGCACCGCTTTGGGGATCGCCTCCCACATGTCGACGGTTATCGCGTTGCGACGCTTCTCGTGATCGAACACCAAGCGCGCGACGGGTCCGTCCCGCTCGATTCTGACTTCGCCGCTCATCGGCGCCCAGCCTAGCAGCAAAGAGCCCGCACGAAACTAGAGCATACGGTTGATGACAGCCTTGCGGCGCATCTCGTCGAGGAAGATCTTCTCCTGACGAAGCATCGCCGCATCCAGCATCTCTCGATAGAGTTCCTGCTTCATCTCCTCGTAGGAAGGGAAGCCCGCGCCGACCTGGCGATCCTGCAGAAAGAAGATGTGGAAGCCGGAGCTGCCTCTCACCGGCTTGCTGATCTCGCCGGCGTTGAGTGGCAAGAGGGCCCGCTCCAAGTCCTCAGGTAGCTCGCCCTGCGTAAGCCAGCCGAGATCCCCACCGCCTAGCTCCTCGGCGCGCGCGTTGAAGTTTTCCGGCGTCAGCGCGGCGCGGATCACCTGCGCCTCTTGCCGTACAGCAGCGACTCGAGTCGCCGACGCTCCCTCTTGCAGCGGAACCACGATGTGCGACACGCGCAAGCGAAGCTCGTTGCCTTCCCCACGTGCGCGCTGCTCGTAGCGCGCCCTGACCTCTTCTTCGGTCACGTTGACTCGTGATCGTACCCGCTCGTTCATGACCTTGAGACGGACTAGCTGCCTCTTGAGATCCCTGCGGTATTGGGCTTCGGTAAAGCCCTGTGTCCGGAGAGCCTGTTGGAACTGCTCCTCGGTCATGTTGTTCTGCAGCCGGAGGTTTTCGATTGCATTGTCGATGTCCGCGTCCGTCACGCGAATCCCGCTGCTCGTCGCCAGTTGGCGGATGAGCTGTTCGTCGATTAGGAAGGCGAGCAATTCGTCGTAGAGTTCCTTGAGGCGGGACATCCGCTCCGTTTCCGTCGCGGCCTCGGCGACCCGTGGCAGAAACGGAACCGCGCGCTTTCGAAGGTCACTGAGAAAGACCGCTTCGTTGTTCACCGTAGCCACCACCCGTTCGACAACGTCCGCGCTGGCCGAGTTGGCCGTGAGCACGAAGACGAACACGGCGACGACGAGGCGGGTCATCATCGTCCTTGCGGGAAGTCCGGCATGTCGACCTCGATGTCCTTCAGGACGTCGTAGTCTACCTCGACCTCGATCTCCTTGCGAAGTCGCTCGGTCAACGCCTCCATGGCGGCGTCCTTCCTCTCCCGGGTGAGCTTGTGGCGAATCGCCCGCTTGGCTTGCTCGTAGGTCCGCTTCAGCGGGGCGCGTTTTCCGGTCAGCATGATGATGTGGTAGCCGTCGCCCTCTTTGACGAGCTCGGGATACACGGTACCCACCTTGTCGAGCGAGAACGCGGCGTCACGAATCGCTGCAGGCGGCTGACCCTCGGCATCCGCCTCGAAGAAACGGAGGTCGCCACCTTCATTCTTGCTCTTTTCGTCCTCGGATTCCTGACGGGCCAACCGGCGAAAGCCGGCGAGGTCTGCCTTCTTGGCTTTGGCGAACACCTTGGCCGCGCGCCCTCGGTCCTTGATGAAGATGTGACTCGCGCGAACCTCAGCCGGGCGATCAAATTCGTTCGGATTCGCGTCGTAGACTCCTTGGACCTCTTCGTCGGTGATCTCCAATCCCTCGAGCGGCTCGTCGACTTCCTTCTTCACCAGTTGCTGGATCATGGCGCTGCGCCGCGCTCGCGTAATCTCCGGCTTGTCTGCGTAGCCGCGCCGCTTCGCTTCGTATACGAGGAGCTCGAAGCGAACGAGATTGTCGAGAAACTCCTTGCGGCGCTCCGGGCTTTCAAAGCGCGCGCGCAGATACGGAGACTGCGAGGCGAGACGGTCGGCGAGTTCTCCGACCGTGATCGTTCGATCCCCCACTTTCGCAAGCACCTCGTTGGCCTGAGCTTCAGTGAGCCCATGTTTCGGCCACTCTTGTTCGGCGACGGGCGCTTCTTCAGCCTTCTTGGAGCAACTCGCAGCGGCGACCGCGAGTACGATGATGACGGCACGTTTCCAAGACATCGTCAGGCCGGTAGCATATACCGCATGGGCGGCAACGAGGCCAACGTTCAGCCGCGTTCTCG
This sequence comes from uncultured Myxococcota bacterium, assembly GCA_964196015.1. Classification (GTDB taxonomy): domain Bacteria; phylum Myxococcota_A; class Polyangia; order Polyangiales; family Houyiibacteriaceae; genus SG8-38. The sequence goes on from CAXMRM010000120.1 coordinate 2,951, forward strand.
GCCTGCGAGGACCTCGCGAACCTTGTCGGTCAGGTCGTCTAGCTCGAAGGGCTTGTCGAGGAAACCGTCGGCTCCGTAGAGCGGCGAGGTCATTTCGTTGAGGCGCTCGCCGATGCCGGTCAGCATGATGACCCCCGTGTCTCCCAACGATTCATCCTCACGGATCGCGCGACATACCTCCCAACCGCTCATGCCTGGCATCATGACGTCGAGCACGACAAGATTGGGCTTTTCGCGCCGGGCTAGGCGAAGCGCTTCTTCGCCGTCCGAAGCTTCGACAATCTTGGCCGGTAGCGAGCTCAAGTGCCGCGCAACCAATGCCAATATTTCCAAGTCATCGTCGGCGACCAGGATCTTGGTCGCAGCGTCGGTCGTCATCGTTTCATTGCTCCTGGCGTCAGCAACCCGGCCGCATCCTCGTTCTGTTGAGTTGCGTTGTCAATGGACACCGTCGTCCCGGTCGATGAGCCCGACTCCAGCGCCTGGTGTCCAACCTTCGAGCCCGCTAACCACCCGCAATTTCACGAAATCGCGATCGCGAGCGACGATCTGTCCGCGGTCGCCCGCCCGCGCTTCTCCGCGAACCTGAGCTCGCGGATCGGGCCCTTCGCGCAGGACGACGCGATCGTCGAGCGCAACGGCACGTGGGCCGTCTCGAAACAAGCCAGCTTTGGCGCCGAGCCCAAGCCCACAGAACAAAAGAATGACGCCCGACGAGACCAGCAGCGGGTAGATCCACCGGTTCCTTCGTCGTCCCATCGAGGCCCACGCGAGACCGAGAAAGAACAACAGATTGGCCACCAGCAATGCGACTGCGAGCGTGTCCTCCGACAAGCCCCCGTAGACCGCGTCGCTGAGCGAGCTGCTCCGCTGGATCATTGCCTCGCCCTCCGCCTCGGCGCGTTGCTCCTCCAATGCCTTTTCCGCGTCTTGCAGGTTGTCCGAGGCTTTGCTGTCGTTCGGGCGGAGCGCGAGAGCGCGCTCGTAGTTGAGGATGGCACGGCCGTAGTCGCCGGATTGCGCGAACGAGGTCGCCAAGTTGAAATAGACGTCGGGGTCGTGGATGCCCGATTCGGCGAGCTTGCGATAGTTGGAGATCGCACCACTGTAGTCGCCTCGTGACGCAGCGACGTTTGCTGCTTCGAAGATCCCCGTCAGCGACGAACCGACCGAAGCTTGCGCCGGCTCCTGCGCGGTGCCGCCTACGGGTGTGACGAGGAGCGCTAGGGCGACGTACCACGCTCGTATCATGTGTCCCTCCGCGAGCGTTGGATGCGTTCGATGATCGCGACGGTTCGCTGGAGACATCGCTGCATTTCGTCCTTGGTCACCCCGGACGCAGCGAAGCGCGCGAAGTCGGCGCCCTCGAGCTCGTTGATCACCCGTTGCACCAGATCGTCGTCGAAGCCATCAGCGACGAGCCGCGTGCGGAGCTTTGCGTGCGGCAGTGCACCGACTGGCTCGCCGAGCCGCGAATCCAGACCGTGAGTGATCGACGCAACGATGCGGTCGTAGAAGGATCTCGGGTCGTTGGCATGGAGCGCGTTCTCTGCGCTCCGGACCAGCTGGCGCTGAACGGCACGGGCCGTGGCACTGCGTTGCTCGCGGCGCCGCGCGACGCCCGCCCCCAGCATGACGAGGACAAACAGCACGGGCGGGAACGCCACAAGCCAAGGGAACCACCCCCGGTCACGCACGGGCGTCTCGCCCCGGGTCAGCGCGCTGTACATCCGGATCGGTCCGAAGGTCGCGGCGCTGGGCTTGGGTCGCGTGTCGACCGGTCGGATCGCGGGTTGCGCAGGTCTAGCCGCACCGCTCGATGTGAAGGCAAGAGCAGATGTGCTTGCGGCGCCGTACTCTTCGGTATCGGTGTCGAAGAAGCGGAGTTCGATAGGTGGCACCACATGCTCCCCGGGAGCCTCTGCGATTAAGATCCACTCCCACGACCGGCTGCCGGAGAGCTTGCCTGTTTGGAACTGTCGTTGATCTCGGATTGCGGGTTGCAGGGTTCGCACCCCTACGATCGGTGGCAGGTCGATGCGGAGGTCTTGCACGTTTCCGAGGCCCGTCGCATCGACGCGCAGGGTCACCGCATCACCCGTGTTTGCTGTCGTGCGGTCGATCCGCGCATGAATGGTGTACCGCCCGACGATGGCGTCGGCCGGGCCGGGCTGCGGGAGCGGTTTGACGTTCACAGTGACCGGCACACCGACCCGTTGAATGCGTTCTGGAGCGTCGAAGAGGCCTCCACCCCCCACGTCGAACGTGACCTTCGGCGGGCCGATCGTGAGCTCGCCCGAGCGCTGCGGGAACGCCGCGGAACGCTGAAGGACATAGGCGCGGTAGTGCGCGCCCATGACGGGAATGGTCTGGGATTGCAGGCTGGTGATGGGGTCCTCGTGCACCCAGAACCCATCCATCGACGGCTTACTCGGAATCACCGATTGGGGTGAGAGCCGAAGTCGCGTGTAGAGGTACACCGTCACGTCGACTTGTTGACCGATGTAGACCTCCTTCGGCGTGACGAGGGTCCTCAGGAACGCGCGCTCGTCGTAGCGGGCGCCCGATAGCTCGGCATCCACGGCAGCGTCCGGTGCCACTGCCAGGTCGGACCCGCCGTTCACGTCGCCCGTGCCTGGATGGACGACGAGGGTCAGCGGTGCGCTGCGGTAGAGCTTCCCATCGACTTTGGCCACCGCCGGCTTGAACTCATAGGCGCCGGCGACCGTGGGGCGCATGAGGTAGATGTGGGCGACGCTCGACTCCGTCTGAACTCCAGAGCCAAAACCAAAGCTGAACTGCATCGGTCGCACGGTCTGATGCGAGAGGATCTCCAACTCCGGGTACTGCTTGAGGTCGCTGAGCTGCAGGTCCTGGATGCGTCCTCCGCGTGCTCGGACGCGAACCTCGAGCTGCATCGTCTCGCCAACCCTCGCCTCGGAGGGCGCCGCCTGCAGGGTCACCGTCACCTCCGGCTCGGCCACGGCCGTCGCGGCCCCGGGGAGGGCTGCCATCGCGAGAAACGCCAGCGTGAGGAGTCGTATCACCAGTCCTTCTCCGGTGGCGGTCGCCCCGCGTTCCGACGGCGCGCGCGCTGCAGTGGGAGATTCTCTTCGTTCTGCTCTAGCGCATCGAGAAACCGCTGTACGTCATCCCGCGGCATCGGCTGCTGCTGATCCTGATCCTGCTGCTGAGCCTGATCCTGCTGCTGATCCTGGTCTTGCTGCTGATCCTGATCTTGCTGCTTCTCTTCTTCTTCCCGAATCCGCTTCATCGCGTATTCGAGATTCCACGCGGCGCTGCGATCCCCAGGCCGCACGCGAAGAGCCCGCTTGAAGGCATCGGCCGCCTCACGAAAATGCGCCGACGCCTGCTCGTATTCTTCCTGCTGGGAAATCGCATCCCCCGCTCGGGCGTACGCGACGCCGAGGTCGTAATACGCGTCCGCCCGCGTGCTCGGAGATGCAGATGGGTCCGCCGCAGCCAGAAACGCTTCCCTCGCTTGCTCGCCGAGATCCTGAGCGAGGAGCACGAGCCCACGGTTGAGCTGCACACCACGCGCGTCGGGCAGCTCGCGTGCGGCCTTATCGTACGCCTCGAGAGCTGGGCCAAATTGCTCCTGAGCCATCAGCGCGTTGCCCTTCTTCACATTGGAATTCTCACCTCGAAGAGGGCTCCAGGCGGCCGCGTTCGCGGGCACAGCAAGCGCGGCCGCACAGAACACACACCAGGCAACGAGTCTCATGCTTCCCTCCTTCGCCGGCGTACGATCCAAGCCTCGGGAAGAATCGCTTCGAGAACGATCAAAAGGAAACCGGGTAGGAGGGCTAACGCAAAGCGGTTCTCCTGGACGGTGACGCGCCTCGCTTTTCGCTCCGATGCCTGGAGCTTCGCGAGCTCTGCACGAATCTCGGTCACCCCTACCGTGCCTTCTTCGGCCCTCACGTACTTTCCCCCGGTGATCGACGCGATTTCCTCGAGGGTCTCTTCGTTCTCGGGGCTGAGCGAGGTCATGACGAGACGGCCGTCCGCATGCTTCATGTGTCCGGTGAGCGTGCCGTCGGCAGTGTAGCTCGGAATCGGCTCACCGCTTCCGGAGCCAATGCCGACGGCGTAGACCTTGATTCCAGCTGCTCGCAGCTTCTCTGCCGCCGCGATCGGATCGCCTTCGTGGTCTTCGCCGTCAGTCAGCAAGATCACCACCTTGGAGCGACGCTCGGGGCCGGTTTCGTCGCCGCGGCCTTCGTTGGAGCTTTCGATCAGTCTCTTGGATGCAATGAGTGCTTTACCAATTGCGGTCCCGCCTACGGGCATGTCCATCGGACCGAGGTCACGCAAGAACAGACGCACCGCCGAGTAGTCGACCGTCATCGGGAAGGCCATCGCGTCCCCCGCGAACGCAACGAGGCCGACCCGGTCCCCGTCGAGGTCGCTCAAGAGGCGCTCAAGCTCGCCCTTCGCGCGCTTGATTCGGCTGGGGTGCACGTCTTGAGCGAGCATGCTCTTCGAAAAATCGAGCGCGATCACGATGTCGATGCCGCGCTTACGGAGCACGAATGTGCGGCTTCCGTACTGCGGTCCGGCAAACGCGACGATCACGAGCGCGGCCCCGACGATCATCAACGTGGCTCGTGTGACGCGCCACCATTGCGCCCGGCCCGCGATCAAAGACTCGACCGTTGCGCTCTTGCCGAATATCTCGGTCGCGCGTTGCCGCCTGGCCGCATTCCACCAGAATGCAGCGACGGCACCGGGGAGCAACGCCAGGAGCCAAAGAGCCAGTGGGTCGGCCCAAGTCACGGCCACCTCCTCAACCACAACAGGACCAAGAGTTCGATCAACAGAAAGATCAGCGCAGGAGCGACGAACGCTGGGAAAAGCTCGGTGTACATCCGCCCGGCATCTTCGATGTCGGTCTTTTCGAGCTGATCGAGAATCTGATGAAAGCTTTGCTCGAGGGCTTCACGGTCGCTGACCAAGAAGAACTCACCGCCTGTCTTTTCCGCCATCTCTGCGAGGAGCTCCGGGTTGACGGGATAGCGTGCGGTTCCGAAAATCGCGCGCCCGAAGAGGCCAGTGCCTCTTTGGACAGGTGCCGTATCGGAGACCCCCATCAAGATCGGGTAGATCTTGACCCCCATGGCGCTCGCGAGGTCCGCTGCCTGTGAGGGCGACACGTTGCCGGCGTTCGACTCTCCGTCGGTTAGGAGAATCATCACCTTGCTCTTCGCGCGTGAACGCTTCAGCCGGTTGAGGCTGACACCCACGGCGTTGCCGATTGCGGTGCCTTGCCCGTCGATTTGATCGAGTTGTAGGCCGCGAAGGGCGGTTCGCAGTGCTTCACGATCGGTCGTGAGTGGGAGCAAGGTGTACGCGTCGCGTCCAAACACGACTGCGCCGATCCGATCGTTCGGCCGGCGATTGATGAAGTCACGCACGACCGACTTCGTCGCTTTGAAGCGCGTCGGCCGGATGTCCGACGCCTCCATCGAGCCGGACATGTCGAGCGTGAGGATGATCTCAATGCCGCTCACCTCTGCGGTGTTCCGGGCGTGAATGCTTTGAGGACCCGCCAGGCCCATGACCAGGAGAGCGAGCGCGACGGTCCGCAATGCGCTCGGCAGGTCTGCGAGACGACCTCGCCAGCTCCGTCCTGAGATGCGCAACGCGGACGCCCGGCTGAACTGGAGTCGCGGCCTAGACAGCCGCTGTACCCAAACGCGGCCAAACCACACCATCGGCACGACAAGCAGCAGCAGCGCGGCCCAAGGGCGTTCGAAGCGCAGTTGATCGTCGGTAATCAGAAGTTGATACCTCGACTCGAGAGAACGCAGGCTGATGACGAACCCAACGAAAGCGGCCGCCAACAGCCAACCAACAGCCCATGCGCGGCGCTGCGCCGGAGTCACGATTGACCTCCGTTTCGAACGACCGCCGCGGGGCGAGTCTTGTCGACCAACGCCAACGCGTCCTCGATCAGAGTGTGCGATGCTTCATCGGCCAACGACGCTTTGGCGAACTTCACCAAGTCGCATTGGCCGAGAAACCCAACCGCCTCCTGCGGCTCGATCGTGAGCGACTTTGCCCGGCCCAGCTCTTTCGCTATCTCATCCGTGGTGCTTTCGAGGCCGTGGAAGCCGAATCGGCGGCCAAGGTAGGCGCGGATCGAATCGCTAACCGCATCGACCCATTGCTCCGTGTGGCCTTCGGAGATTGCAGAGGCACGGCCGCGCTCGAGCTCATGAAGCTCGGCGAGGGCGATTTCCCAGGGGGGAGGGGGCGGCGGCGGCGCGGGCTCCGGCCGATCGCGCTTGCGCCACCAACGCATGAACAGCCATGCCAACAACGCTCCGAGCGCGATGGCGAGCAGCGTGCCGAGGGCGATGAGCAACCTGTAGTCGTCCTGTTCGACGATCACCGGATCGGTGGGCGGCTTGAGCTGTGGGTCGGGTTCGTTGGCGAGGAGGGAGTGAACCTCGATGCTCGTCGCGTTCGATTCGAGCTCGATGAGCTCGCCCGCCGCGCTCGTGATGCGCACATGAACCGGACCGAGTTCGTGCACGCCAACGTCGAAGCAAATGAGCTGAAGCTCGAAAGTGAAGGTCTTGGACTCGCCGTCGGGCGAGGGTTCGACCGTGAGCTTTTTGCCGAGGATCTCGAAGGGCTCGAAAGGCTGCTCTGGCACCGCGGCTTCGTCGGCCGCGGCCGCGGTCACCGTGACGATGACGTCGATCGGGTCACCCAGTGTGGTCTCGAGCGGCGCATCGAGCGTGATCGCGGGTTCCTGCGCCAATGCGAATGTAGGCGCGAGCAACGACAAGACGACGATGGCGGCCGAGCGTTTCACCGATAGCCCGTGAGTCGCCGCTGCCGGAGTCGGAAGAGTTCCGTCAGCGGCCTGACGAAGTCGCGGTCGGTGCTCACCGTGACGTGATCTAGTTGCAATCGGCGGAACAGGTGCTCGCGTGCAGCGCGTTGGCGCTGTGCCTCGCGCGCGTAGTTTGCACGAACATTCAAGTCGGACGTGTCGACTTCGACGAGCTCCCCGGTCTCCAAGTCTTCGATGAGGGCGAGTCCGACGTCCGGCAGTTCGTCCTCTCGAGGGTCGACGATTCGGATCGGGATCAGGTCGTGTTTTGCCGACACCACCTTGAGCGGCTTCTCGTATTGGTCCGCGATGAAGTCGCTGATCAGAAAGGCAACTGTTCGGCGCTTGCCGATGCCGCCGAGCAGGTCCAACGCCACCCCGAGGTCGGTGCCTTCCCCCTTGGGGTCTGCATTAAGAATCTCCGTGACGACCCGCATCACGTGCGAGCGACCCTTCTTAGGGGGCACGAAACGCTCGACCCGGTCGGTGAACAGGATCAAACCGACGCGGTCGTTGTTCTTGATCGCGCTGAACGCGAGCAGTGCCGCCACTTCGGCGACAGTTTCGATCTTCGGCTTATCGACCGAGCCGAAGCGCTCGCTCGCCGACAAATCGACGAGCAGCATCACCGTCATCTCGCGCTCCTCCGTGAAGACCTTCACGTAGGTGTCGTTCATACGCGCGCTCACGTTCCAGTCGATGAAGCGAACGTCGTCGCCCGGCTGGTACTGGCGCACCTCGCTAAACGCCATGCCGCGTCCCTTGAACACCGAGTGGTAGCTCCCCGCCATCTGGTCGTTGGCGAGTCTCGACGTGTAGATCTCGATCTTCTTGAGTTTCTTGACGAGCTCGCGGGAGATCACGACAGGCCTCGGTTACGGGACTTCCAAAGTTTCGAAGATCCGGCGCACGATCTGGTCGCTCGTGATCTCCTCCGCTTCCGCCTCGTACGAGCGAATGATGCGGTGACGAAGCACGTCGGGACCGATCGCCTTGATGTCCTCCGGGGTGACGTACCCGCGGTGCCGCATGAAGGCATGTGCGCGCGACGCGACGTTGAGCGCGATGGACGCGCGCGGGGACGCGCCATGGGCGATCATGTCGGTCAGGTCGCCGAGGCCAACGCGTGCCGGGTGGCGCGTCGCCGTGACGATTTGGACGATGTAGTCCTTGATCTTTGGGTCGATATATACGTGCCCGATCGTCTTGCGGGCCTCGAGGAGCTTCGAGGTCGTCGCGACCTGCTGCACGCCCATACCTGCGCCTGCGTCCATGCCGAGGAGCAGGTGGTCCGAGATCTGGTCCATGATCTTCCGCTCTTCGTCCTGGCTCGGGTAGTCGACCCGCACGTGCAGCATGAAGCGGTCGATCTGTGCCTCGGCGAGCGGGTAGGTGCCCTCCTGCTCGATCGGGTTCTGCGTCGCCATCACCATGAACGGCTCGTCGAGCGGGTGCGTGGTGTCGCCGATGGTGACCTGAAGCTCCTGCATCGCTTCGAGCAGTGCGCTCTGCACCTTGGCCGGCGCTCGGTTGATCTCGTCCGCGAGGACGAGGTTCGCGAAGATCGGACCCTTCTTGGCGGTAAACTCACCCCTCTGCTGGTTGTAGATAACCGTTCCGACGACGTCGGCCGGAAGCAGGTCCGGGGTGAACTGAATGCGCTGGAATTTCGCCGCGATCGTTTTACAAATCGTGTTGACGGTCAGCGTCTTGGCGAGGCCCGGGACACCTTCGAGCAGGATGTGCCCGCCCGTGAGCAAGCCGATCAAGATGCGCTCGATCATCACGTCCTGGCCGACGACGACCTTATGGACCTCGTGAAGAATCGTATCGATGAAAGCGCTTTCGCGCTGAACCATTTCATTGATGGCACGGACGTCGTTCGACATAAATATTCCCTCGGGCCGAGTGGCTAGCACGCACCCATACCCCCGACCAACAACCCCCATCCACCCCTTATTCAGAAAAAGGGGTCAGACCCCTTTTTGAAAGGGTTAAGCGGGTTGGTTGCGTGCCCCTCCGTACGTACACTTCAGCGCCACCCCGTAAAGTCGATGCTGCGCATCGCCCACGGGGCCGGGTGCCGGCGAGGCCCCGTGGGCGATGAACGTCGCCTCTACGGGGTGTCAGCGTCAGCGTCAGTGTCAGCGTCAGCGTCAGTGTCAGCGTCAGCGTCAGTGTCAGCGTCAGTGCCAGCGTCAGTGCCAGCGTCAGTGTCAGCGTCAGTGACGGCGTCAGCGGCGACACACACGGTTCTCCGCATGCACCGGTTGCTCAACCGGGAGTAAAGCCTGTTATTCGACTACGGAACACTCCGCGCTCATGTATTGACGCTGGCCGTCAATGATTGCTTATCGCTCAGCTCGGGCGCATCCCCGCCGGTTTGCCAGGCGAGACGTAACCCGGGCACCACACCCGCTGTGGTCCAGACGGCACACTCGGCCGGAGCCCAAGTCCAGGCGACTGCCAAACAGGCGGAATTTTCCCTGCAGCGAACTGGCACATGTCTTGCTGCGATTCGGGGCATGGACGCAGGTCATTGCACTACACGTTTCGGGCTGTTCGTGCTCGCGCTCGTGCTGCAATCGAGTTTGCCTGCGCTCGCCTATGCCGACGGGCTTCCGCAAGCGCGCGTTGCCCTCGTCGCCGACTACTCCGACGACCCGGTGCTTGGCATCGTGGGAACAGGTGCCGTTGGGACCGTCGAAACGCCCGCGCCTGCGGTTCCGAGAGAATGCAAGTCAAGGTACATGGTGGGCCCCGGGATGGGTATTGCGCTCGGGCCTACCGTGATCATAGGTGGGGGGTACATGGTGGCCGCTGGGAGCCTCGGCGGGCTCTGGGATTCCGAACTGACCAGCAGGGACAAGGGGCTCATCGCAGGCGGAAGCTTCGTGATCGCGGGTGGGGCGGCGACCTTCATCTATTCCCTCGTCAAGCTGTCGAGAAACCGACACGAACGACGACGCGTTTGTGACTCGGACACGCCGCATAGCGATTGACGCCTCGAATGGCGCTTCCCAAGGTCGCGGGCGCGCTCCGGGCGCGCAACGAGTACCCCCTTCGCATAACCGGGCTTACTGGTGGCTGAGTTCGGCGAGGAGAAGCGAGCAACAAATCTATTTGACGCACATGCTGCACTCTCTTCGTCGACCTCCGGGCAGACGCAAGATTTGCGCGTCAAGATCGCGGAATCCCTTGCAAAAGCCTGGGCTCCACCCTGGCACGCCTGATGCGTCGGCATGACGCAATAGCGC
>CAXMRM010000121.1:0-11878 GCA_964196015.1 uncultured Myxococcota bacterium
TCGATCATCGTCGTCGGTCTCGCGTTTCTCGCACAGCCTCAGCTCTTTCTTTTCTTCACGCGCTTCGTCCCCGAAGGTATCCGCACGCGCGTTCAAACCTTGATCGATGCCGTCGGCGCATACCGAGGCAAAGCCGGCCTCCTGATTCAAGCCGCAGCACTCGGCGTCGGCACGCACGCCTTCAACAACCTGATCTACGTCTGCGCCGCGCGTGCGCTCGGCGTCGAGTTGAGCATTGGCGAGGTGTTTTTCGCGTCGTCGTTGCAGATCCTCGCGACACTCATTCCGGCTTCGATCAACGGGATCGGCCTTCGGGAGGCCGCAGCGGTTGCGCTCTACACTTCGCCCGCCGTTGGGCTGCCTCTCGCGGTCGCGGTCCTCATTCCAACACTCGGCTTTGCCTGCGAGATGTTCGTCTCGGCATTTGGCGGCGCGATCTTCCTCCTGCGTAAATCGGGATACAGCCCCGAGTTTCGCGTCGAGGATCCGGACCGGGAAGACCTCGCTAGCCAAGCCATTCCGAAGGCGCCTCGCGAAGCTTGGCCGCATCCGCTCCGTGGTCTCGTGGTCGGGTTCAGCGCGGGAGTCTTCGGCGGCGTTCTCGTCGGCTTGGGCGAGGCCATGGTCATCGCGCTCTCCTCCGCAGGCGCGACCGGCGCCCGCGTGTTTCTCTATGGCCCGCTTGCGTACGGGTTGTTCTGTGCAGCCTTTGGCGCCGGCCTCGGTTTAGCCACCGCCCAGAGCGGCCGCTGGATGAAACGCTACGCCGTGCCCGAACAAGAAGCGTTCGTTTACTTTGCCGCCGCGATCTTCGGCATGTTTGCCTTCGCGCTCGGCGCGTTTCGGATTCGGCGTGACTTCTTTCACGAAGAGCTCGTCTGGAAGAGCGCGATCGGCCTGGCGGTCCTGCTCGGCTGCGCTTTCGTGGCTGCGGGCATGAGCGCCATCCTCGCACGGGTCCTTCGCGTCCTCGTCCAGCGCGCACCCTTCAATCGGCTCGTCCGTGCTCCGACGGCTCTCGCCTTGCTGGTCGTTCTCGGGGTTGGGCTCGCGGGCAACGTCGCGTTCGGCAACCGCGTCTCGCGCGCCGGCACATCAGATGCTGTCGCCGAGGCTAAGGGCCATGCGGGCAACGTGCTTTTCATCGTGGTTGACACGCTGCGTGCCGATCACCTGTCGCTGTACGGCTACGAGAAAGGCAACACCGTCAACCTCGATCGCCTCGCCGAGGACGCGATTCGATTCGATCAGGCCTTTACAAACTCGAGTTGGACTCGCCCGAGCTTCGCGTCGATTCTGACTGGGCGCCTCCCGTCGAGTCACGGCGTGATGGCCAAGAGCGACGCGCTCCCCGACGCGGTCACGACGCTGCCGGAGACGTTGAAGACCGCAGGCTATACCACCGCTGGGTACGTGACGAACTTCAACGTCGCCCCCTACTTCAACTTCCATCAGGGCTTCGACGAGTACGTCTACTTGGAGCCCGAGTTCGTCCTCGGCGCCGACGACGCCAGCGCCAAGCTCTTACTGATGCAGTTCATTCGGCAGCGCATCGAGAAGATGCGGGCGATGCAGGGAGAGGTGTTGCCTGGCACCGCGTATCAGGACGCCGGGACCGTCAATGCGGCCCTCACTGCTTGGATCGACCGGCAGCCCGCGTCGCCGTGGTTCTTGTTCGTCGGGTACATGGACCCACACGACCCATACTTTGCCCATCCTTACGATGGCAGCGGGTACGCGCGCGCGGCACACCAGCATCCCGACCCCTCCGAAGCCCCCGCGCTCACGGCGTTGTACGACGGTGAGATCAGCTATTGGGACGCCGAGCTCGGCAAGCTCCTCGACGGGCTTCGTGAACGCGGGCTTTACGAAGACCTCACGATCATCGTCACGAGCGACCACGGCGAGGAATTCAACGAGCACGGCGGGTTCTGGCACGGTACGACGCTGTATGACGAGCAGGTTCGCGTTCCGTTGCTCGTGAAGCTTCCGCAGCGCCGCCGGGGAGGAACCGTCGTTCGTCATTGGGTGCAGAGCATCGACCTGATGCCCACGGTCTTGAGCCTGCTGGACACGCCGGTTCCGGAAGGCGTGCAGGGCGGTGACCTCTTCACGGGCACCGATGTCGTCTACGCCGAAGAAAGCCACGAGGGCAACGTCCTCGAATCGGTTCGTCAGCTCGATGGCACCGACGAGTCCAAGCTCATCACCGCCAACCCAGGCAACCCACGCGGCCTGAAGCCCATCGAATTGTATCGCGTGGACCTCGATCCCGCCGAGCAGGAAAACCTCGCGCAGTCATCTCCCGATCAGGTCCGCATGGCAACCAAAGCCCTGCTCGAGCAACGCGCCCTCGCCAACGAACACGCAGTCGCCGCCGACTCCGTAGAGCTAGACGAAGACGTAGCCGCTCACCTAGAAGCCCTCGGCTACATAGAGCGCTAACCAATTCCCTGCCGATGAAGCCACCGGCGAATGGCTCCGAAAATCGGCAACGTCCGCAGCAAACTAGGTTAAGGTATATTCGGGTCGCGCATGGAGTCTCTCGCCGCAGTAGACCTGGGGTCGAATAGCTTTCACATGGTGATCGCCCGAGTCGATCACGGTGGCATTCAGATCGTCGATCGCCTCCGCGAGCCGGTACGCTTGGCGGCAGGCCTTCAAGACGACGGCTCGCTCGACGAAGAGTCGCAGGAACGCGCGATCAAGTGCCTTACGCTGTTCGGGCAACGGCTCCGGGACTTCGGCGCCGGGCAGGTCCGGGCGGTCGGGACGAACACCCTTCGCAAGGCTCGCAACTCACGCAAGGTTCTGCAGGATGCCCGCGAAGCCCTCGGCCACCGGATCGACATCATCCCCGGCCGTGAAGAGGCGCGCTTGATCTACCTGGGCGTGTCGCACGGCATCGCGGGCGCTCCCGCACGCCGACTCGTGGTGGACATAGGCGGCGGGAGCACAGAGTTCATCATCGGCGACGGTTTCGAGCCAGTGTCCGTGCACAGCATGTACATGGGCTGTGTCGGCTTCACCAAACAGTTCTTCGGTGACGGCAAGATCAGCCGCAAGCGCATGAACAGCGCCAAGCTAGCTGCGAGCCTCGAGCTTCAGCCGGTCGAGAAGAGGCTCCGCAAAAAGGGCTGGGATCGTGCGATCGGGGCTTCGGGTACGATTCGTTCCGTCGCTGCGATCCTCAACGAGGCGGGTTGGGCACACGGCACCATCACCGCCGCAGGCCTCGGTGAGCTCGAGCAGGCCATGTTGACCGCGGGCCGATTGGAAAAGCTCGAGCTTCCCGGCCTCGATGCAGATCGACGCCCCGTCTTTGCCGGTGGCGTCGCGATCCTCAGCGCGGTTTTCGAGCGGCTCGAGATCGACGAGATGTGGATCTCGCCTACGGCGCTTCGCGAAGGCCTTTTGTACGACATGCTCGGCCGTATCCAAGATGAAGACCCGCGTGATCGCACCATCGCCATGCTGTGCGATCGGTATTCGATCGACCAGATCCACGCCGACAGCGTTCAAGCTACCGCGCTCGGCTTGCTCGGTCAGGTGGTCGACGACTGGGACTTGCGATCGGATGACGCCGCACATGCCCTGGCCTGGGCGGCGCAGCTTCACGAGATCGGCCTTGCTGTGAACTACACCGGCCACCACAAACACGGCGCCTATCTCGTCGCATCGTCCGACCTTCCTGGCTTTTCCCGCGACGAGCAGGCCTTGGTTGCGACGCTCGTTCGAGGCCATCGCCGCAAGCTCGACGATTCGTACTTCGAGTCGCTTCCCCCGGAGCTTCGCACGATCGCAAAACGCCTGTGCGCCTTGCTGCGCCTCGCAGTGCTCCTCAATCGAACCCGCGATCCAGACGTCGTCTCGCTTCCGCATCTGAGCGCGAGCGGCAACAAGCTCAAGCTCACATTCAACGAGGAATGGCTTGCCGCCCATCCGCTCGCGCGCGCGGACCTAGAGCGGGAGCAACACCTCATCAAGCCGTCGGGGTTGAAGCTCACCGGCTTTGAAGAGGATTGACGACGGCCCAAACCGCCGAGCTCCTCCCCCCTCGCTCTAGGGGGATTGCGGACCCGAAGGCGTAGACCCATATGCCCTCCATGCTCGACGCGGTCTGGCAGGTATGGCTTCAACTCTCGCCCTGGCTTCTCTTGGGAGCCGCGGCTGCCGGCTTGCTCCATGTGTTGCTTCCTCGAGACTTCGCCCGGAAGCAGTTTCGCGGGCTGGCTGGCATCGGCAAGGCCGTGGCGCTGGGTGTGCCGCTGCCCCTGTGCTCCTGCGGCGTCATTCCCGCAGGGTTGGGGCTCAAGAAGGACGGCGCGAGCGACGGTGCTGCGGTCGGCTTTCTCATCAGCACCCCGCAAACCGGCGTCGACTCGCTGCTGGTGAGTGCCTCGTTCCTCGGTTGGCCGTTCACCATCTTCAAGTGCGTCAGCGCGCTCGTGATGGGGCTGGCCGGCGGGGTGGCCACCGAAGCGTTGCACACCGATGCCGAGGGTATCGCGGGCCTCGAAGAAGCCAGCGCTCCGCAATCTACGGTCGGCTTCTTCGAGCACGTGGTCGACGTCATCCGGCCCATCTGGAAGTGGATCGTCTTCGGTGTCGTTGCATCGGCCGCCATCACCGTTTGGATTCCGCCGGGCGTCATCGCAGGCTGGTCCAACATCCATCCCGCGGTAGCCGGCCTTGCGGCGCTCGCCATCGCGCTGCCGCTCTATGTGTGCGCCACTGCGTCGGTTCCCATCGCCGCTGCGCTGATCGCACAGGGCATGCCCACCGGCGCCGCACTCGTCTTTCTGATGGCCGGCCCGGCGACCAACATCGCCACCATTGGCGCGGTGAAGCGGGCCTTCGGAGGCCGTGTCCTAGCCGTCTATCTCGCCACCGTCATCATCGGAAGCGTCGGGCTCGCATACGTCTACGACGCCTTCATCCCATTCGAAGCCCTTGGAAGCATGACGCACGAGCACGGACACCCCTGGTGGGCCTGGGCATCCGCGTTGGCTCTCGCTGGGCTTTTCGTCTACTTCGTGTTCGACGACCTTCGAAGCACGTGGCGGCGACGCAAGGCTCCCACCGCTCCGACCGCGGTGACCCTCGAGGTCGACGGCCTCACCTGCAACAACTGCGTGCGCAAGCTCGAGCGCGCCCTCCGCGATGCGGACGGCGTGACGTCGGCGATGGTGACGCTCGACCCGGGGCGGGCGACCGTGGAAGGCTCGGCGAGGCCTGCGGATCTAGAAGCGGTTGTCCGAGCGACCGGATACGCCGTTAGATAGAAGCTAGCTGCGGCCGGCGAGGAGTGTTTCGATCGAAGGCGTGATAGGAATGTTCTGCTCGGCAAAGATCTCGCGCAACCAGGGAGCCGCATCCGCGATCGAGCCAAATGGCTCGATCGGCACCGGAATCGGCGCCAACCAAGTCACGGCTTTGAGCGCGCCACGAATAATCGCGTGGCTGATCAGCACCGCGATGCCGAAGTGATGCTCACCCGCGAGCTCGCCCGTGACCTCGAACCAGTCCGTAAGCCGCTTTCGCTGGTTGGCCGTGATCGCCGTCGTCAGGCCCCTCGAGTCGAGGATCGTCGCGAAGGGTATGCGGCGCTCGACCGCGCTCGTATACCGGTCGATGAAATACTCGAAGCCTTCATCGCTCAGTGGCTTGGAAGGAAACCGAACGTAAAGTAGTGGCCAGGCCGTTTCTTCGAAGATGAGGCCGAACTCGTGAACGCCCGGTCTCGTCCCCGTGGTCATGTCCTGCTGGCGCCGTTCTTGGCCGGCGGCAATGTCAGCCGGAAGCGCGTCTCTTTGTCGTCGGTCGTGCTCACCTCGAGCTCGCCACCGAGCTCCTCGGCGATACGCTTTGAAATCGCCAGCCCGACCCCTGCGCCGTGCAGCCTCCCGCCGACCCCAAACGGCTTGAAGACAGCCTCCATCTGGTCGGCTAAGAGCAGTGGACCGTTGTCGGACACGTCGAGCACGGCCGTGTCGCCAAGCATCGCGGTCGTGACCCGCACGACGCCCTGGGCACCCTTGCGGCTCGCTGCCCGCTGAATCGCGTTTGCCAACAAGTTCAGCGCAATCTGCACAATGTTCGTGCGCGTCGCCATCACCTTCGGCTCGACGCCGGTCGTCACTTCGATCAACGCGCGCCCGCGAAGCCCGCTACTCTCTGCTTTGCGAAGCGCCACGCGAACCGCGTCCGCCAAATCGACGACCTCGGTGACGGCTTCCTCGGGCGCCTTCGCCATCTCTTCGGTGAGCTCGAAAATGCGCTTTACGCCATCGCGCGCGTCGATCACCGCATTTTCCACCTGCGCCAGAGTCCCTCGCGCCCGCGTCACGTTCGGCGTTGCCTCTTCGAGCGCTGCCGTCGCCGCCGAAACCGATGTCTCGATCACGGTCAGATTATTACGAATCCAGCCCACCGGGTTACGGAGCTCGTCCGCCAGCCCGCTCGCCACCACGCTCACTGAGTACGCACGCTCGGTTTCGAGCAGACGCTGCTCCAGCTCCTTGACGCGCGTGTTGAGATTGTAGAGGTCGATCGCATCGCGAAGCTCGGCGCGCAGCACCTCGGGCTCCCACGGCTTGCGCATGTAGCGCCGTACGTGCCCGCGGTTGATCGCGTCCGCGGCAGCCTGCAAGTCGGAGTAGGCCGTGATCAACAACCGAATCGCATCCGGATACTCGATCTCAACCTTCTCGAGAAGCTCGATCCCAGTCATCCCCGGCATCCGTTGGTCGGTGAGCACGACACCAATCTCGTGCTCCTTCATCAACTGCAGCCCGGCCAAACCGCTCGACGCGGTCAAAACCGGAAAGTCATCGCCGCAGACCGCCTCAAAGACGACCAGGTTCGGCTCCTCGTCATCGACGAATAATACGTGCGCTGTCATGCCGCCTGCTCCATCGCGGGAATCTCCATCACGAAGCGAGCCCCCCCACCGGACCTAGGTTCATATCGTAGCTCACCACCACACTCCTGCGCGATTCTTCGACTGAGATGAAGCCCGAGCCCCGTGCCTTCTCCTTCCGCTCTGGTTGTAAAGAAGGGGTCGAAGATCCGGTGGACGACGTCGGCCGGAACGCCAGGGCCATCGTCCGACACCGCCACGAACACCTGCTTCTCCAGCTGTCGAAGCTCGATCCAGATGTTTTGAGCGCCCGAGCGAATCGAGTTATCGATGAGATTCAACAACACCTGATTGAACGCCCGTGCAGGTGCGAACACGTTGCCAGTCGTTTCGTAGTCTTGGTGAACTAGCACACGATCCTTGAGCTTGTGCGCGAGCAAGTTGAGCGTGGACTCGACGGCCTTTCGAACGTTGCACGGGGTCAGGTCGGTTCCGTCGGCAGGTCGAGCATGCGCATCGAGCGCGGAAACCACCCCATCGATTCGCCCGAGGGCGTCGATGATGATGTTCATCAGTTTCTCGTTCGACACACGCGTCGAACCACCTCTTTCCAACACCTTCGCCGCATTCACCGCCGCGTTGAGCGGGTTCTTCACTTCGTGCGCAAGGCCCGCGGCGAGCGTCCCCGCGGACGCAAGGCGCGCCTGGTCGGCAAGCTGCAGCGAGAGAGACCGCATCTTTAGGTGAGCGCGAATGCGAGCGAGAAGGACCTTCGTGTGGAACGGCTTAGACACGAAGTCATCTGCCCCAGCTTCGTAGCCTTCGAGTGCCGCCTCGTTTTCTCCGCGCGCGGTGAGCAGGATGACCGGGATATGGCGAAGGGAAGGGTCTTGCTTGATGGCGCGGCAGAGATCGAGACCGCTCGTGCCTGGCATCATGACGTCCGTGAGCACAAGGTCAGGACGGTTGTGCTTCAAGAGCTCCAGCGCTTCTCTACCGTCTGACGCCGCATCGACTTCGTACTTGTCCTGGAGCAACCCCACTATAAAGCTGCGGAGGTCGTTCTCATCCTCGGCGACCAGCACTCGCGGCACCCGTCCGCGGTCGAGCAAGACTCGTTCAGGCGGTTGTTGGCTCGGCCGAATGACCATCTCCGTCTCCGGACGCGGCGGTTCGGAGCCAATCTTGTCTTCGGCACGACGTCTCGGATGGTCGTCGAGCTGCAGCTGCCGCCGCTCAATGGTTCCCGCATGAAAATGGTCTTTGCCTGCTTGCAGGAACAGCGTGAAGGTCGAACCTTCGCCGATCTTGCTTTCAACCGTGAGCGATCCCCCGTGCAGCTGGGCAAGCTCACGGGCGAGCGCTAGGCCGATCCCTACGCCGCCCTGCTGTCGACGCTCCGAAGTCTCTGTTTGATGAAATCGCTCAAAGACCTTGTCTTGCTGTCCCTTTGAAATCCCTGGGCCCGTGTCCGCGACTTCGATCGATGCGCCGGCGAGATTGTAGAACACTTGCACATCGATTCGGCCTCCTGGCGGCGTGAACTTGATCGCGTTGCCAATGAGGTTGGTGATGATGATCTCGAGACGTGGTGGGTCACCGAATATTTGGTCGCCTTCTCCAGCTACGGAGAAAGTCAGATCGATCCCCTTCGCCGTCGCGGCGGGAACAGCGTTCTCGGTCATGCTCCGCGCAAGACTTGTCATGTCCAGCTGCATCACCTTCAGCCGCAGCCCACCGGCTTCCAGGCGCGCGAGGTCGAGCAAGTCATCGATCATCGTCAAGAGGCGCGCTGCGTTGCGACGAACAATGCTTAGCGCATCTCGTTCGACGCCCGGCATGAGCTTTGAAAGCAGCTCGTCTACTGGCGAGAGAATGAGCGTCAGCGGCGTGCGCAACTCATGGGAGATGTTCGCGAAGAACTCGCTCTTGAGACGGTCCACTTCCCGAGCACGATCGAGCGCAGACGATAGCTTTGTCGAAGTTGCTGCCAGTGCCTCCCGCGCCTCGAACTCTCGTTTCGCGGCGCGATACCTCATTTGAGTCGAGGGAACCGCGATGGCGGTGGTGAGGACCAAGAAGTAGAGGTTGTTGTAGAACAGAGACCAGCGAGCCTGACCTTGGACCACCTCGGGCACAGCGGGGATCAGCCACATGGCTACGATTGCTGCGCTCAACCCCAGCACGCGTGGCCATCGCCAGGTGTGCAAGACTGCGAGCGCGACAATACATAAGCTGAGGCCCCCGTAATATTCAGAACTCGCGGCTCCAAGAGGCATCACCATGAGCTCGACGCCCGCGGCAGCAATCAGCGCCGGTAGAGTCTGAAGAACAGTGCTGCGTTCCGCCCATGGGCCAAGATAGGTCATCCATAGACAGACGAGCGCGACCACAGACGACCCCAAGCGAATGAATGCGAATTCGGTTACCCAGTCGGCATGTGTAAACCAATCCAGCGTCGAGCCTGCCGGCATGAGCAGCGCGACCAGTCCATACCCAAATCTGGCGCGGGCTAAGTTTAACGCGTCTAAATGCTCTTGAAACGACCCTTGATACTCTGTTTTCTGGATCATCGCGCGATGTGAAGGAAGAGGTTCACTCCTAACGGTTCGGATTCGACTTCCAGAATCCTTGGGTTGGTCGGAAGGCCCTGAGCGAGGTCCAGCAGCTGCTGCTTGGTTCTGTGAATCAGATACCAATCACTTGCGTACTCCATCGACCACTTCGTCGTATTCGTGTCTAGATTGACGTTGCCGATGTACATGTGGCCATCTTCGGCTGTAGCCTCGTAGAGCGCTCGAAGGAGGGCTTCGAAGCTACGGTCGCTGAGGTAGTCGAACAAGCCAGCGCTGTAGACAAGGTCTCGTTTGCCCAGGGCTTGCCCAAGGGACCTTGCGGTTAGAAGGCGCCGAATCGATTCCCCAATAAAATGAATTCTCGCCCCTGTGCGCGCGGCCAGTGGCCCCAACGTTCGCTCGCAATACTGGACCGCTCGCTGTTCCTGGTCGACGAGTGCGATGTCGATTCGCTCTCCGAACTCAGGATGCTCCTGAAGCAGGTTCCTAATTTCGTGTGCTGGCCCGCAGCCGATGCTCGCGATGCGCAGTCGACGGTCGGGGTTCTCAGTGATCATCGCCTTGATGCGCTCATTGAAGTACGCGATGCGATTGATGTTCGCCTGGGCCGCGGCTTCTTGGCATGCATACAGGTTCAGCACTTTGCCGAATAGCGTATCGCCCTCGCCGTGATCGCGATACAGCATGTTCATCATCTCGTAGTCGCCGGCATAGCCCAGCGGTTTGTAGTAGGCGCGGCGAAGCAGAGGGGCGCGATGATAGTATTTGCACAGGTGGCGTCGGTAGAACCGCCGGTGCACACCGTGCTCCGCATCGTCGAAGTCGCCTACGAAGCGGGCAAGCTCGACCGAGGCCCGGTTTAGGCGTTCGCAGACGACCGGCGCCGCTTCGACGACGCAATCGCGCGTGGCTTCCTCACGCGTCCAGAGGTCGCTCTCGGCTAGTGCTGCTTCCTCCTTGTCCAAGCATTGCTTGGTGGCCTCGAAGAAGTCGAGGAGATCGGCCACCCATGCTTTGAACTCCTGGGACACGCTTTCGTGTTCCCGAACCGCCGTGCGAAGCCGCTCTGCGATGGTGATGCGGTGATCCAGGCGGTACAAAGCGTCGAGATCGATCCCTCGATCCTGCAACTCCACGCCAAGCACCCATTTGTCGGTATCCTCGGATACACGCCGAACCAGCCCGTCGCCCGAGTACAGGAGCTGACCTCCGACAGTGAGGCGGACATCTTCAAGTCTGTCGCCGGATAGGACCAGGCCTCCCTCGTCCGCCCTTTTCGCGATGAGCCGCACGCCGTGAAGAGAAAGGTCCTCAACGCGCGATTCGAATCTGCCGAGGCTGGAGTGCCGTGCCTCCGCTACTACGTCGTCGACCGCGAGCTCAGTGATGCGGATCCTGCGTGCGCGAAGCTTGCGATCTCGGATCGTTCGGGGCTGCGCTGGTGCGGGCGCGCTCTCAGGGGCGAGCTCAGCAATATGGCTCGTAGGCCGATCCTCCGAGACGTCTGCGATTTGAACGGCCGCTCTTTCCGTAGCTCTTGTCATTTGGGAACCTTCATGAACCAGGCGGGTGCTGTGTTTGGAATGTGAGCCAACACGTCTCCGTTAATCGTATCGGAGCGGGATGCGGTTGGTCCACAGGGGTGCAAGTGCTGAGCCTTCGTCCAGCACATCAGTTGGCGAATGGCAGTGCGTCGGAGATCCAGGCAGAACGCTGGGGGATCCTCCAAAACGTGTTTTGGGCTTGCGCCGCCAGGGCACGGGCAAAGCAAGCGGCTTGCTCCGAGTAGGTCGTCGGGCCTGTTGACTGAGGTCATATTGGAACAACGGGTAGTTAAGACAAACGGGGGAAAGCGAGTATACAGAAGTCAGTGCTCACATCCGCTGAACAACGGCTCAGCGAGCATGACGTTTATTCATGTTTCCGAAATTAAGCAACGACTTCAGGGGGTTGAAGCGGTGCTTTTGGAAGCCTCTAGTGTCGATTTGTGAAAGATGTCACAAATGAGACCTCACAACACAGCACACCCATCGGGCTGGAGCCGCACCGGTCGGTAGTGAGCCCGGGGTCAGCCGCCGCAGTAGTCGCTGCCGGAGCCGGAGGCGCCGCAGGTGGAGCCGGGGGCAGGTGGGCTCTTGCACTCGACCACGTCGCTGCAGAGATAGGTGCAGCGATTGAGCATTCCGGGGAGCTCTCGGCAGAGCCCGGCGGGTTGTGGGCAGTCCTGGTCATCGTTCATGGGATCACACGGTATGTCAGCGAGCAAGGCGCGTACCGCCTGACAGGTCGTGAGGCCCTCATTGATCCCGCAATAGTCGTCAGGTTCGGCGCCAGAGAGACTCGTTCGGGCGATCACGATGCGATACGGGTTGGTGCAGCTTCCTCCGAGGTCGATGCTCTTCAGACAGAAACCGCTCTCTTCGTTTGGATAACGCTGCCC
>CAXMRM010000122.1:0-8799 GCA_964196015.1 uncultured Myxococcota bacterium
GGTGTTGCTCAACGCCTCCGCCTCGGTACGCGGGGGTCGACTCGGCGGCCGCATCTTCTGGTCATGACGGCAACCCCGATTCCTCGAAGCCTTGCCTTGGTTCTCTACGCGGGGCTCGATCTCACCACGATCGACGCCAAGCCGCCCGGACGCGTCCCTGCGACGACCAAGATGATTTCACGCGGGGATCGCGCCACGGTGTTTCGCCAAATCGAGCGGGCGCTGCAAGCTGAGGGCAGGGCCTTCGTCGTATGTCCCGCCATCTCTTCCTCGGACGAGCTCGTGGGCGTCGACCGAACCTTCAACGAAATGAAGTCGCAGTTTGGCGACGCTCGCGTAGGCCAGATTCACGGCCGCCTTTCTGGTGAAGAGCGTCGCGCGTTGATGCGCGCCTTTAGGGAGGGCGAGCTTCAGGTGTTGGTCGGCACCACAGTGTTGGAAGTCGGCGTCGACGTCCCGCCTGCGAACATCATCGTGGTCGAGCAGGCCGAGCGATTTGGGATCGCGCAGCTTCATCAGCTTCGGGGGCGCGTCGGCCGAGCGGGTCAGCGAAGCGCTTGTCTGCTCACGTTTGGCGAACCACTGTCCACGGAAGCCGAGGCTCGACTTCAAGTGCTGTGTGACACCGACGATGGCTTCCGCCTGGCCGAACGCGATCTCGAGCTGCGAGGTCCCGGTCACCTTTTCGGGTACCGCCAGTCCGGGGCAAACGGGCTGCAGTTCGCGAATCTCACGCAGGATCAGGCCCTACTTCAACGCGCTGGCGATCTCGCAAATCGCATCATAGAGGCTGATCCGCATCTGTCCGCGCCGGAGCACGCCACGGCGCGTGCCGCGGTAGAGCGCTGGGAACGCGATGCGGCCGTCCGGGAAGATGCCGGCTGAGGGGTGGGCGGCCTTTCGCGTGCTTCTTGACGCTTTACTGGGACCCAGGTAGGTCCGAACTATGCCGCTGATTCACCACGCGCAGCGCGAAGTCACGCTTAAGATTGTCTATTACGGCGTCGGGCTCGGGGGCAAGACCACCAACCTCGAAACCATCCATGCGCAGACGCGGCCGGAGTCCCGCGGAAAGCTCGTATCGGTGAACACGGAGGCCGAGCGGACGCTCTTCCTGGACTTTCTGCCATTGCAGCTCGGCGAGTTCCGCGATTACACCGTGCGCCTTCATCTCATCTCCGTTCCTGGGCAAATCGCTCAGGACTCCACGCGCCAAATGGTGCTTCGCCACGTCGATGGCGTGGTGCTCGTAGTCGACAGCCAGGCCGATGCGGTCGAGGGTAACAACTATAGCGTTCGCAATCTCGACTACAACTTGCGGCAAGACGGCATCGACCCGGATCGAATTCCGATGGTCGTTCAGTACAACAAACGCGACCTGCCGGGCGTCCTGGACGTCGAAGAGCTGGCCGAGCGGCTCGGCGTGCCCGAAGGTATCCCAGAGCTCGTCTCTTCAGCCCGAGACGGCTGGGGCGTGTTCGAAACGGTGAAGTCGATCGTCCGCGTGTGCATGCATCAACTGGGCGACCCGGGCTTGCGTAGCGAAGGTCGTGTCGAGTGCTTGCTCGACCTGCCGCGCGATCGATTCTACCCGAGCGGTCCCGTGTCGATGATCCACGCGTTGAAGCCCGAGGAAGAGCTCGATCTCGACGAGCTCGAGCTCGTGAGCGGCTAGCCCGATGAAGCCGTCCGGCTCAGAGTCCGTGGCCGATCGCGTTCGGGCGGTCGCGCCGACGATCGAGATGCTCCCGGTGCGCACACCGACCTTGCCGCCAGCGACTCACACCAACACCTTCCTGATAGGCACTCAGGAGGCCGTGCTCATCGAGCCTGCAACGCCGTATAGGGAAGAGCAGGACGTGATGGTCCAGTGGGTTCAAGCCGCTCGGATACGGGGCGTCGAGCCCGTGGCGATCCTCGCGACGCATCATCACCCCGACCACGTCGGTGGCGCGATGGCGCTTCGGGAACGGCTGCAGCTTCCGCTCTGGGCCCACGCCATGACCGCGCAGCGCCTCGACGGCATCGTCGAGATCGATCGGCTGATTCAAGACGGCGAACGAATTGAGCTAGACGGGCCGACCCCGACCTCGTTGACGGCGCTTCACACCCCAGGCCACGCGCCCGGGCATCTGTGCTTCATAGACGAGGCGAGCAACATCATGATCGCCGGCGACATGGTTGCCTCGGTCGGTACGATCATCGTAGAGCCGAGCGATGGCGACATGCTCTTGTACCTCGAGTCGCTTCGAAAGATGTCAGTGCTCGAGCCGGCCGGGATCCTTCCCGCGCACGGTGATTTGATTCGACAGCCGCAAGCGATCCTGAACTTCTATATCGAGCATCGATTGATGCGTGAACGCAAAGTGCTCGACGCGCTGCAAGCTCGCGGCAAGGCTTCGCGGCCGCGGCATCTGGTCGCGCAGGCGTACGAAGACACCGCCAAGGCGCTCTGGCCTCTCGCTCTTCAGTCGATCGAAGCGCACCTGATCAAGCTCGAGCGAGAAGGGCGCGTCGTCAAAGACGGGGACCGCTGGGCGCCGCTCAAGCCATCGAGTTGAGCGACCAATCGTAGCGGTGGTAGTCGAACTCGTAGCCGGCTTGGAACGCCGCTTCCAAGGCCGCCCGTTGAGCGTCCCGCGCGTGATCGAGCAGGAACAGCCGGACTCCCTCGACCCTGCCGAAGTCGCTTTGGTAGTAGCGAAATATGATCGGGACGCGGACGGCGCGGTTGGCATCGTCGACTTCGACGTCCGATGCGACATAGTTGAGGGACGCGAGTTCGAGCTGGGCGTCCAGCTTGGAGGCCTCATAGAAGGCCACGGGTGGACAGCTCGTCGATGCACAGACGAGGGCCGCGTGAATCCGTGGATCGACCCGCGACGGACACAGCGCGAGCCGCGAGTCGTCGTCGTCGAACAGGCGCGAGCCGGTTGCCGGGTGCGACGCGTTACGCCGGAGGACGCCGTTTTCGATTTCGTCGAGGGTGAGCACGAAGTCGCCCACCCGATACGCGACCACGCCGAAGAAGGACGGGACCTCCATGACCGACTCGCGAATCCCGAGCGCGAGGACACCGTGGATGGCCAGCACGTTGTAGAGGTTAATCCAAAATGCGATGCGCGCGGCGTCATCGGTCATTTCTTCGGGATCGATGGCGTGGAGCAGCCCGCTGGCCTTCTTCATCTCGGCGAATGTCGGCGAGGTTCGGAGCTGCGCGTAGTCGACCTGACCGTTCTCATCGAGCGCCTCGCGCTTCAACTCGTTCCGGAGCTTGCGCAAGGCTTCGGCGACTTCGGTGGGTGACGCGCCCGTGGAGGCAGCTGGCTCGTCGTTGAGGACCTTGCGTGCGAGCCACTGATTTGGCAGCAGCGCCTTGGCTAGCTCGGCGGGATTGCGGGCGCGCTTCAGAACGTCCCCGGCGTCGCGAAATTTTCGGATCCATGAATCGCCCATCTCGTTCGAGCGTACGGGGCGAAGACGGTTTCGTCACTCGATAACCGAGCGGGGCAACCGCACGAACGTCCCCGGGGAGGTTTCGAGCGGCCTCACGGTGATCAGCTCAGTGCTGGATGCTTCCCCGGCCGCTGAGTGCCGGGCGGTGATCCAGACGGTCCCAGCCGGGACGCCGCGCAACTGGAACGCGCCCCGGGCGTCGCTGAGGGTTGTGTGCTCCCATCGTGGTGGGTCGCCCCAGGTCACCTCGGCGTTCGAGACGGGTTCGCTGTGCGCGTCGAGCACCTCGCCTTCGACGGTGCCACCGGGCCCGAGACGGACCGTGTCGAACTCCTGCGGCCGATCGACGTAGCGCGGGGGCTCCAGCACGACCCGGCGACTCTGTGATTCGTAATCCGGATGCGAAAAAGAAATGTCGTACGTTCCGGTCGGCGCGCGGCGAAACACGAAGGTGCCGTCGCTTCGCGTCTGGGTGTCTCGCGAGATTGGACCATCGATCCGAACCCGTACGCTCCCGAGGCCGTCGCCGGTCCAGTCGTCGAGGACCTCGCCGAGGAAGGTGACGCCGGCCGAGACGACAACGCGGACGTCGTCGGCGTCTTTGATCTCGGGGATGTGTGCGGGACTGAACGCCGGATGCTCGGCGCTCAACTCGAACGGAGGCTCGGGGAGGGCAGGAACGGAGAAGCTTCCGTCGGCATCCGACTTCGCGCTCCGCTGGATCGGGGTTCGGGGGTTTTTCGACGAGACCGTGAGCAGCGCGCCGCCCACCCCGAACCCGCGTTCGTCGACGACGCGCCCATGCAA
Organism: uncultured Myxococcota bacterium; assembly: GCA_964196015.1. GTDB lineage: Bacteria > Myxococcota_A > Polyangia > Polyangiales > Houyiibacteriaceae > SG8-38. The sequence continues at coordinate 4,264 of CAXMRM010000122.1, forward strand.
CGTGTAGAGCGTACTCGACACTGCCAGCTCGACGGTAACGAGGGCGTCGTCTCCGATCGCGAGCGACTCGCGCACCGGAGGCAGGTCGTAGGGCAAAGCGGCGACGCTTACCTCACCGCGCACGCCGCGAAACGAGAACGAGCCATCCGATGCGGTCACCGACATCCGTGGCAGGCGCTCTGTGGGCGCTCGAAGCTCGACGGGGATCCCTTCGAGGCCGTTGCCTCGCTCGTCGACGACGCGGCCTGCGAGCTCGGCGCCAGCGCGCATCACGATGCCAACGCCCGAACGAGTGGCCCCGGGGCTGACCTCGAGGCGCTCGAGCTCGACGGGCGCGAAGTCGTCGTGGCTCGCGGCGATCGTGTATAGGCCGGAACGAAGGTGCGGCAGGCGAAAGGCGCCGTCCGGACCCGTCGCGACCTGCCGAACGAACGCCAGCGCTCCATTTCCTGTGGCCGAGATCGGCGGGACCCGCCCAGATGTCATGCCGAGAGAGTCGGTCGTGCCGTGGGCCGCAGTGCGCTCGTTTCCCTCACCAAAGGCGCGGACGAGCACGCCCTCGATCGGCAAGCCTCGTTCGTCAATGACGCGACCTTCGATGATGGAGGCGCGTTCGAGCCGGACCGTCATCGAGGGCTCCACCGCGCTGTGGCGCAAAGGCCCTGCCGCCACGTATCCGTCTGCCTCGACGTACAAACTATGTTCGTCGCCGACGATCCCCGCGAGCTCGAACAGTCCGCGGTCGTCGCTCCGAACGCGGCGGATGTGCAGTCCGAGTACCCCGGTCGCCACCGTCACCTCGGCGTCGCGGATCGCATGGCCCGTGTCGGCATCGATGACCTGTCCTGCGATCGTCCGGCCAGGCGCGAGCTGCACTCCGAAGGCGCGCTGAGCCCCGGCATCGAGGATTAGCCCCTCGACGGGCGGGGCGACCAGTCCAGCCTTGGAGACCCGCAACGCGTAGATCCCGGCCGGGATGTCGGACCAGTGAAAGCGCCCGTCGGCCCCGCTTCGCACCGAGCGCGCGGGCCAGAAGCCGCTTCCCGCCAGCGAGACGATCGCCCCTGCGAGGGGTTGGCCGCGCTCATCGTAGATTCGCCCTACCAGAGTGGCGGATCCCGCGTCGAGCTCCCCGGACGAGGTAATCGGAGGTCCAGCGGCTCCCCGAGCCTCTGACACGAGCTCCTTTTGGGGGCTATCGGTACCTGGAACTACAAAAGTCCCGAGCACCAAAAGCCCCGCGATTGCGCCCGCCACCCGCATCCAGCTTGGTTTTATCTTTGATCGTTCCCGGGGGCGAGGCCGCATTGTTGCGACACCCCAGGACCAGTGCTACATCGCCGCTCCCTCAGAACTCGGAAACCAAACATGGCACAGACATGTGATTTCTGCGGTAAGAACCGCCACAAAGCTCACAAGGTGAGCCACTCGAACATCAAGACCAGGAAGTGGCAGCAGCCCAACCTGCAGTCGATGCGGGCGGTCGTCGATGGCCAGGTCCGCCGGGTCTCGGTCTGCACGCGCTGCATTCGCTCGGGCAAGGTTGTCAAGGCCGCCTAGACGTCCAGAGGTACCGCTTCCACCGGGTTGCGATCCGGCTTCGATCCTCCTGACGTTTCCAGTCGCGTCCGAGTATGCGGGCCAGCGTCTAGATCGATTCATTCAGCATCGGATCCCCCGGCTTTCGCGGACGCGTGCCCAGGAGGTCGTGCGAGCCTGTGCGTATCGCGCCGATGGCACGCGCCGCCGTGCGAGTGAACGGGTGCGGGCCGGAGAGATCGTCGTGCTGGTGCGCCCTCCTTTCGCGGAGCCCAACGTCCCGCTCTACTTCGACGTGCTTTACGAGGACGACGCGATTCTGGCGATCGACAAGCCCGCCGGGCTTCCGGTGCATCCGTCCGCCACCTATCACAAGAATACGCTGACCTATCTGCTCCGGCAGCGCTTCGGGGAGAACGCGCCGCAGATTGCCCACCGGTTGGACCGCGAGACCAGCGGGCTGTTGCTCTGTGGCCGCACCCGTGCCGCCGAGCGCGATCTCAAGATTGGCTTCGAGAAACGCCGCGTCAGCAAGCGATATCTCGCCATCGTGCGCGGCGTCATGCCCGATGATGCAGGCCGAATCGCTCTGCCGATGGACCGGGCCAAGGAGGGGCTACACATCTTGATGGAGGTGACGCCCGAAGGAGAGGGCTATCCGTCTGTTACGCGCTACCGGGTCGTCGCGCGCAGGGACGATGCCACCTTGGTGTCGCTCGCACCCGAGAGCGGTCGGCAGCACCAGCTCCGGGTGCACTTGAGCGCCATCGGCTTTCCGATCATCGGCGATAAGCTCTACGGGCCTGAAGGCTCCCAGCCATTCCTCGACTACATCGAGACCGGCATGACCGACGAGCTCCTGCGACGGCTCGGCCACGACCGCCAGGCCCTTCATGCCTACGAGCTCGAGTTCACGCACCCCAGCAAAGGCGAGCCGATGACTCTGAGAGCGCCGCTCGCCGAGGACCTCGTTGGGCTATGGGGCGAGGCCTTGGACGAGGCAGCGTTCGCCTCCGCGCGGGCGTGCTAGGGTCGATGCCGTGCGTGTGCTGAGCGCAGCCATCGCTTGCTTTGGGATCGGCTGTGCCGGCGCGTCATCCAATGCGCCCAGGACCGACTTTCGGCCCTCTGATGTCGCGCTCTTCGACAACGCGGTGGATCTCGTCGAGGCACCCGTCATCGTCGAGGGCGAATGGAGTGGCGCGTTCGAGCGGCGTGTCGGTCGGGCGGACCTCATCGCGGTGGTGCGTGTCGACTCGCTGAGCTCCGACCTGGTCAAACGGCGATCGACCTATCGGATTAGCGTCAGGGTCGAGGAGCGGCTCAAGGGAAGCTCCGCGAGCGAGATCGCGTTGCGTGTTCGGGACGATGAGCCGGGCTACCCGAGCGTCCGCGTCAACGAGGACCGGCTCCTGCACAACCCCTTGGTCGCGTTCGTCAAATGGGAGGATGGCCCCGAGTCGTCCGAGCGAATCGCCCATTGGCACCTCTCGCCCGATTCGGACGCGGTCCGCGACAAGATCGCTTTTTTCCTTCGCCAGCCGGCGAGGGACACCCACACCGAGGTCGAGGTCGTCGAGCCATAGCTTGGAGTTCGACGTAACATCGACCTAGGTCGTAAACTAAGCACGGAGTGATGCAGATGCGTATTTGGCCCTTACTTTCCATCCTGTCTTTCATCGTCGCAGCGGCGCTTGCGGGTTGCGAGCGTGGCGCGCCGGCGCCCAAAGCGAGCGAGCACGACCATTCCAAGCACGAGCAGACGGCCGCTGAAGCGCCAGCGGACGCGAAAGAGTCCGACGAGCCTGCAGGGCCAAGCATCGAAACCGGATCGTTCCTGCTCGCAGTGACTCCGGCTCAACTCGGGTACACCATCGGCAAAGCCGGCGAGGTCGAGATCGCGCTCGAGGGCCGCGGCGAATGGCACGTCAATCAAGAGTACCCGGTCCGGGTCGATCTGAAAGCCGCCCCCGGAGTGACGCTGAAGAAGAGCGAGCTCGTCAAAGACGACGCGAAAGAGTTTGGTGAAGACAAGGTGCGCTTCCTGGCGGCGGTGGAGCCGTCCGCGGCAGGGGACCATGAAGTGACCTGCGACGTTTCCTTTGCCATGTGCACCGAAGAAAATTGTATCCTCGAGAAGCGAACGGTGGCGCTGCGACTCAAGGTGGAATGATATGAGCGAGGGGGGACTCAAAGCCGCGTTGGAGACGATTCGTGGGGAGGTCAAGACGCGGTTCGAGGCCCAGAAGCGAGTGCTCTCGTTCGGAGAGTATTTGGAACTCGTTCAAGACAATCCACGCCGGCACACCCGCGACGCAGGGCGGTACCTAAAAGACTGCCTGGACTCCTTCGGTTCGTACGAAGTCGAGCGGCCTACGGGGAACCTCAAACGCTGGAAGCTCTTCGATCTCGAGTTCGGCCTCCACGACAGCGGACATGAAGCCGAGCTGAGGCTCCGCGATCGTCTCGCGGGGCACGAGGCAGCGCAGGAGGCGTTCTATCGGGTCCTCGACGGCTTCGAGCGGGAAGGGCGTGCCAACCGACTGGTCCTACTCCACGGGCCCAACGGCAGCGCGAAGTCGACCTTCGCCGCTTGCCTGATGCGCGGGCTCGAGGCCTATTCCGAGACCCACGACGGCGCCGCCTATCGCTTCTCGTGGATCTTTCCGCGGGTGCGTGAAGGCGCAGGGATCGGCTTCTCGACCTCGGCGGACGAGCTCGGCAATGGCGATTCCTTCGCGCATCTGCCCGAAGATCGGATCATCGCGAAGCTTCAGAGCTCCGTTCGAGAGCACCCGTTGCTCTTGTTGCCGCGCGACGTGCGTCAGCGGCTGATTGCGAGCGTCTACGAAGATTCCGGCCTTCCGGAGGCGGCGCCCGACTGGGTGTGGACAGGCCAACTCGGTCGCCAGAACCAACAGATTTTTCAGGCGCTGCTCACGGCGTATCGCGGCGATCTCGAGCGAGTGCTCGCGCACATTCAGGTCGAGCGTTTCT
>CAXMRM010000123.1:0-35663 GCA_964196015.1 uncultured Myxococcota bacterium
CTCCACCATCGGGTCATCCTCACGAACCATGTCACCGCCCCGAACGAACCACTCGACTATTTCGCCTTCGGTCACGCCCTCGCCAATGTCGGGAAGCTTGAAGTCGAGCCGTGCCATCGGTTAGTACCTCGCAGTTTCCAGTAAGGTCGGGGCGATGCGGTGCGCCAGGGGCAGATACTCGCGCTCGTGGGTCAGAGGGAACGGGGTGTCCCAGCCGGTCACGCGAACGGGCGGCGCCTCCAGATGCAAGAACGCACGCTCGGTGATCAGCGCCACGAGCTCACTGCCGAAGCCGCAGGTTCGAGGCGCTTCGTGCACGATCACGACGCGGCCGGTTTTCTCGACGCTCGAGACGACCGCGTCGACGTCCAGAGGCCACAACGTGCGCAGATCGATCACTTCGACATCGACCCCCTGCTTCGCCACCTCTTGTGCCGCGGCGAACGCCTCGTAGAGCATCGCCCCCCAGGCCACGCAGGTGATATGCTCCCCGGGCCGGACGACCTTCGCCTCCCCGAGCGGCACGGTGTATGGCGTGTCGGGAACCTCCATCTTCACCGCGCGATACACGCGCTTTGGCTCGAAAAAGATGACCGGATCCTCGTCGCGAATCGCCTCGATCAGCAGCCCCTTCGCATCGTACGGGTTCGAGGGGCACACGACCTTCAGCCCCGCGGTGTGAATGAACAAAGCCTCCGGCGACTGCGAGTGATACTGCCCACCGCGAATGCCACCGCCGTAAGGCGTGCGCACCACCATCGGCACGTGAAACTCGCCAGCCGTCCGATAGCGGTACTTCGCCGCTTCGTTCACCAGCTGGTCGAATCCCGGGTAGATGAAGTCCGCGAACTGAATCTCCGAAACCGGCCGCAGCCCGTGAAGCGCCATCCCGATCGCCGTTCCCAGGATCCCGGTTTCCGAGAGCGGCGTATCGAGGACCCGATCCGCGCCGAACTCCTCTCGGAGCCCTTGGGTGACGCGAAAGACACCGCCTAGGCGCCCAACGTCTTCGCCCATCACTAGCACGTTCTCGTCCTGCTGCAGCGCACCGCGAAGCCCGCTGTTGATCGCTTGGACAAGATTCATCTGAGTCACGACTCGTCCTCCGCGTCACTCGCCCGCGGCCCGTCAACGCAGTGCGCCTCCTGCTCGCGAAGATGCCACGGCTGCTCTGCGTACACGTCGCTGAACATGTCGCGGAGCTCAGGGGCCGGCTTCGCTTCAGCGCGCCGCACACAGTCCTTGACCTCCGCGTCGCAGATCGCGCGCCAATCGCCGTCGAGGTCGTCGTTCCACACGTCGCGCTGCTCGATATGCTTTCGGAGCCGCAACAGCGGGTCGGCCTTCCGCCAAGAGTCGACCTCTTCCTCCGTTCGATAGAGCCGCGGGTCGTCCGAGGTCGAATGGCCGCTGAGACGGTAGGTCATCAGCTCGATGAACGTCGGGCCGCCGCCGTCGGCTGCTCGCTGCACCCCCTCATGCACGGCCCGCCAGACCCCGAGGACGTCGTTGCCGTCGATCCGAGCCGCCGGCACCCGATATGCCGCTGCCTTTTCGGCCATCGTGCGCGTGGCGGTTTGATGCTCGGTCCGCAAACTGATCGCGTAGCCGTTGTTCCGGCACAGGAACAACACCGGCGCCTGATACACGCCTGCGAAGTTCATCGCAGCATGAAAGTCGTTCGAGCTCGTCGCCCCATCGCCGAAGAACACGCCGACGCACTCGTCGAGGCCGCGCTGCTTTGCCGCCATCGCAACGCCAACCGCATGCGGTATCTGTGTGCCGATCGGCGCGCTCACCGACAGGTAGCGATGCGCGCGGCTGAATGTGTGGTCGGGCATCTGCCGGCCGTGCAACGGGTCGCCCGCATTGCCGTACATGTGATCGACGTATTGCTGGAGCGGATAACCGCGCCACAGCAGGGCGCCCACCTCTCGATAGCAAGGAACGATCCAATCTCTATCGCGAAGCGCCGCAGCCGCGCCAATGATGGAGGCCTCTTCTCCGAGGGAGCCCACGTGAAACGCGATGCGCCCCTGACGCTGAATCTTCTCGAGGCGGTCGTCGACAACGCGCGTTCTAACCATCGCTTTGTAGAGGGCGACGATCTGATCGATCGAAAGGCCCGGGTCGAGCTCTGGATCGAGGCTTCCATCGTCTCGAATGACGTGCATGTCCCCCCTCAGGTGAGCACGGCGAGCTTTCGTTTCTTGCCGTAGCGATCCATCGGGGGCACCTCGCCTGCGTTCGTCTCTTCCGCGAGCGCCCCCTCAACAAAAACCTCCGCCGCCCGGTAACTCGACCGAACGAGCGGCCCCGACGCGACGAAACGAAAGCCCATGTCGAGCCCCGCCTCCTCGTAGTCGGCGAACTCCGCGGGCTCGACGTACCGCTGCACCGACGCGTGACGCTGGGTGGGCCGCAGGTACTGACCGATCGTCAGCACATCGACATCGGCGTCACGCAACAGATGCATCGCTTCGAGCACTTCCTCGCGCTCTTCGCCCAAGCCGACCATCAACGACGACTTGGTAATCGAAGAGCCGAGCTCTTTGGCAGCCACCAGCACGTCGACCGAACGGTTCCACGAACAGCGCGCGTCGCGAATCGGCCGTTGCAAACGCGGCACGACTTCGACGTTGTGCGCGAAGACATCGGGGCGCCCTTCTTGCACGACAATTCGAATGTCGTCGTGGTGCCCGCTGAAGTCGCCGACCAGGGTTTCGACGCGAAGCTCGGGGCTGTGATGCTTGATGCGCCGAACCGTCTTCGCGACGTGTGCCCCGCCGCCATCGCTCAGGTCGTCGCGATCGACCATCGTCAACACGACGTACGCGAGCCCCATCTCGGCAAGCGACAGGGCGGTGTGCTCCGGCTCGTCCGGATCGACGACCCCGCCCGGCTTCCCGGTGTTGACCGAGCAGAACCGACAGCCGCGTGTACACGTCTCGCCGAGAAGCATGATCGTCGCGGTACCCTGCCCCCAGCACTCGAAGATATTCGGGCAGCGGGCCTCCTCGCACACTGTGTGGAGGCCGCGGCGACGGAATCGGGACTTCAAACCATGGAATTCGTCCTGTTGCGGCCCGGCGGGGAGCCGCACGCGAAGCCAATCAGGTTTGCGAGCTGGTAAGGTCATCCACTGCGCCTATGGGTCCTAAGCCAAGCTCTTAGGGGTCGGCGCCTCCCCTGTCAATCACGCCTAACACTACGAATTGTGACGCTTTCCTCGGTTTTCCGCAATCTTTTCAAAACCAGGCCGATTAGGCGCAATATTTTCGCGAAACTCACTTTACGTGGTGCTTGTGTGCCCCATAATGAACCGTCGAAGCGGCTCAGTGCCCGTCAGGAGCAACTCGATGGACGACGAAAGACGGCCCAGGCGCGCCGGCCCCGTTGAACGGCCCGGAGCATTTGGAGGCAAGCGCGATATCAACCGACGCAAGCGCGTCCAAGATCTGGTCGATGCTGGGCTATCGCTGTTCTTGCAGCGAGGTATCGAAGCGGTGACGATCGACGAAGTCGCTCGTGAGGCTGGCATGGCGAAAGGTAACTTCTACCGGTATTTCCGGGACAAAGCCGACCTCGTGGACGCAGTGATCGAGCCCGTGGCCAGCACGACCCGCGAAGCGGTTCAGGAGTGCGACGCAAAGCTGCGTGAAGCGCAGGGGCGTGACGATGCAGTCGCGGCATATGGGCAGCTCGGCAACAGGCTGGTCGGCGCGCTCGCGATGCACCCAGACGCAATGTGCCTTTATCTGCAGGAGCGCCGCGCCCCGGCGACCACAGCACGTCAGGCGATTTCCGATCTGGCGACCGACCTCGACGACCGCGCGATGATCCTCAGCCAAGTGGCGGTGGATCGCGAGCTGGTGGTGGTCGCCAACCCGCGCGTGAGTGCCATCGCCGTGCTCGGCGCAGTGGAGGCGCTTGCCTTGGCCTCCGTGCGTAACCAAGTAAAAATGGATCCCATCGCAACTACGAAGAGCCTCATCTCGATCGTGCTCGAAGGGCTGCGGAACTAGCCTCGCTGAGGCAGACTAAACACCTGTCCAGCCTGAAACTACCGCTCGGGCGGCTTCTTCTTCACAATTGGGCGGATATGCTGGGGAGGCTGATGGTGACCGCAGTGCCGTTCGTTTGGGCGTCGCTCCCGGGCGTCGCACACGCGGCGAGTGGGTCTGCTCAAAAGGGCGGCGCGGGCGAGCTCGGCACGGTTGTCTTGCTCGTGATCGTGATCGGCGCCGCGTACGTGCTCGCGCACAACGTCGTGGAGCGCTTACAGCGTCGCTTCCTCGTCGTGAGCGGGGCCGAGTATCTGTTGCTGGGATTCCTGCTCGGCCCGGCCTTCCCCGCGATCCACGCGTTCGACGACATCACCGGCCTGCTGCCAATTATCGCACTCGCTGCCGGGTGGGTCGGGCTGCTGCGCGGCACGGACTTCGACTTCACCAGTCTTCAAAAGCTCGATCCCGCAACTGGGCGCGTCGTGTTGCTACATCACCTTCTGCCAGGTGTCGCGGTTGGCCTGGGCGCCTATTACTTTTTCACCGACTCGGGCTGGGTCCACACGACGTCAAACGACGCCGCACTGAGCGCTGCGGCGCTCGCCTGTTTCGCGGCCGCGGACTCTTCGGAGCCGTTCGACCTTCTCGCGAGGCGCTATGAGATCAGTGGACGGCTCGCTCCGCTGTTGCGAAACGGAACACGCCTCGGGGACATCGTGGTCATCCTCGCGTTTGGTCTGATCTTCTGTGTTTTCCACGAGAATGCCCCTCAAGCACAGGACTACTCCCCAGCGTTGTGGGCGTGGGTCACGGTGTTGCTTGGCGCTGCGCTGGGCTTCTTGTTTTCCCTCTTCTTGGCCGGCGACGAGTCGGACAACTCCCGCTTCTTGGCGCTGGTTGGGATCATCGCTTTCGCATCCGGCGGCGCGTATTTCCTCGAGCTCTCGCCGCTGGCGGTGAACCTCTCGATGGGATTCGTCCTCGTGAACCTCGCACGGGGCGGTCAACTCTTGCACACGACGCTCGAGTCGACCGAACGCCCGATGGCGCTCGTGCTCCTGATCTTTGCCGGTGCGCTTTGGGAGCCTACCGCTCCCTGGCCGACCCTACTCGTGTTATGCGGATTCCTGATCGCTCGCACTGGCGCCAAGTGGCTCGCAAGCGTGATCGCCGGTTGGGGCACTAGCCTTCGAAAGGACTTGTTCCGAGGGCTCTTGGCGCACGGTGAGGTCACACTCGCGATGGCCGTCTCATTCCGCCTCGTGTACGAGGGAGACGCCGCGAAGATCGCGTACTCCGTGGTCCTCGGATCCATCATCTTGAATGACCTGATCGCACCGCGATTACTGAGAGGCTTGCTTGTCGACGAAGGCGAAATCCAGCGTGAGCTCAAGGACTCCGGTTCCCGAACATCGATCGAGGTAACTGCCACATGAACATCGTCGTCATAGGTTTGGGCGAAGTCGGCCGCCACTTGTTGGGCGTCCTCGACAAAGAGGGTCACGACATCATCGCCGTCGATTCGAGCGCCAAGGCGGTGCAGTACGCCGAGGAGCACTATGACGTGGCGTCGATCGTCGGATACGGCGCGAGCGAAACGCTCCTCAAGATTGCGGGCGCGGCTCGCGCCGACCTGGTGGTCGCCGTAACCAACCACGACGAGATGAACCTGGTCGCCGCGCTCGCAGCCAAGCAGCTCGGGGCGAAGCATGTGGTGGCCCGCGTCCAAGGAACCGCATGGTCCGAATGGACGGAGGGCATCCGCTACGGGCTGCTCGGGGTCGACGTCGTGATCAACCCGCGTGTGCTCGTCGCGCAAGAGCTCAGCCGCATCGCCCGGTCATACGGCGCCTCAGACGTCGTGGACCTCGCACAAGATCGGGTCGAGCTCGTGCAGATCGATCTCGAGGAATCGCGCGTCCTGAACAAGCCCCTCTCTTCGGTGGAGCTCCCGCCGCACACGCTGGTGAGCGCAGTCGTCCGTGACGGAGAGCTGTTTGTTCCCGGCGGCGCAGACCTGTTGGTCAAAGGCGATCGCGTTTACTTGATTGGCCGCCCCGAAGGCGTGCTCGCCGCAGAGCGCCTGTTCAGCAAGGAACGCGAGGCACGCCGGGTCTGCATCGTCGGCGGCGGCGTCGTCGGCAAGGCGCTCGCGCGTGGGCTGCTACAGCAGCAGGCGACCGTCATGATGATCGAAAGCGACCTCGCCATGGCTGAAGAGGTCAGCTCCGAGTTCCAGGGCATCGAAGTCGTGCACGGCGACGGCACCGATAGAGCGCTCCTCGAAGAGGAAGAGGTCGGCACATATGATCTGTTCGCGGCGGTCACGAAGCAGGACGAAATCAACCTGATGGCAGCCCTCCTCGCCCGGCGCGCGGGATGCAAACGCACCGCAACGATCGTGCAGCGCGCAGACTATACGTCGATCTATCGCCAACTCGGTGTCGACATCGTTCTTTCGCCTCGCACCGTGGCATCAGACCAGATCCTCCGGTTCTCCCGAGGTGGCGCCCTCCATAGCCTGACGGTGCTCGAAGACGGTCAGGCGGAGGTCGTCGAGCTCACCGCCAGCCCGAAATGTCGCGCGATCAACAAGCCGCTGCACCGGATGAACCTGCCACGCGGCTCCCTCCTGGCGGCGATCGTGCACGGTGACGACGTGATCATTCCACGCGGCAAGGACGTCGTGCAGCCGGGTGACCGGGTCATCCTGATGACGACCAAAGAAGCGCGGGCAACTGTCGAGCGGCTCTTTCGACCGAGGGGTGAGTGAGCGCGCAATCGAGAGATTTTCGCGGCGTGATCCGACCGGTCGGGGCCGTCGTCCTCGGGATCGGCGTGATGATCGCGTTGTGTGCTGGCGTCGGGATGCTGTGGGACCAGTTCGCGCCGGACCCAACTCGGCCCCAAGGCGGCGCCGCGGAGCTGGCGCTGTCGGCGATCATCGTCTCGACCATCGGCTTGGCGGCATTCCTCTACGGCAATCGGTTCGTGTCCGAGCGCATCTCGCGCCGTGAGGCCCTGCTGGCGGTGAGCCTGATTTGGATCGCTGCAGGCGCATGCGGAGCAGTTCCGTTCATGCTCGGGGCAGGCATGTCAGCGGCTGATTCGTTCTTCGAAGCTGTCAGCGGTCTCACAACCACGGGCGCAACGGTAATCGTCAACATCGAGGGAAATTTGTCACGACCGCTGTTGCTTTGGCGCTCCCTGATCCAGTGGCTTGGCGGCATGGGCATCGTCGTGTTGTTCGTCGCAGTCTTCCCGAACTTGGGCGCGAGCGGCAAGCACCTGTTCCGCGGAGAGGTGCCTGGAACGACGGCTGAAGGATTACGACCTCGAATCGCCGAGACCTCGTTCACCCTATGGAAGCTCTACGGCGCTCTCACCCTCATCGAGATCGCCTTGCTCAAGCTCCTGGGCCTCGACCTATTCGACGCCGTGTGCCACGCGTTCACGACCATGTCGACGGGCGGTTTCTCGACGCTAGACAGCTCGGTGGGCGGGTTCAACAGCGCCGCGGTCGAGTACGTGATCGCCTGCTTCATGCTGATCGGAAGCGTGAACTACGGCCTCTACTACGGCTTGCTACGGACCGGAAGCTGGAGGACGCTCGCGCGAAACATCGAGTTTCGATGGTACGTCGCCATCGTGATCGTCGCGGTGCTCGTGCTGACAGTCCTGAACCTCAGCGTGCACGAAGAGCTCCTGACCTCGTTCCGCTACTCCTTCTTCATGGTGGCGACGGTGGTCTCGTCGACCGGATACGGCACCGACGACTACAGCGTCTACAGCTCGACGGCGCTGGCCGTCGTGATCCTGTTGATGTTCGTCGGCGGGTGCTCCGGCTCGACCGCGGGCGGCATCAAGGTTGAAAGAGCCGTGCTGATGGGTAAGCAGGCCATTGCCCAAATTCAGAAGAGCTTCCGGCCCGCCACCGTACAGCTGGTCCGCATGGGCAAGGTTGCGATCAACAACCAGGTCCTCTCTGACGTCGCGTCGTTCTTCTTGATTTACATGGGATGCATCGCGTTTGGCCTGCTCTTCGTGACGCTGGTCGAGGGCGTTCCCGCACCCACGGCGTTCGGAGCAATGCTGAGTTGCCTGTCCAACATGGGCCCGGCACCCTTCCACATGGGGCCGGACAACTTCTCTGCTTATTCGGCCGGGAGCAAATTGTTCTTTTCGATGGCCATGCTACTCGGACGCCTCGAGTTCTTCACGCTCTTCGCGCTGATCCTGCCGGGGTTCTGGAGACGCTAATGACCGGCTCGTACAGCATGCCTCCGCCCAGCGAGGAGACTCACGCGCGGCGGCAAATCACGGTCATCGTGCTGCTCCTGTTCGGCATGGTGGAGCTCTATCAATTCGAGCAATTCGCGTCACATCCGTTCGACCCGACAGCCATGCTGGCACTGGGATTCGTCGTCCTAGCCAGCTACACGATCGGCGGCCTGGTAGGCCAGATTCGCCTGCCGCACATCACGGGTTACCTGATCGCCGGCTTGGTGTTCGGTCCAGAGCTCGCGAGAGCTCTAACCGGACTTGGGCTCCCTCCGCCGTTCGACAAAGGCATCTTGAACGATCAGGTCCTCGAGCAGCTGAGCTTGTTCGATACCCTCGCGGTGGCCGTGATCTCACTCACGGCCGGTGGTGAGCTCAAGCTCGAAGGTCTCAAGAAGGGTCTTCGCGCGATCAGCGGAATCCTCGCAGCGCAACTGGTTTCGGTCATCGTCTTGGTGACATCGTTCTTCTGGTTGATCTCCGGAGTAGTGCCGATGGTCGCCTTGCCCGGCATTCAGGGGCTTCCCGTGGCCGCTGCACTCGCGGTTGGCGCGATGGTGGCCTCGGTGTCTCTCGTGTCGTCTCCGGCGGCGACTATCGCGGTCATCATGGAATCGAGGGCTGCGGGCCCCATGACTCGGGATGTCCTTTCCGTCGTCGTGCTCAAGGACGTCGTGGTTGTCGTCGCGTTTGCGATAGCCGGAGCAGTTGCCGCCCAGCAGATCGGCGTGACCACCGCGGAAGGCGGACTGGCTACGTATCTGCTCAAGCACATCGTTTTTTCGATCCTCTTTGGCGCGGTGGTCGTCGGCGGCTTGATGGCGCTCTACATCCGCTACGTCAATCAAGAGCTTCCGATTTTCGTCGTGGGCGTCGTCTACCTGGTCGCCTACATCGCGGGGGTTCTGGGATGGGACCCTATTTTGGTCTTCCTGGCGGCCGGCTTCGGTGTCACCAATTTTTCGAAGACGGGACATCGCCTCATCGAAACCCTCGAGCGACTGTCGCTGCCGGTCTACGTCGTCTTCTTTACACTCGCTGGGGCCAAGCTCCATCTGGGGGAGCTCCAGCAAGTCGCTTTTTTCGCGATAGCACTCGTCGTGGTGCGTGGCTTCGCTCTTTACTCGGGCACCAAGGTGGGCGCTCGGATGGGCAGAGCGGACGAAGCGACCCAGCAGTTCGGGTGGATGGGCTTCGTCTCTCAGGCGGGGGTGTCGATCCTTTTGGCCGCGATCATCGGCAACACCTTTGGCGCGCTTGGAAGATCGCTCGAGACCCTAATCATCGGCGCAGTGGCGATTAACCAACTCGTCGGCCCCGTGATGCTCAAGATGGGCCTGACCCTCGCCGGCGAGACGAGCACCGGTCGCACCTCCCTCGCCCCATCGAGGCACTTGTCGGTGAAGCCTCCTACGATGCGGCGCGATGTTGAGGAGGGCGAGGCCAAACAGCTCGAGCCCTGGCCTGAGCACGTCGGTGAGAAAGACCTGTGGGGCGCCGCATTGCACACGAAGAGCCCTGAGCTCAACAATAGCATGCAGGATCTCGCTGGCGATCTTCAGAGCATCGTTCGCGAGGTATCGACCGGACCGCTTCGGGACTTCCAGACCGACGCAGGCAAGTACCTGCGCGACTTGAGACGCGAGTTCCTGCGTCACCATCGGCGGTTGACGGTTCAAGCCCGCGCGGAGGAGGGCACCGAGCCCGACGAGCTCGTGACGATGCTACGCTCCGCACAATCCGAACTGGCAGCGCACTGGCGCGGGATCGTACTCGGACGCTCGGTGACGCTAGCCAAGCTGACGTGGACTCCGGAGACCATTCTGGACAAGGTCGACGCCTTGGTCGACGAGCTGCCCGAGGTCGTTACGGCGGCATATGAAGACCTATCCTACGAGTCCAAAGAAAACGATTCGCTTTGGAAGCGGCTCCGACGCCAGGTTCTTAGTTTGCGGCGAAGCTGGCGCGACGCGTTCGGGCAAAGCCCTCCGACACGCCACATCCGGCTGCGGGCTTTGGGGCGCTTCCACCTCTCGTATGACGCACCGGCCCGGCTCGAGGGGTTGGCGGCGCTCTTCGTCGAAGCCGATCGCCACCTTGCGGCTCGAACGCGAAGCCTCTTCGACGGAGTGATTGCGGGCTACGACGACATCGTAGACCTCTCCGCCGCGCCCGACGCAGACCTCGAAGGTCAGCTGGTTCGACTGCGACGCGACGTGGAAGAGGAGCTCGCCCTCGCGCTCGACGAAATCGTTCGCATCACGGGCGACGGCACTCATCGCGCCGCCAGTGCGCTCGCGAGTGGCTTCGTGCAAATGAAGGACGACCTGCCAACATTCGGGTCCCTCGACCTACGTACGGGCGAGCGGCGCACCAGCCGCCGCTTCGCAAATCGCATGCGTGCGATGGAGACGCTCACCAAGGACGTGTCCAACCTCCGAAAGGCAAGCTCGGCCGAGTACTCCTCACTGGCGATGGAGCTAGAGCTGCTTGGCCTCGAAGCGCGCATCAAGGACAACGTCTCCGAGTATGTCTCGCGGCTCACCAATACGGTAAAGCGCCGCGCGACCTCGCAGCTCGAACGTGTGAGCGACACTCTTCAGAAGACGCTGACGGAGTTGAACACCGAGCTCGAGAGCGACTATTCCGGGGATGAGCTCGCGACGGCACTGCGCCAGGCGACCGAGGCAACGAGCAAAGCCGCGGGTGAAGCCGCGGGTGTGACCACCGAGCTCTACCAAGACCTGAGCGACGACACGAAGATCGCGCCTCTGCTCGATACGTTGGTCGACGCCTGCCGCAGCCTCACCCCGCGCTACCGCGTGACGGTGGGTCAGCGCCAGACCGGCGAATGGCGCTTGCCGACTTCGCTGCCCGAGGTCGAGGTGCCCTTCAGAGAAGTGGTGCTCACGTACATCGACAGCCGTGTGGCGCCCAAGCTGCTCGCAAGCCGCAGAGAGCTCGCCGAGCGCGTCCAGCCGTTGGCGCACCTGCTGCAGGAGCTCGAACGCGTCGTCGCCTTCAACGTGGAGCTAGCAACCGCGGAGCTCGAGATCGTCCACGACGAGGCGATCCCCGAAGAGATGCACACGCTGCTCCGCGATATGGTCTACGGCCAGCTCGAGAGAAGCTACAACTCACTCGAAGAGATCCGGTCCGAAGCTAAGAGCTGGCCTGCGATGATCGAAACCGAGATGCGTGACGCGGCGCTCGGTACGCTCGAAACGCTTCGGGGCGAGCTCGCGGAGGGCTCGTTCAGCAGGTCACGCCTCGAAGCCATGCGTCGCGCCGTCAGCGGTCTTCGCGTGCTCGACAAGGAGGAGCGTGAGCCGCGTATCAACCGACTCAAGGCCCAGGTCCGCGGCGGGCTTCGCGCGTTGTTCGGCGAGGTGCGGCTGGAGCGTTGGAGCGAGCGTCTCGGCCTGACGAGAGCGTTGCCGACCGAGGAACTCTCCGCCGGAACGTTCGCCGCTCCAGAGGTGTCGGCTGACCTTCCGTTGGTCTACCGGCGCCTCTTCGCCGCCGACACGATGGAGGCCGGAGACGTGCTAACCGGCCGTGACGAAGAAATTCGCCGCGCCGAAGCCGTGCTTTCGAGCGAGGTCAAAGGGCGGTTGCGATCGGTCGTGCTGCTGGGCGTCGACGGCGTCGGCAAGGCGGCAGTCGCGAGCGCCATCGTGCGGAGCCGCCGTTGGAAGAACGTGAAGCGGGTCGTGTTCACCGCTCCGGTTACGGTGGAAGACGTCGACGCGATCTTCCAGGACGCGCCCGAAGGTCAGCTCGTCGTCGTGGACGGGCTTCATTGGATGCTCTCGATGGCGCCTGGCGGCTTCGACCCACTTCGCCGCTTCGTCAAAGGCATCATCGAGGAGGGGGGACGGCGCCGTTGGTTGACGCATGGCGCCGTGCTATTCTGGAACTTCGCCGCGATGGTCGCTCCGCTGCGTGACGCGTTCCCGGAGGCGATCCGACTCGACCCCTTGAGCGAACACGAGGTGCAAGCAGCCGTCATCGCCAGGCACCGGCTGAGTGGTTTCGAGCACTCGTTCGATCGCGGAGACGGATCGCCGATCGAAGGCTTGTTCGCGCGAAGCGCCACCCGCATTCGCCGGCCATACGATCAGTACTTCCACGAGCTTCACGAAGCGACCGGTGGTCTCGTGCGCGACGCGCTCCGACTGTGGCTAGCTTCGATCCGAGGCATCCAGGACAATATCGTGCACGTGGGGCCGATCCCGGCTTCGTCGTACGCGCGTGTCAGGCGCCTTCCGGACGACGTTCTGGTCAATCTCTACCAGATCGCACGCGAAGGCTGGATCGACGGTGCCGGCCAAGCGAGACTGTTCAGGCTCGACGCCAACACTGCCCAGGCCCAACTGAGCCGACTCGCACACCTCGGCTTGCTCGACGAACGCGAGGGCGCGTTCGTGATCGCCGTGCACCTGCGCGGCGTGCTGGGCCGCGTGTTCGCAGAGCGGGGGTGGGTGCTGTGATGTCGACGCTTCGCCGTTCTGGGCTGTCGTTTCTCCTGGTTGCATTGATTGCGGGCCCGGGGGCAGCGCAGCTGAACGACCCGTCGAGATCGAGCCGGCAGGACGAGCAAGCGGAGCCGGCGGCCCCGGCGACCAAGCGCGCTCCCGCCGAGCCGGATACTCGGGCCAGTGAGCCTTCCCCAGGGCCGCCACCCGAAATCGCTAAGGCGCGGCCCGCGGCGCCTCTGCCGATCGAAGACCGCAACAGGCTGTTGGCTCTCTTCCTGTCACTCCTCGGCGTGGGTATCGCGTTGTTCGTCGCCGAGCGCGCCCGCAGTTGGATCACCCTCAACATTGCGTTGCGACGCGTTTTGGGCGCGCTGGTGTTCGTCTTGCGGCTGGCGGGTCTCGGGCTTCTCCTCTCGATCGTCCTCGAGCTGGTCCCCGGAGGTCGGGAGTGGATCCTGTGGGCGCTGGTGGTCTTTGCTGTGGTCATCGGATGGTCCGTGCGCGATCTATTGGCCGACGTGGTTGCGGGTGGGGTCTTGGCCGCCGAGCGCCGCGTGAAGAAGGGCATGTGGGTGTCCGGCAATGGTTTTCAAGGCACGGTCGAAAGACGGTCGCTCCGGGCAACCTGGCTACGTGACGGACAAGGGCATCGGTTGACGGTGCCCAACCGTGCGATGGTCAGCGCACCGATGGTCTGCGACGGCGGCGCAGATGCTGAGCACGAGGTGGTGGTGCGCCTCGAAGGCTATGACGATGCCGGCAAGGTGCGTAGGGCGCTCACCGATGCGATCCTCAGCTCACCGTGGGTCCTCGCCGGAGCCGCGCCGGTGGTATTGCGCGATCCTGCCGACCCGGTCGTCTGGCGAGTGCGAACCAAGCTCCTGGAGCCGCGCTTTTCGGTGCATTTCGAGGGAGAGCTTCTCGAGCGTGTCGAAGACTTGCTGCGCTACGAACCGGAGCCCGAAGAGCGTGAAACCGTCCCTGGCGAAGCTCCTGCGGAAGGCTGACTAGGCGATCCAGTCGCGGAGCTCGCCGGTCACGACGCGCGGAGCCTGTTGAAGCTCTTCGATCGTCTTCGCGCCGCAGAGCAGCATGACCGAGCGAAGCTCGCGCTCGATTCGCAGCAAGAAGGACCGCGCCCCGTCGAGGCCGCCTCCGAGAAACGCTTGATAGACGTGGCGCGCGATTCCGGCGCAGCTTGCGCCAAGTGCGATCGCGCGGGCCGCATCCATGCCGCTTCGAATGCCGCCAGTAGCGATCGTCGTCATCCCGGCGTCGACGCAATACCGAACCGACGCCGCGGTGGGGATGCCCCAATCCCATAGGGCCTCACCGAGCGCTCGCCCGTCGCCCTCGGCGCGTAGAGTCTCGACGCCGACCCACGAGGTACCGCCCGCACCCGAGGTGTCCACGTACCGGATACCGATTGCGCGAAGCTGGGCGGCAACCTCCCGGCTGATCCCGTTCCCTGTCTCTTTGGCAATGACTGGCACGTCGAGCTCGGACCAGAGCCGCTGGAAGGTATGAATGCCGCCGCTGAAGTCCCGGTCGCCCTCGGGCTGAACGAGCTCCATGGCAGGGTTCATGTGCACACAGAGGGCGTCGGCGCCAACATCGGCCAACATCTGCGCAATTGCCTCGGTTGACAAGTCGCGCGCCTGGACCACGCCGACGTTACCGAAGAGAAGGGCGTCGGGCGCGCGCTCGCGCACCTGGTACGTCCAGCTCGTCTGCGGCCGCTTTTGCATCGCGCGCTGACTGCCCAAACCAAACGCGTAACCGAGCTCGTTCGCGATCGAAGCCAGCGCTTGGTTGATCTCAGCGGCGCGCTCGTGCCCGCCGGTCATCGCGGCGATCAACAGTGGCGCGCGGAGCTCCTTACCGAGCAACCGAACGCGGGTGTCGATCGAGTCGAAGTCGGCCTCGGGGAGCGACTGATGCACGAGCCGCACGCATTCGAGAAGGGTGGTGCGCTGCCGAAACGCGACGTCGTCGGTCGCGCACAGATCGAGATGGTCGGCCTTTCTCTGCTCAATATCTTCGCTCATCACGTTGCTTGCTCGGCAGCGTCCTGCCGTGTACGTAGCTCGGAATAAGGACACTGACACCGTGGCGCAAGGGCAAATGGATCTCGAGTCTTGGATGGGGGGCATCCGTCGGCACGTCGACGCCATCCTCGAGCGGTTTTTCGAGTCGAAGCGCGAGGAAGCGACTCAGCTTTCGCCGCAGGCGATAGACCTAGTCACCGAGGTTCGGGACCTGACGATGCGCGGGGGTAAGCGGCTACGGCCGATCGTCACCGCAGCAGCCTTCCGGGCGGTCAGCGGAGCCTCGGACGTCAGCCCAACATTCGAGGCGGGCGCTGCCCTGGAGCTCCTGCAGACGTACCTGCTGATTCATGACGACTGGATGGACGAGGACAACGAACGCCGCGGTGGGCCTGCGGTCCACTATGCGTTCCAAAAGAAGCACGGTGACGACCATCTGGGTGCGAGCCTCGGGATCCTCGCGGGAGATCTGGCTTCGACGTTCGGTTGGGAGCTACTGCTAGGCGGTAGCTTTCCCGAAGGCCGACGAGACGAAGGGTTGGCGCTCTTCGTCAAAATCCAGAAGGAAGTATTTGCGGGGCAGCAGCTCGACCTCATGACCGACGTGGACGTCGAGCGCATGCACGACCTGAAGACCGGAAGTTACACGACGCGCGGGCCGGCCGAGCTTGGAGGCCTACTCGCCGATGCGGACGAGGCATGCATGCAGTCGCTCCGCGCTTGGGCCGCGCCACTCGGGGTCGCATTTCAGCTTCGCGACGACCTCCTCGGAACGTTCGGAAGCGTTCAACAGACCGGCAAGCCCGGTGACGACTTGCGGCACGGCAAGCACAATGCCGTCGTTGCTGCATTTCGTAGGCTCGGACCGAGCGACGCCGAGCGGACGGCGCTCGAAGGCGTCTTGGGACGCGCGGATGCAACCGAGGACGAAGTCCGAGCCGCTACCGAGGTCCTGTCTGCCGCCAAACGCGAGGTCGAGACGCGGCTGGCGTTCTTGGCGGATGAAGCGCGGAGCGCGCTCGCCACAAGCCCATTCGACGAGGACGCCAGGCAAGTGCTCGAGGACGTGACACGGCGGCTCACCGAACGAGGAACATAATGGGCTTCGGGAGAGGCAAGGTCATCCTGCTCGGTGAGCATGCCGTCGTCCACGGTTGCCCGGCGATCGCGGTCGGCATCGAACGGGGCGTCACAGCCGAGGCGGTCACAGCCGAGCACGACCTCTTGCGGCTCTCGCCGTGGGCCTTGGCGCTCCGGCCCGACCCAAGCGGAGACGAGCCCCTCGAACGCGCATTTGCCGCTGCGCTCGCGCTGTATCCGGCGCGTCCGTCGCTCGAGGTGAGCGCACAGGTCGACCTCCCGGCCGGCGCTGGGCTTGGCTGCTCTGCGGCGATCGGTGTGGCCGTTCTAGACGCGATCGACGAGGCACTCGGTATCGAACGATCGCGAACGGATCTTGCGACGGCGGCGCTCGCTTGGGAAAAGGTCTTTCATGGCAATCCATCGGGAATCGACAATACGATGTCGGCCGTCGGGGGTGTTGCGCTCTATCGCAAAGGTGATGCGCTTCGGCCGCTGCGCTCGAACAAACCGTTGCACCTGGTGATCGGCTACAGCGGCGAGTCTTCGAGCACCAAAGAGATGGTCGCGTTGGTTAGCAGGCAGCTCGAGAGCGACCGGGAGCGGGTAAATAAGGCGTTCGAAGGCATCGAGGTGCTAGTGCGCAACGCGAAGCTCGCCATCGAGGCCGGCGACCACATCGCGCTCGGACAACTGCTGGACTTAAACCACACGATCCTCAGCTCGATGATGCTCTGCACCACGAAGCTGGAAGAGATGTGCCAGGCCGCGCGACGGGCTGGAGCGCTTGGCGCCAAGATGACGGGCGCAGGTGGCGGGGGCTGCATGTTTGCGCTGGCGCCGAAGCATGATGAAGCACTGCGGTTGCGCGACCTGCTCGGAGAGGGTTCGTTCGTCGCAGAGGTGAGCACGTGACCGATCGTCCCATGGAAGCGAGCGCCCGGGCCTGCGCGAACATCGCGCTCGCCAAATACTGGGGAAAGGCCGACGTGAAGCGGAACATCCCGGCTGTTCCGAGTATCTCGCTGACCCTGGATCAGCTCGTGACTGAAACGCGAGTCCGGTTCGACCCCTCACTGGCATCGGATGTGGTGAGACTCGACGGCAGGCGGGCGACCACGGCGGAGGCCGAGCGGGTCGTCGCCATGCTCGATCGCGTTCGGCGGGAGGCCGGAGTGCGCCTGAACGCGCATGTCAGCAGTCACAATCACTTTCCGACCGCGGCAGGCCTCGCTTCGAGCGCGTCTGGGTTTGCCGCACTTGCTGCGTCAGCTTCGGCGGCTGTGGGGCTTCGGTTCAACGCCCGCCGGCTCAGCGCGCTGGCCCGCGCATCGAGTGCTTCGGCCGCTCGGTCGATCTATGGCGGGTTCGTCGAGCTCCCTGCCGGCAGCCGCGGCGATGCGGACCTGGCTGCCCGACCGATCGCGCCCCCCGAGCATTGGAGCCTACGCCTGGTCGTCGCAATGACCGAGCCCGGCAAGAAGAAGATCGGATCGACAGAAGGGATGGAGCGCTCGCGCAAGACGTCGCCATATTACCAGGCGTGGTTGGACCAAGCGCCGAAATGGTCGCGAAAGATTAGGCGCGCGATCAGGGAGCGCGACCTCGACACGCTCGGAGCGGCGATGGAGCGGAGCACGCTGGCCTTTCACTGCTGCGCGATCACGTCGGATCCGCCGATCCTCTACTGGGCGCCGGCGACGCTGGCCGCTCTCGCCACGGTTCACGGACTTCGCGAACGTGGCGTCTCGGCGTGGGCAACGATGGACGCCGGACCACACGTCAAAGCGCTGTGCGAAATCGGTGACGCAAGCCGTGTTCGTCAGGCGCTCGACCGCACGCGAGGTGTGACGCGAACTTGGGTCACAAAGCCAGGGCCCGATGTCGAGGTGCATCGGTGACCCCGGTAGGCGCCAGCGCGCCTGGAAAAGCACTTCTGTGCGGCGAGTATGCGGTGCTCGAAGGCGCACCGGCGGTAGTAGTCGCCGTCGACCGGCGGGTCTCGGTCGCCTGGTCCGAAGACTTAGTGCCCATGCCTCCGGAAGTCGACGCCACGCTGCAGCTGTCGCAAGCCAAGCTCGGGCCGGTGCCTCGCGGGTTGACCCTGGACGTGAGCCAGCTCCAGCAGGACGGCGTCAAGCTCGGGCTGGGGTCGTCGGCTGCTGCAGCTGCTGCGACCGCCGGGGCAGTCTTCGCAACGCGCGGCCACGACCTCGATGACCCGACGACTTTGCAACGGGTCTTCGCGTGCGCGTTCGAGGGCCACAGGTCGATCGCACCGCAAGGCAGCGGCGCCGACGTCGCAGCCTCCACGTTCGGCGGCTTTCTACGATTCGCGCGGACGGGAAACGATGTCGAGACGCGCGCTCTGCAACGTCCGAAGGACCTCGTGATTCGTTTGGTGTGGACGGGCCATGCTGCGCGAACCAGCAAGCTGGTGGGCAAAGTGTACGAACTCCGGCGTGACGACCCCGGCGAGTACCGCGCGTGCATGGATCGGCTTTCGGAGCTCGCAAGTCGGTTCGCCTCCGCCTTCGAGACCGGGAACGCCAACGAGGTCATCGCGGAGGCCACCTCGTATTCGAATGCGATGGGCGTGCTCGGGGACGCGGCGGGCACCCCAATCCTCGATGCGCGGCTCAGGCGCGCAGCCGAGCTCGCAGCCCGCTTTTCAGGGGGCGCCAAGCCATGCGGCGCCGGCGGCGGCGACGTCGCGATCGCGTTCTTCCTCGACACAGACGCCGCAAAAAGCTTCGAAGTGGCTTGCAAAGACGAAGCACTTCATCCTATCGATGTCGCATGGGGTGCAACAGGCGTGCACGCCTGTTGACGGGAGGAGGCGCCAAATGTTGATCAATATCTACATCCTGTCACTCGTACTCGGAGCCGTGCTCCTGGGTGCTTCGCTCTTCTTGAATGGCAAGCGCGCGGACGCCGACGACCAAACACGGGCGCACGACGACACGACAAGGCCGAGTCAGCTCGGTCAGCTCGATGGCGTTGCCGGCGGCGACTTCTTCGTACGAACCGTGCGGTCACGCAGGTTCTGGACGTTCTTCGCGTCCTTCTTTGGCATGACCGGGCTCGTCCTCGACGGGTTGGACCTCATGAGCGCGACGGTGTCCTTGCTCGTGGCCATCGCGATTGGGTCAATAGCCGGCGCGGGGGCTTCCGCGGCCGTGCGGATCGGCTCGAGCTGAGCCTCCGCCTCATGCCGCGTAGACCCGGACTTTTTCTTCGAGCCGATCGATGACCGTGGCTGAAAGATTTTCTCCACAAAGCCGAGACATCTGTTGAATGAGCGTAGGGCTGGTGACGTTCACCTCGATGAGCTTGCCGCCGATGACGTCGAGGCCGACGAAGAAGAGCTGATCGGCAACCAGGCGCGGAGCGATCGTCTCGATGATCTTCCGGTCCGCATCGGTGAGTTCTGCCGGCGCCGCGGAGCCTCCGACGTGCACGTTGCTCCGAAGGTCGCCCTTGCTGGGGACGCGCCCGACGACACCGAGAAACTCGCCGTCCACGAGCAGGATTCGCTTGTCCCCCTCCTCGTATACCTCTGGGATCAGGGCCTGTACGATCGCGTTCCGCGCACCCGAGTGGGTCACCGCTTCGATCAAGCCATTGAGGTTGCTGTCCCCGTTGGTGAGCAGAAACACGCCTTGGCCGCCGTGACCATCGACTGGCTTGATCACCGCCTTGCCACCCACGTCGCTCAAGAATCGGAAGACCTCGTCCTTGTGACTCGTCATGATCGTCGGTGGCACGACTTCGGGAAAATGATGCGCGTAAAGCTTCTCGTTGGCTTCGCGCAGGCCGCGCGGGCTGTTGACCACTAGTGTGCTGCCCTCAAGGTGATCCAGAACGAGCGTCAACCACAAGTAGGCGTCGGTGAAAGGTGGGTCCTTACGAATGAACACCGCATCCACATCGGCCAAGTTGATGTCTTCCGGCTCGCCCAACTTGATGGGCTCTTCGGCGTCGAGCTGCATCGTAGTTTGGCGAATCCGTGCAACGACCCGCTGGCCGCGAAGCCCCACATCGCTCTGCGAGCAGTAGTCGACGCGATGGCCACGGGCCTGTGCTTCCAGCATCAAGGCGAAGCTGGTGTCTTCATCGACGATGACCGTCGACACTGGGTCCATCACGAACACGAAACGCATAGGACTGTGCGGTAGCATCCGGGCTGGTTTGGATGCAAGGTGGGAGCGATGAGGCGCTGGCTTTCGATCGTGTTGTGGTGCGTTTCGGCGCTCCTGATCACCGGCCTCGCCTCTGGCACCTCGCCAACCCCGCCGGAGTACGCAGCAGTATTCATGCAGGAGGCGGTGGCGGCCGACCATGCCGAAGCCTCGAAGGCGGGTGCCGAGATCCTCGCCACGGGGGGCAACGCGGCAGACGCGGCAGCCGCAACCATGCTCGCCCTCGGGGTGGTCAATCCGGCGAGCAGCGGCCTCGGAGGCGGAGGCTTCGCACTTTACTACTGCGCCAAGGATGGCTCGCTGACGTTCCTCGACTTCCGCGAACGCGCCCCGCGTGCCGCAACCCGGACGATGTTCGAGGCCGAAGGCGAACGGCCGGACGGTCCCGCGAATTCTGTGTCTCAGTTGGGCGGTCTCGCCGCAGGCGTCCCTGGAGAGCCCGCGGGAATCGAGGCCTTGGTCACGCGCTTCGGGAAGCTCCCTTTGCGTGAGGTCATTGCGCCCGCGCTTCGGCTCGCCGAAGAGGGCTTCACGGTGAGCAAAGCGCTCGGCGCGATGGGAAGCGCGTTCGAGGTTCAACTTCGCGAGGACCCCGTGATGGCGAAGTGGAATCTCCAGTCCGGTGCGACTTTGCGTCGTCCGAACTTGGCGCGCGTGCTCCGCGCGATGGCTGAGAAGGGCGCCGCGGTGATCTATGGAGGCATCATAGGCGAAGAGATGGTGGCCGCGGTCCAGAAGCACGGCGGCATCATGACCTTGCAAGACCTTCGCGCCTACCGGGTAAGGACGCGTGAACCGCTCGAGGCGACCATGTTCGGATATCGCTGGGTGACGGCGCCCCCTCCGAGCGCGGGCGGGTTCACGATGATTCAAAGCCTGACGATCCTGGAGCAGGCAGCCGGCCCAAAGCCCGCCTACGGCGCGCCGCTCCTGCACGTGATGGCCGAATCTTGGAAGGGGCCCTTCCTGGATCGCCAACGCTACTTCGGTGACCCAGACCAAGTGATCCTCCCTCTCGACAAGATGATGGACGAGTCCCGGATCACCAAGCGCGCCGTGCTCGCGGGCGAGGGCAAAGCCCACCCGAGCATCGACTATGACTTCCCGGTCGAGTGGACTCGGACCCAAATCACCGCGCCCGACAACCCCGGGACTTCGCACCTTTGCGTCGTTGACGCAGAGGGCAACGTCGCCTCGGTCACGACGACGGTGAATCTTCCGTTCGGCGCACGGTTCACCGGCGGAGGCATCGTCATGAACGACGAGATGGACGACTTCGCGAGCGGCATCGGCAAGGCCAACGCGTTCGGGTTGGTAGGCGGCGCCCGTAACCTACCAGGGCCCTGGAAGCGTCCGGTGTCGACGATGTCACCCACGATCGTGCTGCAGAACGGCAAACCCGTCTTGTGCGTCGGCGCGTCGGGCGGAAGCCGGATCGTGACCGCCACGCAGCAGGTCGCGATGAACATCTTATTGCATGGCATGGACGCCGGCGAGGCTGTGGCGTCTCCGCGCATTCATCACCAGGGGGTGCCCGAGGCGCTGCGCGTGGAGACGGTCGCGCCTATGGACCCAGCACTTCAGGACGCGCTTCGCACACGCGGTCACCGGATCGAGTCCATTCACAACGTCGCCAACGTGCAGGCAATCCAAATCGAGCGCTCGCCGGAGCGACGCCTTCACGCCGTAAGCGATCCCCGCAAGGGTGGACGCCCCGCAGGTCGCTAGCGAAAGCTGGCCAGGTACTCGTTCACGAGCGCCGCGTTCTTCGCGTATTGTTCGCGTGTCGTGGCGACGAAGTACGCCTCGATGAGGCGGCCCAAACCCAACACGTCCGCACCGATCTCGAGGGTTACACGCCGCTCGCATTGATGAGGCGAAACCGCCTCGATCATGACGGTACCCTTGGCCCGAATGCGGTCGGCCACCGCCGAGGAGATGACACGAAAATCGTAGCGTTCGGCCGCGGCGTCGAACGTTCCCTCTTCGAGATAGCTGAATCGGTCTCCGAGAACCCTCGCGACAGCTCGCGGCATCTGATGCGTGGGCCAGACCTTGGCACGCCGATAGCCGGTGTCCGGGTTCCACTCTTGGAGCTCGTATTCAAAGCCTAGTCCCTCGTACAAGTAGTGATTGAAATCTTCGCTACGGAAGATTTTGTCCCAGAATTCCTGTTCTGAGCAGTCCAGCAACTGCCGGATCGCGAGAGTCTTCGGCATGGCTATTCGGTTATCCGGACGACGACGACGGTGGTGTTGTCCTCGCCGCCGTTCTGGTTGGCTTGAGCAATCAGGGCTTTGCAGGCCGTCTCTACGTCGGAGCCGGCGTTGTGAACGAGACCGAGAATGCGGTCGTCACTCACCATCCCGTTGAGACCATCCGAGCAGAGCACATAGACGTCACCCGGCTCGACGTTTTCGAAGTACAGATCGACGGCGACACCATCCTGCATCCCGAGCGCGCGCGTGATGATGTTGCTGGGAAGGCGCTCTCTTTGCTCCTCCGTGAGGTTTGGCATCACGAGCAAGTAGTCGTTCAACAATGAATGGTCGCGCGTGAGCTGCGCGATGCCGCCCGCACGAACTCGATATGCCCGGCTGTCACCGACATGCGCGATGTGAATCTTGCGGTCATCGCGTGTGAACAGAGCGCCGACAACAGTGGTGCCCATGCCCTGAACCGAACGGTCGTCACTCGACGCTTGGAAGATGCGCTGGTTGGCGAGCTTCACTGCTGACACCAAACGATTTTGGTCTGGCGTCAGGCGCGAGTCGTCCTCGGCGGGCCATTCGGAGCCGTCGGCGCTGGTCGCGTCGAAGAAAGCAGTAATCTCCGTCGTTGCCATGCGGCTGGCGACGTCACCAGCACGGTGGCCGCCCATGCCATCGGCTACCACGAACAGGCGATGCTCCGACAGGATACAGAAGCTATCTTCGTTGTGCTCTCGTTGAAGTCCAACGTCTGAGAGCCCTGCAGCAATGAAGTTCATCAGTGTTCACACGCCCGGCGAGGTGATCCGACCCTCTATTGGCCTTCGCCCCCATCGCGAGCAACCCAAATCGTTCGTAACCGTCTATCGAACCGACGGAGAGGAGCAAATCAGGGGTTAACGAAGGCGGGCAGCTCAGGCCAGCCGGCCTCTGGATCGTCCAGATACGAATAGCGCGCATAGTGCGTGATCACGCGCCGCACGTAGTTGCGTGTCTCGTTGAATGGGATCCGCTCGACGAAGCGATCGAGCTCCATCTTTTGACTCTCTTTGAGCCAACGCCGCACCCGGCTCTTCCCGGCGTTGTAAGCCGCGATGCTCAAGGGGTAGACGTCGTCGAATTCTGCGGCGAGCGCCGCCATCTCTTCAAGCCCTAGCGCAATGTTGGTTTCCGGTACACGAAGCATGTATCGCGTGACTGGCTTGCCCGCGAGCTTCGTAGCGATCTCAGGCATCACTTGCATTAAGCCGACCGCGCCCGCCCTGCTGACCACATCGGGACGAAAGCCGCTCTCCTGGCGCATGGTCGCGTAGATCAAAGCGCGCGGAAGCTGACCGCGGTGCCCGTCGACGATCGAACTCCACGGCATCGGATACGCGGCATCCCACCACCAACGTTGCTCGACCGGATCGCTATGGAGATACGCCATGCGGCGGCGTGCGATGAGGAGTGCTTCGCGATAGGCGCCTGCGTCGCGATAGAGTCCGGTGAGAAGCGGGATGCGTTGCGCTTTGGCATACTCCGCGACGAGCGTGGTCTGGTGGGCATTGAGCCACGCGATGCCGTCGAGGTCGAGGCCCAGGCGCCGATAGGCCTCGAACGTGTCCGGTATTGACAGATTGCGCTCAGGAACCTCGACCGAGCGCGGTGAGGCCGCATTTTCAAACGGCGACGGCGGCTTCACTTTGAGCCGCTTCAGACGATTGGCCGCCAGAACGGCGTACCAATGCAACGGCTCGACCGCGATGGCCTTGCGATAGGCATCGAGCGCTTTTTTTCCCCGCCGATGGGAGCGTCCCAACCAATAGAAGCCGCGCGCCTCGTCCATCGAATCGGTGACGAGCGTGGTGTACTGAGAGAGGTAGCGAGCCGCTCGGGCATAGCGGCGCGTCTCGAACGCGCGAAAGCCGAGCTCCCAAAGCGCCGAGCGGCGCCATCGACCGCGTACTTGGGACTTTCCTCGCACAAGCCGCTCCATCTGCTTCTCACCACTGGCGCGGCCGAGGCGGATCTCCAGCCACGCGGCGAGGAACCGGGCTTCGGGTGCGCGCTCGCTGCGCGGGTAACGTTGTGCCAACCGCCGATACGCGCGGATCGCTCGGGCATCTTGGTCAGCACGCGACAATGCGCGTGCGGAATGAAACGCGTCTTCGACCTCGTGTTCGCCACCCAACGACGCCGACCGGTGGAGAACGCGCGCCGCGTCGAGGTAACGGCTGCGCATCCGAAAGAGGGCCATGCCGTAAACGTGGTGCCATCTGGGAGCGAACGCGGGGTCGTCTCTCACGTCGATTGCCTCGAGCTCGTCAACAGCTTTGGTAAAGCGGCGCGCGTCCATCAGCTCCCCGGCGCGCGAGACTCGGTCTGAAGCACTCGGCGATGCGCGGTTTTCCAACTTGCGAGCAGTGCCCTGCTGCCCGGGTTGGACGGCGGACTTCCACGCTTCGAGCGCTGAGTCGCGCGCGTCCTCGGGGCGCTCGAGTTCGACATAGACATCCGAGAGGATGGCGAGTAGGGCGACACGATTGCTGACGCCGTGCTTGCGACGCGTGAGTCTGGCGAGCTCCTCCGCGGCGATCTCGAGCTCGCCGAGCTGAACCGCGCAATCAGCAGCGATCGCACGGTCGTGGAGGGTCACCGTAGTGTCGCTCGACGCGGCGCCCAACAGCGCCGGCCGGGCTTCGGCACAGTGCCCGCATTGCGCGGCGGCGGTTGCCCATCGGCGCATCGAGTCGTCGCGCATAGACTCCGGAAGCATCGACGGGGTTTGTGCGAGCTTGTCCATCGCGTCGCAGGGCCGGCCGGTACCGAGGAGCAGTCGACCCTCGAGGTAGCGTAAAGCGTCCTCGTTGCGGGTGTCCCCGGCAAGAAGCGTGATCTCCCTCAGTGCCCCGCGTTCGTCTCCAGTGCGCACGAGGGACGCGACACGATCGAGCCCATTCTCGGCCAGCGCCCCAGCGCCGGCGAGCAATGCTAATCCTGCCCCAAGCCAAAAACGTCGCAATACGGAGGGAATCTAACACTCATTGGCGCCGGCGCAGAGCGATTGGCGATCGTTCGATGCCTCCCGTATGATCCGCCGCTGACGATGCGACGCGCGATTATCTTATTGCTTGCCGGCTTTGCCGTAGCAGGGTGCAACGAGCATATCGGAGACAGCTGCAGCAATTCCACCGACTGCTCGGTCACCGGTGGCCGCCAATGCGACCTGGCCCAGCCGGGCGGCTACTGCACGGTCTTTGCCTGCGACCCCGACACCTGTCCCGAGGGAGCGTGCGTCGAGTGGCGCTTCATCCCGAGCCGCACCGCGGAAACTTGGTGCATGAAGACCTGCGACAACACCGGAAACTGCCGCCTCGAGTACTCGTGCGTATTTCCGGACGAAATCACGACGAGCGGCGAGCTCGACCCGGAGGTCCCGGTGGAAGACCGGGTAGCACGCATCATCGACCTCGAGAGCAGAAAAGCCGAGGCCAAGATCTGCGTGGCTCTGGTCTCGGCGAGCAATCCGGACGACCCGGCGCAACCAGATCTGGACGCGGGCCTGTAGTTCGTAGTCGGCAGGGAAACCGACGCAGCGGCCGAACGAGCGTAGTATGGCCCGGATGATGTCTCCGGGCCTCTTGCGGTATCTGGCGAGCCGCGTCCTGCGGGCATTGCTGACCGTCGTCGGTCTGGTGACGATCGTGTTCTTGTTGGTGCGCCTGATCCCGGGCGACCCCGTGGAGGCGATGCTCGGCGACCAAGCCGGCCCCGAGGAGAAAGCTGAGCTTCGCCGCGCGCTCAACCTCGACCGGCCCGTCGGGGAGCAGTACCTGTCGTTCCTCGGTGACATGTCCGACGGCAGCATGGGGACGTCGTTCCGGCAGCCCGATCGCTCGGTGTGGTCGATGATGCGCGACGTGTTGCCATACACGATCGTGCTCGCCCTCGCCGCGTTGCTCGTCGCCTGGTTCGTGGCGATTCCCCTCGGCACCATCGCCGCGGCTAAGGCAGGCAAGGGTTGGGACAAGATCGCATCGACGGTCGCCGTCGCTGGTTTGGCGATTCCCAACATCTGGCTCGGCCCTCTGCTGATCCTCGCGTTTGGGGTGAAGCTTCGTTGGCTGCCCCTGCCGGGCGACGATCTGGCCGGCCCCGAGGCGTTGATCCTACCCGCGATCACGATTGGAACCGCTCTTGCCGCGGTGCTGACACGTCAGACCCGCGCAGCGATGATCGAGGTACTCGCCCAACAATACATCACCGCCGCGCGCGCCCGGGGGGTCCCCTCGATCGCGCTGCTGCTCCGCCATGCGCTTCGAAACGCCATGCTCCCGGTCATGACGATCGGAGCCGCTCAGCTCGGGGCGCTGCTCTCTGGGACAGTCGTCACCGAGAAGATCTTCGAGCGGCCCGGGCTCGGGACTCTCTTTCTCGACGCGTTCTTCGCCCGTGACATTCCGGTGGTTCAGGGCTGCGTGCTCGTTATCGCGGTGATCTACGTAGGCGTGAATCTCGTGGTGGACTTGGCGTACGGGGTCGTGGACCCGAGGGTGAGGCTGTCATGAGCAGGGTTCGCGCTCGCCTTCGAAAAACCCCGATTGGCCTAGTGATCGTGATCGGCTTCTTCGTGTTTGGGGTCATCGGTCCGTGGATCGCGCCTTACGACCCGCTCGCGATCAACCTGCTGCACGAATACGAGCCTCCCTCGTGGGCGCACCTGCTCGGTACCGGGGACAACGGTATCGACATCCTGAGCGCCTTGCTTCACGGAGCACGGCTCGCCGCGATCGTTGGAGTCGTCGTCGTCGGAGTATCGGTCGTCATCGGCACCGCGCTCGGTACCTGGGCCGGTTACCACGGGCGGCTCACCGACCACGCGATCACCGGGGCCGCCGACTTGGTGCAAGCCTTCCCTGCGATCGTGCTGAACATCGCGGTCCTCGCCTTGGTCGCTCGGCCGGGCCTCATGCACTTGATCGTCGCGCTCGCAGTCAACGGATGGGTGCTGTACGCGCGCTTGGCGCGTGCCGAAACGCTGACGTTGAGAGAGCGCGAGTTCGTTGAAGCGGCGCGCGCGCTCGGTGTGCCGACGCACGCGATCCTGCGACGCCACGTGATTCCTAATCTGCTCGGGCCGCTCGTCATTCAGGCGACCACCGGATTGGGCGTAGTGATTCTGGCGGAGTCGACGCTCTCGTTCCTTGGCCTCGGCCCTGGAAAAGCCGTGTCCTGGGGCGCCCTCCTCGACCAGGGCACGAGCGTGCTGTTGCGCTTCCCGCACGTGGCGCTGTTCTCGGGCGGTGCGATCGCGCTGAGCGTGCTGGGCTTCAATCTGATGGGCGACTGGTTACGAGACCGGCTCGACCCACGCCTCCGCAGCTAACTGCCTCATAGGGCGCTTTCAACACACTAGAAATGTGCTTGTCACCGTTTTGACGGTACGTTGCGTCTGACACATGCGTTTTTCCGTTCGCCGAGAGGATCGCAGAAACCTCGTCGTGGGCTTCGTCGGCCTGCTGGCGATCATGGCCGCCCATTCGGTCATGGAGACCGCGCGGGACACGCTCTTCCTGACGAGTTTGCCGGCCTCGTATCTGCCACGCGCTTATCTGGCGATCGCCCTGCTCGCGATCCTCGAACTCAAGGTACACGAGCGGGTGCTGCGTCACGTCCGTGATCGGAGAATGCTGTTGGCGGCGTCGCTCGTCTTTGGCTCGCTCGTGACACTCGGCTTCTGGGCCCTGCTCGAGGACATGGGCGCATGGGCACCGTTTGGCTTTTACGTCTGGACGGGTCTGCTGATCACCGTCGTGCTGATCGAGTTCTGGTTGTTGCTCGACGACGCAGTGACCGTGACGCAAGCGAAACGCATCTTTCCGGTGATCGCGGCCGGGGGCGTGACAGGCGCCACCTTGGGGTCGTTGCTCGCCGAGGGCTTGCTGCGAGTGGCTCCTCCCATCGAGCTCGTGCTTGCTGCCGCAGTGATTTCGATGCTCGCTGCAGCGACACCGTTTCTATGGAAGATCCCGAGCGACGCAATGGCGGACCACCCCGCATCCGAGCCGGGACGTTCGGTCGGCTGGCTTGGTCGGGATAGCTACCTTTCGCGCGTTCTCACGCTGGTCTTGATGGGAACGATCGCGCTCACGATCGTGGACTTCGTCTTCAAGAGCACGGTCGTAGAGCACATCCCGCCGGAAGGGCTTGGTCCGTTCTTCGCGCGCTTCTATCTCGGGTTGAACACCGTGGCCTTGCTGGTTCAGCTCGTCGGCGCCGGGTGGCTGCTACGTGCTTTGGGGGTGCACCGGAGCTCGGCCTTGCTGCCGGTCTTGATCTTCGGCGGCGCGCTCGGCCTCGCGCTGGGACCGATCCTGCTGTTTGCCGTGGCGCTCAAAGCGGTCGATGGGAGTCTGCGACACACTCTCTACCGAAGCGCGGTCGAGGTGCTCTATCTGCCGCTCGATAGCAGGCGACGCGAGCGCGCTAAGGGTATCGTCGAGGTATTCGGGCACCGTGGCGGGCAGGCGGTCGCATCGTTGCTGATCATCGCGGCCGTCGGTGTGGGTCTGACGACGCGGCAGCTTGCGCTGGTGTTGCTGTTGCTGGTCGCCGGCTGGGTCGTGGCGATCATGTCGACGCGGCGCCAGTACGTGGATCAGTTTCGCGCGCGCCTCCGTCACGGCGTCATCGACACCCAACTCGAGCTCGAGGATCTCGACCGCCACTCGCTCGACGTTCTACTCAACGCGCTGAACAGCGATTATGATCCGGAGGTTCTCGCTGCGATCGACATCTTTGATCGGCACGCAAGAGCAGACCTGATCCCGGTTCTGGTCCTCTATCATCCGTCGATCGAGGTGCGTCACCGTGCGCTAGAGGCGTTCGCCGAAGCATCCGATCGCCGCTTCGTTCCGGTCGCGCGCCGCATGCTCTCCGATGACAACTCGGACATCCGCGCGGCTGCTCTCCGCGCACTGACGGCGGTCGTTCCAAGCCGGAAGCTCCTGGAAGAAAAGCTCGATCTCGAAGCCTCGATCGTTCGAGCCACCGCGCTGGTGGGTCTCCTCTCGCTGAACCACGGGACGGGAAACGGCGGTGCCGTGTCGCCTTCAAAGCTAGACGAATGGATCGGCTCGGGAAACCCGCAAGCACAGTCGTCCCTGGCGCGCGCAATTCGGCACGAGGGTGGGCCCGTCTTTCACGAAACATTGATGAAGCTCATTGAGAGCGACGACGACTCGGTACGGCTCGAAACCCTGCGGGCCATGGAGGGGAGCCCCGACGCGCGGTACTTGCCGCATCTGCTGCCGCTGTTGGGGAGCTCCGACCTCCGTGCTGCAGCGCGCAAGGCTGTCGTGGCTATTGGGCCCGAGGCGCTGGCGGCGCTCGACGTGGCGCTCGGGGAACCATCGACGCCTCGAAAGGTGCGTCGGCGTATTCCCCACACGATCATCGCGTTCGAGTCGCAGGAGGCTGCCGACATTCTGCTCCGGCATTTGGAGCGGGAGCGTGAGGGCGGCGTACGGTTGAAGATCTTGCGAGCGCTCGGTCGTTTACAGACAACCCAGTCATCGTTGGTTCTCGACGACGCGCTCTTGCAGGAACAGCTCCGGGCGAGCTTGCTGCGCGTCATCCAGCTTCTTCAGTGGCGCGCGGCAATCGGGAGCAACGGCATGTCCGAAACACCGGATGCCGAGCTATTGCGTGTGGCGCTTCAAGATAAAGAGAGAGCAACCCTGGAGCGCGCGGTCTGGCTGATGGGCCTCAGACATCCCGAAGAGAATTTCATCTTGGTTTGGCGGGGCTTGACGAGTGACAACACACGGCTACAAGCCGCGAGCCACGAAGTGCTAGAGGCGGCATTGCCCGGTTCCTTCCGTGAAGCCGTGCTGGCGATCGTCGACGACGGAGAACCGCCGGCGCGTCGTGCGCGCATTGCGGCAGCAGCACTCGGCACGACCGTACGCCAGATGTCTTACGAAGAGGCGGTCGGGCAGATGATGCAGGACCGGAGCGAGGTCGTGCGCGGCATTGCGACGCACCACGCGGCGGAGCTTGGCCAGCGCACGTCGGACGCGGCACAGGAGGTGAGTAGCCTTGTCTGAAGGAGCGCCGCAGCCCGCTCAAATGGACCGGTTCCAGCGCTTTTTATTCCTGCGAACGATACCGGGGCTCGCCGAAGTGCCGCCGGAGATCGCCCAGGTCATCGCGGCCAACACGCAGGAGCGGTTCTTCGCGAAGGGTGAATGCCTCTACCGAAGTGGGGTTCCCGCGATGGAGATTCAATACGTGGTAAGCGGCGAGTGCGAGATCATCCACAACGGAAGAGCAGTGCACCGCTGGGGTCCGCGCAGCGTAGTCGGCGGGGTGAGCGCGCTCGCAGGTGAAGAGCTAGGTTACGACTGCGTCGCGCTCGAAGACATGATCACGCTCGCGATCGCGGTCGAAGACGCTCAAGAGATCTTCGAGGACCATTTCGTATTGTTGAAGCGCGTGCTCCGCGGAACGAGCCGCGAGGCACTCGAAGCACGCCGAAAGCTCGGAGCGCGCGCTGGCTTCGGGCCAGTGTCGGAACCGTTTGCCTTTCCCGATCGACCGTTCGATCTCGTCGAGCGGATGGCGTTTCTCCGA
The DNA here is from genome assembly GCA_964196015.1 of uncultured Myxococcota bacterium. Taxonomy (GTDB): domain Bacteria; phylum Myxococcota_A; class Polyangia; order Polyangiales; family Houyiibacteriaceae; genus SG8-38. The sequence goes on from CAXMRM010000123.1 coordinate 30,926, forward strand.
AAAACGTTTTCGTTCGGCGACAGCGAGATCGATGCAATCGCCGACCTCGCGCGTGACGTTCAAGAGGTCCACCTTCGCAAGGGCGAAGTCCTCTGGAACGTTGGCGATCGAAGCACTTACTTCCTGCTCCCACTCCGCGGCGTCGTGGACTGCCAGGCCAGCAATCCAGATCAACACTTTCAGTTGGGCCCCAGCGATTCCGTAGGCGCCATCGATGCCATGGCCGACGAGCGCCGCTGGTTCCGAGCCGAAGTCGTCGAAGACCTGGTCGCCTTTCGCATCGACACCGAAGTCCTCCTGGAGGTCCTCGAAGACCACTTCACCATGGCGATGTCCCTCCTCCGAGGAATCGATCAGGGACACTCTCTACCCCCCTAAACCACTGAAATCACAGCCTTTCTCACCGAAAGATCGCAGTGATTTGTTTCGATTGTTGCCGGCTATCCCCCGAATTTCGTCAATGATTTGCTGCTGCGATTTTTCTTTTAATTTCCCTTTGTTTTCAGTGGGTTAGCTGGGGGGAGCGTGTCCCTCTTGTAACTGTTCGTGCGTTCAGTATATTGGCTGGTCCCATGTCTTTTGGGACTGTCATCGATTTCAAGGCCTGTTGGCCCCCACCCGTCGCGGCTCTGCCGTTGGCAGAGCTATTGCCTCGGGCGCGGCTGATCGAGGTATCGGGGCAGCATCGATGTGCGCGGACGACGGCGGCGGTGTCGTGCGTGATCCAAGCCCAGGCACATGGTGAGCTGGTCGCTTGGGTGCAGCCCAAAGACGGCGCGTTGTTTCCTCCCGACCTCGACGCGGCGGGGGTCGATCTCGATTCGTTCATCGCGATTCAGGTGCCACGTCATGCAGGTCCGTTCGCATTGGTTCGCGCCGCCGAGTGGCTTGCCCGTTCCGGCGCGTTTGGGTTGACGGTCATCGACCTCACTGACGCACTGCCGCCTGGCTCCTCGGTCAACTGGCAAGGCCGCCTTCAAGGTCTGTTGCGTCAATACGACGGACGCATTCTCTTGCTCACTTCAAACGCGTACGAAGATCCTTCTTCCGGTCCGTTGGTGGGCTTGCGTGTCGAGCCTCACCGCGGCCCTCTTCATGCCGATCACTTCGAAGTGCACACACGCGTTCTCAGAGACAAAGTCGGCTTCGCCACCGATCTTTCATCGACGAAGCCCCTCGCTCCTGCGGGTTTGCGAGGTCGGTCATGAAGCGGGTGAGTTGCGTTCTTCTCCCGGTGCTTCCGTTGCAAATTCTGTTGCGGAAAAGATCACACTGGCACGGGGCTCCCGTCGCAGTCGTCGACAACGAAGGTCCCAATGGGCGCATCACACATCTCAATACACTCGCAAAAAAGAGTCGCCTCCGCATCGGCATGCGTCAAACCGTCGCACGTGATCTCCTCCCGAACCTACACACTGCCGTCGTGTCGCCCGAACAAGCATTGGAAGTCAGCTGCGAGCTGATCAGCTCGCTTCAAACGTTCTCACCCCGAGTCGAAGCGATCGATCACGCCGGCGCGTTCCACGTCGACCCCGAGGGCCTCCGGCGCCTCTATGGCGATCATCACAACTGGGCAATGTCCATTCATCGGTATTTGCGGGCTCGTCACTGGCGCAATTCGGTGACGGTGGGCTTTCATCGCCATCGAGCGCTCGCGGTCGCGATGACGCACAGCGGGGTCACTGTCCTAGAGAGCGTCGACGAAGAGCGTGAACAGTCGAACAAAACACCGCTTCGTGAATTCGATTTGCCTGGCGAGCTTTGCGAAAGCTTGGGGGCATTGGGCATCGAAACATTAGGCGACTTTCTCGTCGTGCCTGCGGGCGAGCTCCATAGCCGTTTTGGCGCACGGGCAAGCACGCTTCACGACTTGTTTTCCGAAAACATGCAACTCCCAATTCAACCACATGCCTTCGACGAGCCAGCGCGTCTCTCTTTCCAGGTCGACCCGCCCGACGAAGATCAAAACCGCTTGCTCTTCGCAATCAAGGGCGTCCTGCACTCGTTGCTGCATCAGGTGCGTGCGCGCGGAGAAGCCATTCAATCTCTCGAGCTTTCACTTCATCTGGAGCGCGCGCCTCTCCACCAAGAACACATCGAGCCTGCTTCGCCGACGTTGAATTTGATGTTACTGCTCGAGCTCATTCGTCTTCGCCTCGGCGAGTTGCGCTTGCAAGGCGCGGTCCAAGAGCTGGAACTCCTTGCCAACACGGTGCACGTACGCGCAGAGCAGGTTGCGCTTCCTGGCCATCAATCTCATCGCGACATGAGCGCTGCACATCGAGCGCTCGACCGGATCCGCGCTGCGTACGGAGAGCACTCGGTGACGAAGGCGCGAGTGCGCAAAGCGCATTTGCCGGAGGCTTCCTTTCACTGGGAGCCCATCCAACACGCTCGGCTTGGTGAGCGAATTGGGGAATCTCCTGTTTTTTCAATGATTCGGCGTGTTTATGCTCGTCCAAAACCGCTTCCTTCCCGCAAGCTCAGGGAGCCCGAGGCTGGGCCCTCGCTCGCGACGGACCATGCAATCGAGCACATGTACGGCCCGTACCGCGTGAGCGGCGGCTGGTGGAAGCGCCTCGTCGAACGCGACTACTACTACGCCGAAACCGATCACGGTGACCTCCTCTGGCTCTTCTATGACCGTCCCCGGAAGCGTTGGTTCTTACACGGAGTGCTCGATTGAATGGCCGCTTACGTTCCGCTGTGGGTCAAAAGCAATCACAGCTTTCTGGAAGGCGCCTCCTTTCCCGAAGAGCTAGTCGAGCGTGCGCACGCGCTCGGTCTTCCCGCAGTTGCACTTACAGACCGTGACGGAGTGTACGGTCTGGTGCGCGCGCACATGCGAGCTAAGGAGCTCGGCATACGCGTCGTGACCGGAGCACAACTCACGGTCGACATCGAAGGCGATGCACATCACGTCGTAGCGCTCGCCAAGAGTCGACGTGGCTACGCCGATCTATGCAGAGCGTTGTCACTCGGACATTCTCGCTGTGAGAAGGGCATTTCCCTCATCAACGTCGGAGATCTCGAACAGACACGCGACGTGTTCTTTCTCTGTGCAACGCCTGCAGCGTTGCGTGTGCTGCACGCGAGTCATGGGCCTTCGTCGTTGTTCGCCCTTTGCGCGCGCCATCTCACCGATCACGAAAGGCCGAGAGAAAAGGCCTTGCGATCGGTCGCAAAGGACCTCGGCCTGCAGACGGTGGGCGCCAACGAAGTCCTCTACCACGACAAGCTCCGACGCCCGCTCCAGGACATTTTAGCCTGTATTCGCGGTGGAAAGGTGCTCTCGGAGGCAGGTCACACGATTTGTGCAAACGCAGAGCACGACCTCAAACCCGTCGATGAATTTGATGATCTCTTTGCGGACGACCCCGCATGTCTTCGTCGCACGCTCGACATCGCCGAGCAGTGTGCTTTCAGCCTCGACGACCTTCGTTATCGGTATCCAGAGGAGCATCTTCCCTCCGGACGAACCGAGCAGAGGTGGCTGCACGAGCTCACATTTCGGGGCGCTCGCACACGTTATCAAGGCAAGGTGCCTGCCGACGTTCGCGCACAAATTGAACGCGAGCTTCAGATCATCCAAAAGCTCGACTACGGAGGCTACTTCCTGACGATGCACGAGATCGTTCAGTACTGTCGGCAGAGCAACATTTTGTGTCAAGGTCGTGGTAGCGCTGCCAACAGTGCGGTGTGTTTTTGTTTGGACATCACGGCAATCGATCCCGTGCGCATGGATTTGTTGTTCGAACGCTTCTTGAGCGTCGAGCGCGCCGAGCCTCCGGACATCGATCTCGACATCGAGCACGATCGTCGTGAAGAGGTCATCCAACACGTTTACGAAAAGTACGGGCGCCGACATGCCGCGATGGTCGCGAACATCATTCGTTATCGCATCCGCTCCGCGGTACGTGACGTAGGCAAGGTGCTCGGCCTGTCTCGAACGGATCTGGAAACCGCCACGCGATTACTCAGACATCATGACGACGTGCTCAACCCTGAGCTCCTCCGAGAGGCCGGCCTCGACAAGGACGCGCCCGCCACTCATCACCTCTGCTCTTTAGCCTCTCAAATACTTGAGTTTCCTCGACATTTATCGATTCATCCGGGTGGATTCTTACTGGGCCACCGTCCCGTCGACGAGATCGTCCCGATCGAGCCAGCCACCATGGAGGCGCGCACCGTCATCCAGTGGGACAAGTACGACGTCGACAACCTCGCCTTGTTCAAGGTCGACCTCTTGGGCCTCGGTGCGCTCACCTGCATTCATCATGCGTTTGATCTGCTGCGCGAACACGAGGGGCAGACTCTCGAGATCGCAACCGTTCCCGCAGAGGACAAAGCAACGTACGACATGATGTCCAGAGCCGACACGGTTGGCGTGTTTCAAATCGAAAGCCGCGCACAAATGGCAATGCTGCCGCGACTTCAACCGCGCACGTTCTATGACTTGGTAATCGAAGTGGCGATCGTACGCCCAGGCCCGATTCAGGGCGACATGGTGCACCCGTACCTGCGACGGCGGAAGGGCGAGGAAGAAATTGTCTATCCCCACCCTAAGCTCGAGCGCATCTTGAAGAAGACGCTCGGCATTCCGATCTTTCAGGAGCAGGTGATGAAGCTTGCTGTCGAAGCAGCCGGGTACACACCGGGCGAAGCCGATCAGCTACGTCGTGACATGGGGGCATGGCGCAAGTCCGGGCGAATCGAAAAACACAGAACACGCATGATT
>CAXMRM010000124.1:0-9174 GCA_964196015.1 uncultured Myxococcota bacterium
CCCGATATACTGGGTTTGATGGGGGTCGAGCGGGAGAAACGGAAGAACTGGGAGTCTGCGTCCGCACCTTGTGCGGAGACGCTCGCTGCCCACGTGCCCCTGAACGTCGAAGAGCGCTGGGACATGGTGAACGCGATCACCGGGCGGCACCTGGTCACGATGCTGACATGCGCGGGGATCGCATACCTCGGGCTATCGATAGGCCAATGGTCCAGCGACTTCGACCAAACCGGGCTCAAGTTGATGACGATGTACGGGCTCACCGGGGTTGCGATGCTCGCGCTCGGCTGGCGTGCACATCGGCAAACACCGCCGCTCATGTGGTCGGTGCACAGCGGCGGTGTTCTGTTCCTCGTCATCACCGCGACCGTCACGCTCGGCTACGCCCTCAGCGGCGAACCATCCGACTTCTACCTCTATGTGTTGATCCAGTTCGCAGCAGGCGCGGTAATTCACAGCCGCCGCTGGTTGATCGCGATCATGATCCTCGGGGACCTCGGCTGGGGTATCACGTCGCTTTCGGTCGAAGGCGTCAACTGGGTGCAGAGCGTCGGATACCTGTCCGGTTTTTCCGCAGTAGCCGCCGGCCTCAATTACGTTCGCGGCGGGACCCTCGTTCGCATGGAGGAGCTCCGGCTCGCCGCTGAACGCGCTTCGCAAGCGAAGACCGAGTTCTTGGCCAACATGAGTCACGAGGTTCGTACGCCGATGAACGGTGTCCTCGGTCTGAGTGCCCTGCTGCTCGACACGAAGCTCGACGGCAAGCAGAAGAAAATGGTAACGGCGATTCGCGAGTCTACTGACGCCCTCATCGGCATCGTCGACGAGATCCTCGACTTCTCGCAGCTGCAGAAGGGTCACGTCGAGCTCGAGCGCGCGCCGTTCGACATCAGCGCACTCATCGACGGCGTAGCCGCCCTCATGCAACCTCGTGCCGCTGCCAAGGGACTCCAGCTCGACTCCGAGCGCAAGGGGTTCACGAGTCTACGCTTCATGGGTGACAGCGGTCGCATTCGTCAGGTCCTCCTCAATTTCGTCAACAACGCCATCAAGTTCACCGACTCGGGATCCGTGCTCATCAGCGCAGAGGTGCTCGAGCGCGCGGACACGACTCGAATCCGTCTTTCGGTGCGGGACACGGGCGTCGGTATTGCGGAGGAGTCGCTTGTCAGGATCTTCACCCGTTACCAGCAGAGCGATGCTGGCTCGAACCGCAGCACCGGCGGGAACGGCTTGGGGCTCGCGATCAGCAAGCAGCTCGTCGACCTGATGGGCGGAGAGCTCGGGGTGAAGAGCGCGGTCAACGAGGGAACGAGCTTTTGGCTGGAACTCGATCTCGAGGCAGGACCGGAAGACACTCTGCGGGTGGCGGACCCCAGTGGCGCGGGCGATCTGTTGATCTGCGAAGGCGCGCGCGTGCTGGTAGCCGAGGACAACCCCACCAGCCGTATGGTGACCGAAGCACTATTGAAGAAACTCTCGTGCGAGGTCGACATCGCGATCGACGGGCGGGAAGCGCTGCACAAGACAAAGCACAACGACTACGACGTCGTGTTCATGGATTGCTACATGCCGCTGATGGATGGCTTCCAAGCGACCCAACGCATTCGGCGGTCGCCGAAGAACCAGGGGCTTCCCGTCATCGCGTTGACCGCGAGCGTCACTGAAGAAGACCGAATCCGCTGCCTCGAAGCAGGAATGAACGACACGATCGGCAAGCCGGTCCGGATCTCGACGCTCGCAAAAGCGTTGCAACGATGGGTTCCCGTCTCCGGAAGCCGTTCGATGAGGCCGGTATCGACGCTCCCGCCGCCGTCTGCGCTCGACCTCGACATGGTCCGCCAGCTCATCTCGCTCGACGGACAAGACGACGACTTCATAGAAGACGTCATGGTGAGCTATGTCGGACAGCTCAAAGATTCCGTAAAAAAGATCAGCAAAGCACTCGATGACGGGGACATGGAGACCGTGCGTCTGACCGCCCACTCGATCAAAGGCTCCAGCAAGCAGATCGGCGCGGCGCGGGTCGGCGAGCTCATAAGCGCAATTGAACGTGAAAGCAGCATCGACGCAGCAAGGCAGCTCCTCCAGCAGGTCGACGAGGAAGTGCCGCGCGTCGAAGCGGCCGTGCAGGCACTACTGCGCCGCTCGCGGCGTGCCGGCTAAATAGCGACTAGATGTCTAGATTGGTCACGTTGAGCGCGTTGCTCTCGATGAACGCGCGCCGAGGCTCGACTTGGTCGCCCATCAACACGCTGAAAAGCTCTTCCGTCTCTAGAGCGTCTTCGATGCGCACCTGAAGGAACGTCCGCATCTCCGGATCCATGGTGGTCTCCCAGAGCTCTTCCGGATTCATTTCGCCAAGACCCTTGTAGCGTTGAATGCCGAGACCCTTCCTCGCGCGGGCGTCGATCGTTGTCCACAGCGCCTCGACGTCGGGAACCTCCGAAGGCTCCCCTGCAGGTTGGCCGTCTTTATCGAGCGCGGTCAACACGAACGGCGGCTCCCCTAGTGCTCGAATGCCCTGGTAGATCTGGCGGAGCTCAGAAACGTTGCCCGCGGAAAGGAAATCGAAGTCGAGTGTGGTGACGCGACGCGTGCCACTGTCTTGGGTCTCGATGATGACGCGGTGCCGGTCGTGCTCTTCGTCTTGCTCGACGGTCGCCGCGAACTCGCCCTGGCGCTTGGCGTGAACGTATTTGTCGAGCGCCTCGATCGCGACCTCGATCTTGTTTCGGTCGGCAAGGTCCTCGACCTCCAACTGGGTCGCGGTGACGAGCGCCTCGACGACGAGTGGGTCCACCCGGTGCCCGATGTTCTCGAGAAGCAGGCGGAAACGAGCTACGTCTTTGAGCAGGTTGCGCAATGGCTCCCCGGTGAGCTGGGTGCTGCCCTCTTTCATGCTGAGTCGGACGTTGTCGGTGCCGAGCTCGGTCAGATGCCGGCTCAAAGCCTCGCTGTCTTGGAGATAGCGGAGCTTTTTGCCCTTCTTCACTTTGTAGAGCGGCGGTTGTGCGATGTAGAGGTAGCCCTTGTCGATCAGCTGCGGCATCTGGCGATAGAAGAACGTCAGCAGCAGCGTGCGGATGTGCGAACCGTCGACATCCGCGTCCGTCATGATGATGACGTGGTGGTAGCGGAGCTTCTCGATGTCGAAGTTCTCGCCGCCCTCGACGCCGCAGCCTAGCGCCGTAATCAACGTGCCGATCTCCGCGCTGGAAATCATCTTTTCGAAGCGCGCGCGCTCGACGTTGAGGATCTTTCCGCGCAACGGCAGAATCGCTTGGAAGCGTCGGTCGCGCCCTTGTTTTGCACTGCCACCCGCGGAATCACCCTCGACGATGTAGAGTTCGCCCTCACTCGCATCCTTGCTTTGGCAGTCTGCGAGCTTGCCGGGAAGAGTGCTCGCGTCGAGGACGCCCTTGCGCTGCACCATCTCACGCGCATGGCGCGCGGCCTCGCGGGCGCGGGCGGCGAGTACCGTTTTTTCAACGATGCGTCTGCTGGCCTTCGGATCCTCTTCTAGGTATTGGTTGAGCTTCTCGTTGACGATGCTCTCGACGATGCCCTTGACCTCGCTCGACACCAGCTTGTCTTTGGTCTGCGAGGAAAACGACGGGTCGGGGTGCTTCACCGACATGATGGCGGTCAGCCCCTCACGCACGTCCTCGCCGCTGAGTGGGTTCTTGAGGTCCTTCAGGAGCTTCTCACGCGAACCGTATTGGTTGATGACGCGCGTTAGCGCGGTGCGGAGTCCGGTCAGATGCGTGCCCCCGTCACGATTGAAGACGTTGTTCGTGTAGGGAAAAATGGACTCGTTGTAGGAGTCGCTCCACTGCATCGCGATCTCCACGTCGACGCCGTCTTTGACCGCATGGAGGTAGATGACGTCATCGTGAAGCGGAGTCTTCTTCTTGTTGAGCGACTCTACGAACTCGCGAATCCCGCCGTCGAACTTGTGGGTGACCTTCTTGCCGTCACCCCGCTCGTCTTCGAGTGAAACCTCGAGGCCCGCGTTGAGAAACGAGACCTCTCGCAGACGGTTGTTCAGCACCTCGAAGCTGAAGCCGGTCATGGTGAAGATTTCGGGGTCGGGCTTGAAAGTGACCTTGGTTCCCGTCTTGTTGCTGGTACCAATCGCCTTCAGAGGCTCCTTTGGAACGCCACGTTCGTACTGCTGAAACCAGACCTTGCCCTCGCGGCGGATCTCCAGCTTGAACCATTCGCTCACCGCGTTGACCGCGCTGACGCCAACGCCGTGCAAGCCCGCGGACACCGAGTAGCTGTCGTTGTTGAATTTCCCGCCGGCGTGGAGCTGGGTCATCACGACCTCGGCAGCGCTGACGCCCTTGGCGTGCATGCCGACCGGGATGCCTCTACCGTTGTCCATGATCGTGATCGAACCTGCCGAGTGAACGATGACGTGAACGCTGTCGCAGTGGCCCGCCAAATGCTCGTCGACCGCGTTGTCGATCGCTTCCCAAACCAAGTGGTGAAGGCCGGTTCCGTCGTGCGGATCACCGATATACATGCCCGGCCGCTTCCGCACCGCCTCAAGCCCTTCGAGCACCTGAATTGCGTCTTGATCGTAGTCTGTTGAAGGCGGGCTCGGTTCCGCGATCGTGGGGTCAGCCATAGGCATGGTTCCTAGCCTTGAAGGAGGGTCGATGCAAGGCCTGATAGAGCGGCTAACTCATTGATCTGACAAATGAATTTCTGAGTCGCCGACGCTCAGCTGCCGAGGACTCGCCGACGGGTCAATCGGACCGCTAGAAGGGTGCATGGGATGAGGAAAAGAGCGCTCGATGCGAGCAGCCCAATGAGGTGGGGGCCAGGGTCTCCGAGCACCAAGAGACCGCGCGCGCACTCCGCGAGTTGATACACGGGGTTCAGCTGCATGAGCGCCCACACCGCTTGGCTTTGCGGCTCGATCGGGAAAAACGTGTTGCTGACAAGGCTCAACGGCCAGCCGATCAGGAACACCGGATAGTTCATGTGATCGATCGCCGGAACGATCGCCGTGAAGATCAATGCGAACGAAGCGAACGCACAACCAGCAACGAATCCGAGAAAAGGCATGAACACGAGGAACTGAACTTTCACATCGACCAGACCGAGCAGGTCGAACACCGCAATGACCGACGACACGATCGAGATGTTCACCATCCCGCGCACCGCGCCCCACAGAATCTCGCCCCAGACGACACTCGGAAGCTCGACTTGAGTCGCGAGGATGCCGTCCCAGGTCTTCTGGTAGAACATTCGGACATACGCCGAGTAGAGCGCTTCGTAGTACGGCGTGCCGAAACCCGTATAGGCGATCAAGCCGGCTGCAACGTAGGTCGCGTAGTTGAGTTCGACCCCGCGATAGCTGAGGTCTTCGATGTGGCCGCCGAAGCCTATGCCAAACGCGACGAAAAAGATCACTGGCTCCATCGCAGGGGGAATCATGGCCGTGCGCCAATTTCGCAGAAAAACTAGGGCATTCCGACGCAATACAGCCCACGAACGCCAGTCGGCCACCGCGGCGAGGCTTTGCAATCCGCTCACTCGAACCTCCCGTTGCGCCGGGCCAGCGCGATGAAAAGGTCGTCGAGATTGGGTGGGCGCACCTGCCAAGTAGCCTCGGTGAAACGGGCGGTGAGCTCAGCCAGGTCCTCTTTGCTCACAGGGACACGAAGCTCGCCCAGAACGGTGGCCACTTGCTCTGCACCTCTCGCGTGCAACCAGGCCGCGATCTCTTCGCGCGCGGGCTCAGCGCGCGGCACGATGATGACGTGGTCGCCGAGCACGGTATCGATCACGTGATGCGGCTCGCCATGCACGACGCCGCGGCCTTCGTGGATGACGAGGAGCTCGTCGCTCAATCGCTCTGCCTCGTCCATGTAGTGCGTCGTCAGCACGATCGCCAAACCCTCGGTGCGCATGCTGTCGATCAGCTCCCACACGTCGAGGCGCGCGCTCGGGTCGAGGCCCGTCGTGGGCTCGTCCAGGAACAACACGCTCGGCCGATGCACGATCGAGCGCGCGATCAGCAGCCGCCGGACGAAGCCACCCGAGAGCACGCGCGGCGAGTCATCGGCGTACGGAGCGAGATCGAAGCGATCGAGGAGTTCCGCGACGCGGCCCTCGAGGTCGTCGACTCTGGGGCGGAAGTAGCTCGCGTAGATCAAGAGGTTCTGCTCGACCGTGAAATCGTAGTCGAGTGAGTCGTCCTGGGTGGATACACCGATGGAGCGCTTGGCCTCGGCACGGCTCTCGGAGAAGCGCTTGCCGGCGTAGTAGATCGAGCCCTCGTCCGGAGGAACGAAGCCATAGAGCATCCGCAACGTGGTCGTCTTGCCCGCCCCGTTAGGGCCGAGAAGCCCGAGCACGGTGCCGCGGTGACACGAGAGGTCGAGGTGATCAACGACGACGCGATTCCCGTAGCTCTTCGTTAGGCCGCGTGCTTCAAGAATTGCTGTCGTCATTGCGAAACCACCCTGGAAGGTGACGGAACATGCGGGAGCATCCTACAATGGCAATGCGATCGCGCACCTTTCGAAACCGTGGCGATGCGGAGATGAGATGGCCCACCCGCCCGAAGACAACGAGGGAACTCCTGTGAACACCGTGGGGCGCGTGTTGGACAGCCGTTGGATGATGGCATTCGCGGTGCTGGCGGTGCTGGTGGCGATCGCCTGGGCACTGACCGAGCGAAACCCGGCCGCGCGACGAGCGGGGACGCCGGAGCATGCTGTCCGAATGGCGACCGTCAAATTGCTCGGCGCGCCGCCCGGGGCAGAAGTATTGCTCGACGGTAGCAGAATCGACAACATCGTGTTCGGTGTTGTGCCGGGCACGCGACACGCCCTGGAGGTGACGGACGGCAATGGCCTGAGTTGGCGCCAGGTCTTCCTCGCCGAAGGCTCACTGTCACTGGTGGTCGAGCTCCGCACCCACTTCGTCGAGGTGGAAGTGTCGCCTAGCGATCCGGAGACGGAAGAAGACTGACGTGGTAGCCCCGAAGCTGCGCGGACACCGTCACGACACGATCGCTCACGTTCGAGCGCATCGCCGAGCGGACCGACACCGGACCCACTCCCGGGCAGTACACGGTGCGCACTTCGAGTTCGAGCTTACCGCCCGTCTCCAAGACTTCGACGCATTGATCGAAGGTGCCGGCGGGCGTCTCGACGGCGGCGTTGGTCGAAATCAAACGTGCGGTGCGCCCTCCGCGCCCCGGCCACGTCGCACCCTCCGCGAGCGGAGCACGGACTAGCCATGCGGGGCCGGGCGACACACGAATGCCCTCGGCAAGCACTTCGTAGCGCAGGACCGCGCGCCCGGTGTGCACCTCCGCGATGCGCCCGTCGAACGCCTCGACTCGAGTGATCGCAAGCGTGGTCGAAGCCTCGCCGGTATCGACGTCATAGGACCAGGCGTTGCCCGCTTGCAGCGGGTAGAGGTCGCCTGGGTCGATCACGGTGTGAGACGGAGGCGGAGGGCTCGTCCCTGCGCAAGCCGCCAAACAGAGCGCCGCCGCGGCAGCACGAACACCGGAGGTCATACGAGGTGAGCTTAGCAGCTCCAATGTAGGCAGTGAGCACATATTCGCGATGCGCGAACCTCCTGTTAGGATGCACGTGTGACCGCAAAGAAGACGATTCTCGTTCTCGATGACGACCCCTCGGTGCGACACATGCTCCAAGTCCTGCTCGAACAGGACGGGCATGCCGTCATCGCTGCAGGCGACGTCCGTTCCGCGTTGGCGCAGTGCAAGGTGCAGTTGCCCGACTTGATGGTCGTCGACCTGATGCTTCCCATCGAAGACGGTGAGATGTTCCTGCTCGAGTTCCGCCGCCGCTGGAGGCACACCGAAGTGCCGGTCGTCCTCTTGAGCGCCAGCACGGCGCGAAACGAAATCGCGCGACGCCTCAGGGTCGAGGCAACGCTTCCAAAGCCCTTTTTTGCCGAGGACTTGCGAGAGCTCGTGACGACGCTCATTCGAGATCGAGAGACGGTCGCCGCAGGCTGACGCTTGCGTCGTCTGATCTTGTCTCCCGTGGTATGAGCCGCTGCATGGATCAGGTGTACGTCGATGGGTTGTTCTCGGACGAAGTCGTCTTGATCACCGGGGGCGGGACGGGCATTGGTCTCGCCTCGGCAACGGAAATGGGGCTCTTGGGAGCCAAGGTGGCTATCTGCGGAAGGCGCCCGGACCCGTTGAAGAACGCAGTAGCCGAGCTCCAATCCAAAGGCATCGAGGCGTTTGGCGCCCCATGCGACATCCGAGAGCCGGATGCGATCGCAGCGTACGTGGATTCGGTGTTAGACCGCTTTGGGCGCATCGACGTGCTGATCAACAACGCAGGTGGGCAGTTCCCTACGACCGCCGAGGCGCTCTCGCCGAAAGGCTTCGCTGCGGTCATTCGCAACAACCTGATCGGTACCTGGAGCATGACGCACGCCGTCGCCAACAAGGCCATGATCCCGCAGAAACGAGGACGAATCGTCAACGTCATCGCGCAAATCAACCGGGGGTTCCCAGGCATGGTGCACACCGGAGCCGCGCGCGCTGGCGTCGCCAACATGACGAAGACGCTTGCGGTAGAATGGGCGATTCACGGCATCCGGGCCAACGCGGTGGCGCCCGGTGTGATCGTCACCAGCGGCACGAAGCAGTACCCGCCGGAGCTCCTCGACAACGCTGAAAAGGCCAACCCGCTGCACCGGCTCGGCACCGCGGAGGAAGTGTCTCATTTGCTCACGTACCTCGCGTCGCGCTACGCCGATTACGTGACGGGCCAGACGTTTTACATCGACGGCGGCGCCAGTATCTGGGGCGAGCAGTGGTTCATCCCCGAGGACGTGCCGAAGTACCCGCCCTACCCGGTGCCCGAGCGAGGCTAGGGACTGGGCTTCTTTTGGAAGACGCTGAGCAAGTACGCACAGCCAACCCCGACGAAGTAGAGCAGCACGAGCGGGATCAGCATCATCACCATCGTGTAGACGTCCTGTGGTGTGAGCAGCATCGAAATGAACGATGCACACACGATCCACCAGCGCGAGAACTTCAACAGCTGCTGCCACGTCACGATGCCCGCGCCGGCTAGGAAGGTCACGATGACCGGCACCTCGAAGACGATGCCGAACGCGAGCAACATCCTGCGGAAGAACGGCATGTAGTCTTTG
>CAXMRM010000125.1:0-12137 GCA_964196015.1 uncultured Myxococcota bacterium
CGATGTCCAAGCGAAGGCTCTGGCCGACGACCCGGACGGTCTTGCCGCCCTGGAGGCCTCCGAAGTCTGGGTTCAGCTCGTCGAAGGCCATCTCGGCAGGCGGCTTCTCGCACGCGGCCAGTACGAGTACTGCGCCGATGATCATGCCTAAGGTGTCCCCGAGCTTTGTCATTCCGCTACTGCCAAGTTATCACGTCGGTGATGGGAAGGCATGCTTGACATGGTGCCGTGCCCATTCGCACACTCCCGCTGACAAAAGGTTGCAGTGACCAAGCAAAACCTCCTCGTCGTCGATGCCGATCCCCGTAGCCTCCGCGTGCTCGAGGTGAGCCTCCGGAACGCGGGCTACAACGTAGCCGGCTGTCCCACTGTGGGGAAGGCGTTCGAGATCCTGCACACCAACAAGCCGGACCTGATCCTCTCAGACACGACCTTCGGTGACATGAACGGCTTCGAGTTCGTCGAGCAGCTGCGGCAGAACTCCGAGTGGTTAGACATCCCGTTCATGTTCCTGTCGAGCGACGGGTCGATCGAGAGCAAGATCCGTGGGCTGGAGCTCGGCGTCGAGGACTACCTCACCAAGCCGATCTACATCCGGGAGGTGGTCGCGCGAGTTGGCATCGAGCTCGCACGGCAGGCGCGAGCGGTGCTCGCCCAAAAGAGCAGCGACGCGAAGACGCGGTTCAGCGGCTCCCTTTCAGAGATGAGCGTCGTTGACCTGTTACAGACGATCGACGTGAGCCGGAAGTCCGGGGTGCTTACTCTCGTCTCTGCCGACGGGCAGGAGGGCATGATCTCCTTTGACTCGGGCGCGGTGATAAACGCCACCGTCGAGAACTTGGGCGGCGAGGATGCGGTCTATCGGCACTTGCTCTGGCGTGACGGCGCCTTCGACCTCGAGTTCAGGCGTGTGAGCTTGAGCGAGCGCACCGTCCACCGGACGACGCAAGCGCTCTTGATGGAAGGGATGCGAAGGCTCGACGAGTGGAGCCGTTTGTCCGAGCTTCTTCCATCGTTCGATGCGGTGCTCGAAGTCGACGCGGAGATGCTTCGCGAGCGGCTTCAGGACATGCCGGACGAGCAGAACGAGATAGTGCGGCTGATCGACGGGCAGCGGGCAGTCAGCGAGGTCCTTCGCGCGCACGGCGGTGACCATGTCGAGGTCCTTCGAAAGGTCGTGGACCTGTACTTCGAAGGGATCGTTCGTGAGGTCGGTCGAATCCAGGACAGCATTCCCATTCTGACCGAGGTTGCGGTCCGGTCCTCAGCCCCGCCTCCCAAGGAGGGCGTCAACACCATTCCCGGCCCGGCTGGGCTACCGGGTATAGGCTTCGCGGTGCCCGGTGCCCCGCTGCTTCCGTCGCTGGAGGCTTCGTCGACTTCGGTGAGGGAGTCTGTGCCGCCGTTCGATCAGATGTCGACGCCGGTCTCGCTTCCTTCGCCCGCTGGGGTGGCAATGGGTAGCTCGGCGGAAGAGATCATCCGGCCGTCCGCTCCGCCGCCGGAGGCCGGGTTAGGGTGGCAGCCTGCGCCGCCGCCGACCCGTTCGCGCCGGCATACACCCGCGGGTTTTCAGGCGGTGCGACCCGAGAGCTCGATGTACGGAGGCGGAACGATTCTCAATTGGGCAGGACGCGTTCCCGCAATCGACGAGATCGAAGAGGTCTCGAGCCGTGAGACGGTCGAAGTCGGGCGCTGGGACAACACGCTCGAAGAGCTGCGCGACGACCCCGAGGTCGAGGAGGCGATCGTCGCCATCGACTCCGACCCGCCCCCAGGCCCGTTCGTGCGCTCGAGGCCTCCGAGTGATCGCGTGATCGAGTATAACGAGCCTCCCGAGGTCGACCCGGCCCCGCTGACGTTCGAACAGGTGTTCGACGATGGCGCAGCTAAAGCGAGCATCCGCGCGCCGCGCGCAGTCCAACCGAGCTCCATCGTTCCCACGCCTGCCGCGAAGCCATCGATGTTGCCTTGGGCGTTGCTGGTGTTGGCGATTGGCGGTGGCGTTGGGGCGGTCGCGTATTGGATGTCGGCGACGGAGCCAGTGGCGGTGACAGCGCCAGTGACAGCGCCAGTGACAGCGGCAGCGCCAGCGCCAGTGGCAGCGACAGTGGCAGCGACAGAGCCAGTGGCAGAGCCAGCGACGGTGTCGGGCGAGGTGACGGAGAGGGGCCCCGATCCCGTCGCGGTCTTTCCCGAAACCGGAGCGACGGATACGTATGAAGCGCAGCTTGCGCTGGCTCGTCGGCTGAAGCGAGGTGCGCGTGCTGCGGCGGCCTACCGGCGGGCCATCGAGCTCAACCCGGAGGGTAGCCCCGCGTTGGCCGAGCTCGCTCGCTTGATGTTGGCGCGGAACCACACCCGCGAGGCGGCCGAGCTCGCGGAACGCGCGACAGCCGTCGACCCGACGAACGGCCTTGCTTGGGTCGCGCTCGGCGCAGCTCGGCAGTCACGAGGCGATCGGCAAGGCGCGCGCCAGGCCTATCGAAACTGCGTGAAGCTTGGCAAAGGCCCATACGTGTCGGAATGCCGTGCAATGCTGCGCTGACGGCACGGTTCCGGCACAAGTTGCGGGGAAGACCCGCCGTCCTGCTAAGATGGCTGGATGAAGCGGGGTGCCGCGTGAGTCGCGCAGAGCCATTCATTCACGGAACGGCGGTCGTCGACGACGGGGCGCGAATCGGCGCCGGGACGCGCGTCTGGCATTTCACCCACGTGTGTAGTGGCGCGACGATCGGCACGGGCTGCGTCCTCGGACAAAACGTCTTCATTGGATCGGGTGTGGAGATCGGGGACGGCGTGAAGATCCAAAACAACGTGTCGGTGTATACGGGCGTGACGATCGCGGACGACGTTTTTCTCGGACCGAGCTGCGTATTTACCAACGTGCTAACACCACGCGCACACGTCGAGCGCAAAGACGACTTTGCGCCGACACCGGTGGGGCGGGGTGTCACCGTCGGCGCCAACGCGACGATTGTGTGTGGACACTCCCTCGGTGAGTATGCGCTGATCGGAGCGGGCAGCGTGGTTACCAAAGACGTCCCCGCCCATGCCGTCGTGGTGGGCAACCCCGCGCGGCGCACCGCCTGGGTCTGCCGGTGCGGGGAAGTGCTGCCCGCCGACGGCCTGTGCCCCCGATGCGGCGACGAATACGAACTGGCGCCACAGAGCTGCCGATGGGTGAGAAGCCGTGAGTGACGAAGCAATCCCTATGCTGGATGTCGTGGCCCAAAACGGACCGTTGATCGATCGGCTGACCGAGAAGGCCGCCGAGGTCATTCGCTCAGGACGCTACATCCTCGGTCCGGAGGTCGCGGCGTTCGAGCGCGAGGTGGCCGACTACATCGGCGTGAAGCACGCGATCGCTGTTTCGAGCGGGACAGATGCACTGATGGTCACCTTGATGGGGCTTGGCATCGGCCCAGGTGACGAGGTCATCACGACGCCGTTTACCTTCTTCGCAACGGCGGGATGCATCGCGCGCGTGGGCGCGACCCCGGTCTTCGTCGACATTCGGCCAGACACGTTCAACATCGACGTCGAGCAGGTCGCTGCCGCAGTCACGGAGCGCACCCGCGCGATTCTTCCCGTTCATCTGTTTGGCCAGGCGTGCGACATGGGAGGGTTGACGAGGATCGCCACGAAGCACGATCTGCCGATCATAGAGGACGCCGCGCAGGCGATTGGGACGAAGAGCCCTCTAGGGCCCGTAGGTAGCCTCGGCGCGTACGGTTGTTTCTCCTTTTTCCCATCGAAGAACCTTGGCGGCTTCGGGGATGGCGGGCTCGTGACCAGCCAGAGCTCTGTCCTTGCGGACAAGGTTCGAGTGATGCGCGCGCACGGCAGCAGCCCCAAGTACTACCATTCGGTGATTGGCGGAAACTTCCGCATCGACTCCCTGCAGGCTGCGCTCTTGCGCGTGAAGCTACCCGAGCTCGAGGCCTGGACTGCGCGCCGCCGAGAGAACGCGGCGCGTTACGATGCCGCGTTTTTAGCTTCCAACTTGGACGAGAGCCTGCTGCGTCCCCCAGTGCGACGCTTCGAAGGCCACATCTACAATCAATATGTCATCCGCACCTCGCGCCGGGACGAGCTGCAGGCGCACCTCCGAGCCGACAAGATCGCGACCGCGATCTACTACCCGGTGCCGCTTCATCGTCAGGAGTGCTTCGAGTATCTCGGCTATCGGGAGGGCTCGCTTCCGGTGTCGGAGGAGGCCAGCCGTAAAGTCCTGGCGCTTCCGATCTTCGCAGGCCTCGGGCAAGCGCGTCAGAAGCGCATCATCGACACCGCCATTGGTTTCCTGGCCCGATAGAAGTGGCCATCGCTGCAGCCGCGCCCTAGAGTGCGCACCAGCTCATGACAGGCCGTTACCATGCACCGTTTGCCGAGCGCGGCTCGCATACCATCGATGCGGACATCGCCGATCGCCTCCTGAGGATTGCTCTCGAGAAAGGCGGTGACTACGCCGACTTGTTTTTCGAGTACTCGGTCAGCGGAAGCTACGTCTACGACGAGCAGATTCTGAAATCCGCAACGCGGGCGGTGTCGATGGGCCTGGGCGTCCGGGTCATGAAGGGCGACGCGACCGGGTACGCATATTGCGAAGAGTTCTCGTTCGAGGCGATGAAGCAGGCGGCCGAGACAGCAGCGCAAATTGCGGTCGGCGGCCAGCCGGTCGCTCCGATTGAGGTGTCGATGCGCGACGCGCCCAGCCGCTACCCGGTCTCGGTGGAGTCGCTCGTTGTGGACGGCAACGCGAAAAAGGTGATTCTCGAGCGCGCCGATCGTGCTGCGCGAGCCTCCGATCCGCGAGTGGTCCGAGTCGACGCGTCGTTCGCTGAAAGCGTTCGCGAGATCCTGATCGCCAACAGCCTCGGCCACATGGCGCACGACCGTCAGCCGTTGATCCGGTTCGGCATTCGAGTGATTGCGGAGGACGGAGGGAACCGTCAGTCGGGTTCATCGGGTGGCGGTGGCCGGATGGGCCTCGAGTACTTCGACGACAAGACGCCGCAATGGCATGCTGAGCAGGCGGTGCAGCAAGCGCTGACGATGCTCGACGCCCGCGAAGCGCCAGCCGGTGAGATGGACGTGGTCTTGGCGCCGGGCGACAGTGGCATCCTGTTGCACGAGGCGGTCGGTCACGGTCTCGAGGCCGACTTCAACCGCAAGAAAACGAGCAACTACTCGGGCCGATTGGGTGAGGAGGTCGCAAGCGCGCTGTGCACCGTCGTCGACGACGCATCGCTGCAAGGGTCGCGCGGCTCCATCAACATCGACGACGAGGGGCAGATCCCGACTCGCTCGGTTCTCATCGAGGGCGGTGTATTGAAGGGTTACATGCAGGATCGCCACAGCGCGGACTTTTTCGCCACGACCCCGGACGGCCACGGTCGCAGGCAGAGCTTCCGCTCACATCCGATGCCGCGGATGACCAACACGATGCTCCTTGGCGGACAGGACGCGCCGGAGGACATCATTCGCAGCGTTAGCCGTGGCGTTTACGCGAAGAAGTTCGGCGGCGGACAGGTCGACATCTCCAATGGAGATTTCGTGTTCTCATTGACCGAGGGCTACCTGATCGAAGACGGCAAGGTCACCGCGCCACTCAAGGGTGTGAACCTCATCGGCAACGGGCCGGACGCGATGCGCAACGTGGTCATGCTGGGCCACGACTTCGAGGTATCGGACGGCATTTGGACGTGCGGCAAGGAGGGGCAATCCGTTCCGGTCGGCGTCGGGTGTCCGACCATCAAGATCGCCTCGATGACCGTCGGCGGGACGCAGGTGGCGGGCGGATGAGCAAGGCAGAGGGAGAGTCCCAAGCATTGATCGACCTAGGGCGCTCGGTCGTGGAGCGTGCCATCGACGCAGGGGCCGACGTTGCGGAGGCCGGGGTCCACAGCGGGTCTCACCTTTCCGTGAAAGTTCGCATGGCTGAGCCGGAGCTGGTCGAGGAAGCCGGGTCGCGGGCGCTGGGTTTGAGGGTGATGGTCGGCAAGCGCGTAGCGGCGACATACACGAGCGACTTGAGTGAGGTGGGGCAGCGGATGCTGATCGAAGATGCGCTCGAGCTCGCACGGCTCAGCGAGTCCGACGAGTTAGCGGGGCCACCCGACCCGTCGGAGCTCTCGTCGCAGTCGCAGTGGGAAGACTTGGACACGTTCGACGAGGGTGTCAGCCAGATTTCGGCCGACGAAGCGCTCGGCCGCGCGCTGCAGGGTGAGCGCGCGGCGTTTGAGTTCGATCCGCGCATAACCAACAGCGAGGGCGCCTCGTTCACTCGCGCCGTAGGCGTGAGCGCGCTGGTGACGAGTGGCGGGTTCGCAGGCAGTGACTACGGGACGTACGCTTCGATCGTCGTCAATCCAGTCGCCGACGACGAAGGTGGAAAGAAGCGAAGCGGCTACCACTGGTCGGCCTCCCGGCACTACGCGGACCTCGAGGACAGCCAAGCAGTGGGCGAGGAGGCGGCCCGCCGCACGATCGCCCAGCTCGGCGCGAAGAAGCTTCCCACCCAAGAGTTGCCGGTGATCTTCGACAAAGACGCCGCACGTTCGATTCTCGGTCTCTTCGCTGGATGCGTCCTCGGAGGCGGGATTTGGAGGAAGAGCTCTTACTTGGTCGACCGAGTCGGCACCCGAGTCGCGAGCGAGCTCGTCGACATCGTGGACGACCCGCTGCTCGCGAGAGCGCCAGGCTCCCGCGCCTTCGACGGCGAGGGCTTGCTGTCGCGTCGAAACGTCGTCGTCGAGGGCGGGGTGCTCAAGACGTATTTGATGGACACCTACAGTGCGCGAAAGCTTGGCCAGAAGAGCACCAGCAGCGCTTCGAGGTCAGCTGCAGGCGGAATCTCATCTTCCAGCAGCAACCTGATCTTGAAAGCCAGCTCTCAATCGCGAGACGAGCTCATCGCCGACACCCAACACGGCCTCTACGTCACTGGCATGATGGGCTTCGGCTTCAACGCAGTCACCGGCGACTTCAGCCGAGGCGCCTCGGGCTTTCTGATCCAAAACGGCGAACTGGCCGACCCGGTCTCCGAGGTAACGATCTCGCTCAACCTGGATCAACTCTTACAGCGCATCGACGCCGTCGCGGATGACTTGGATCAACGAACCGCCGTCGCTTCCCCGACATTCCGCGTGTCGTCAATGACACTAGCCGGGAGTTAGGTGTTCATGATCCCGAGCCCAAGTCCCCAGATCACCAGCCTCAGTCCCCCTTCCTCAGATCTGAGATCTGAGATCTGGGGCCGGGGGTCAATCCTGCCGCGCCCTTGCCACCATCATGTCGACGTAGCTCTCCAGTGCCGGGCAAAGAATGCCGGTGCCTGTCAGTAGCTCGCGGGTGTTGCGGTCGTCGTAGATTACGTCGGTCTTCAAGTGATCGAGGAACGCGCGGGTCGTGTTACGGAACCGCTGTAAGCCCGGAGCTCGCATCAGCGCTGTGGCGAGGTTGAGTGGGTCGTGTTCTCGGGGGGCGGGGCGGCCGGTTGCCTCGGCGAAGAGCTGCAGGGCGTGCTGCACGGTGACGGGCTTTGGGTCGATGATGTGGAAAGTGCGACCGATCGAGGATTCAACCGCCGAGATGTGGAGGCCGGCCCTGACTGCGTAGTCGACTGGGACCGCGCTGATTCGGACGCCGGTTCGGCTCGGCGTCGGGATTCGGTAGTCATCTGGCGCGCTCAGCAGGAAGCGGATCAACAGGTATAGCCCGTTCAGGTCTTCGACTTCGCCCGTGACCGAATCGCCCACCATGAGCGCGGGGCGTAGCACGACGATCGGCAGCTCATCGGCCGACTCGAGGAGCATGCGCTCCACTCGATAAAGAGACTCTTCGATGAGATTGCGAAACCCCATCTCGTCGTCGAGCTCAGTTTCCTTGACGAAGCCCTCGCGGTTGCCCGACACGGTGGCGCTCGACCAGCAGACGAGGCGCTTCAATCGCGGCGCGGCCTCGGCGAATTCCAAAACCTCAGCTGCCGCGCGGACGTTGCCGGCGGCCTCTTCTTTGGTGCCTGCCGGATCGGTAACCGATCCGCAGTGGTGGATGACTTCGACACTTTCGGTGAGCACGGCGAACTCTTCTCCGCTAAGCCCGAGGTCCATCGACCGCGGGTCCCCCACCCAAAGCGACATGCGCTCGCGAACCGATGCAGGAAGCGCGTCCAACAACTCCTGCGCGCGCGCCCGCTGGCTCTCATGCACCAAGCAACATACCGAGCGCTCGTCATGGGTTGCAAGCTCTCGAACCAGGTGCACGGCGAGTTGCCGCCCGGGGAAGCCTGTCACCAGGACCGATCGTACCAGCGTGCCCACTATTTCGACTCCTCGGATGCGAACTGCGCAACTAGTTTTTCGTGGATCTCGGCGACTTGCCGTCGCGTCGCTTGGAGGTCGCCATTGTTGGTCACGACGTGATCTGCAACGGCAATTTTCCGAGCCAGAGGCAGTTGCGAAGCGATCCGCGCGTTGGCTTCGGTGACTGTGAAACCATCGCGCGCAATTAGCCGGAGCCGCTGCAGAGATTCCTCCGCGCTCACGACGATGAGCCCGGAAAACGCTTTATAGGAGCCGGTTTCTACCAGCAGTGCCGCCTCATACAGCAGGTATGGTACTGGGTCGTCTTGATGCGCCGCGATGTGCCTGGCGCCCGCGGCCCCGATCAGCGGGTGCATGATCGCATTGAGTGTTTCGCGTGCTTCCTCGTCACCGAATACCAAGTCCCCGACCTTCTTGCGATCGAGGCGCCCGGTTGCGTCGAGCACGCCGTTGCCAAACTCGCCGACGATCTGCTGCAGGCCGGGCGTGCCAGGCTCCACCACCTCGCGCGCCAACTCGTCGGCGTCGATCACCGGGATGCCTAGGCCACTGAATAGCTTTGCCACGGTGGTCTTTCCGCATGCGATCCCACCCGTTAGACCCACTACCGGCTTCATTGTGGGGGAGTATTGAACATCGCCTCGTTGGAGCAAGACGATTCGGCCTGTGCTACGCAACCCCGCATGCGCGCCGTCGTACAGCGGGTCAACGAAGCGAGTGTCACCGTCGACGGCGAGGTGGTCGGCGCTATCGAGCGAGGTTTACTGGTGTACCTGGGCGCAGCGAAGGGCGACGAGGCCAAGGACGTTCAGTACACCGTTGACAAGATAGCGGGGCTGCGTGTGTTCCCGAACGATGACGGACGCATGTCGTTGTCCATCGCCGACATTGGCGGCGCGGTCTTGGTCGTCTCCCAGTTCACGCTATTCGGGGACGTGCGGCGAGGCAGGCGCCCCTCGTTCGACGGAGCGGCAGACCCCGAAGACGCCGAGCGTCTTTACTTGGAGGTGGTCGAGGGGTTGCGCGGCCAAGGGTTGCTGGTCGAAACAGGCACCTTTCGCGCGATGATGCTCGTTCAATCCGCGGTGGACGGGCCGGTGACGATCCAAATCGATAGTCGAAAGCTTTACTAGGCTTCGCGTTTTAGACACGGCATAATCTCTCTCCGATGCTGCGGTTCCTCAGCTCGCGGCGCGTATGGGTGGTCGCGGCCTTCGTCGTGCTGATGCTCGTCATCGGCCTTTGGACGTGGGGTGCCCCTCGCGCCACGGCGCGTGCGTCCAATCTCATTGCCGATCGCTTCGGCGTGGACACGCAGATCGAAGAGGCGCATCTCCGCATGGGTGGCGTGGAGCTTCTGGGCGTCGAGATGCGGGGTCGCCACGGAGGCTTCGTCGTACGCATTGATCAGGTCGATGCGCGGATGAGTCTTCTCGGGGCTATCTTCAAAGGACCGAGAGCCGTTCGCGCTGTGTCTGCCCGAGGCGTCGAGGTGACGGTGGATCTCACACACGAAGGGTTCGATGACTCCGTCGCGGAGCTGCGGAGAAAAATCTCCGGGAGCACGTCCGTGTCCGCAGCCACTAGCTCTAGAGGTGGCGGGAGGAAGTATGCGATCAGCGAGCTGACGGTTCGCGTAGTCGATTCGGACGGGCCGTTGGTGTCGATGAAGGGTGTGAGCCTCCACAAGGAGGGCGACGACTGGCGCTCGAGCGTTGGGGAAACCCTGCTGGGCGAACGGAGCGCGGACTACGCTGCCGTCGGACCATCGAAAATGATACTGCGGCGCGCCGAAGGTGCATGGAGGCTTCGCGAGCTCGACATCGAAGGCGCGAGCGTGCGCTCTCTTCGCAACGGGGAGGGAGAGGGAAGGGCCCTGACCTCGCGGATTCGGGACGCAGTGTCCTTGCTGAGGCCCCCCGACGCTGACGCCGACGCTGACGCTGACGCTGACGCTGGCACTGACGCTGACGCTGACACTGACACCGTCCCCAATCCCGTGCTCTTCGACCGTCTGACTCCGGACGCCCGCATTGCCGTGTCCGGCGTGCAGATCGAAAGTCGGACCTCCGAGGGTCACGTAGAACGCATCCAGGATTTCGAGTGCGCTCTGCATGGAGGAGACGACGGCTGGTACCGTGTCATCGTCGGCGGTCAGACCTCCAACAAGGGAACGTTGAAAGTCGACCTCAGCGTCATGCCGCGCGAGGCGCGCGCCCACGGAAGTATCCGACTCCGCCGAATCTCACTCGCGCTCATCGCGCCGTTTGCACCGGAGCTCCCGCTCTACAACACGGAGGTAGGTACGCTGAGCGCCGAGCTCGAGCTCGCGGCGAGTTCTTCCGGTCAGGTGAGCATCGAGGGTGACTTGCAGTTGCGGCGGCTCGCGCTGGCTTCAGAGCGGATTGCGTCCGAGCCCGTCGAGGACATCCAGATCGACGTCGGAGGGAACGGCATTTGGCACCCCGCCGAGCGCCTGTTTCGAATCGAACGCGGCCAGGCCCGGATGGGCAAGACCCGCCTGCTGATCGAGGGCGAGCTCGAGCGGACCGCCGAGCATTACCGCGTCGATCTCACCGCGAAGCTTCCGCCCACCCGTTGCAACGACGTGGTCGGGGTGATCCCCGATGACGTCCTCGGATCACTCGCCCCGTTCGAATGGTCGGGTAACTGGAGCGCCCTGACTCACATTTCTCTCGACTCCCGGGAGCTTGAAGCGACCGAGCTCTCGATTCGCGTCCGCAATCTCTGTCAGTTCGAACGCATACCCAACTGGGTTCGCGTCGAGCAATTTCAGGAGCCGTTTCGTCACCGCGCGCTCGAGCCCGACGGGACGGTCTTCGAGATGCGTACAGGCCCTGGCACTGCGTACTGGGTCGCATTCGCGGACATCAACCCGTTCGTGCCCGCAGCGGTAGTAAGCCATGAAGACGGAGCCTTCTACGAGCACGGCGGTTTTGCGCCGTGGGCGATTCGTGATGCGTTGGTGCGCAATCTCCAGGAGGGCCGCTACGTCGTCGGCGCCAGCACGATTTCGATGCAGCTTGCCAAGAACCTCTACCTGCAGCGTGAAAAAACCATCGCCCGGAAAGTCCAAGAGGTCATTCTCACCTGGTGGCTCGAAAACGCGCTCAACAAGGACGAGATCCTCGAACTCTATCTCAACGTGATCGAGTACGGACCGAGCGTCTACGGGCTGAGGCACGCGGCGGCCTACTACTTCGGCCGGGAGCCCATCGAGCTGAGCCCCGCTGAGTCCGCCTTTCTCGCGTGCATGCTGCCATCCCCGAAGCGTTACCACGTCTCGTATGAGCGGGGCGCGCTAACCCGCTCGATGAAGAGCAGGATGCGGCGGTTACTCGAGCACATGGCGAGGCGCGAGCGCATCGGTCCCGAAGCGCTCGCGTACGGGCTGGCCGAGCTCGATGACTTCCGCTTTCGCCGCGAAGGAGACCCCCTACCGCCCCTTCGGCTGCTGCCGCCTCTCGGAGCGCCCGAGACACCGGATCCGGAAACGCTCGATGCGTTCGAGACTCTGTTCGTTGCGCCCTAGACGTGCCCTCATTCGAAAATTCTTGCCTCACCGGAGGCGCAGCCGGTCATTTATTGGGCCGGCCTCGGAGCTGGGGGTAAACACGAGCGAAGCGCTGGAGTCGGCAGTGAATCGGCCCTATTTCGGTGCGTCCGAGGGATTATGCAAGGGTTACTTGGCGTTGGTGGGTTCGTGCGGGCGGTGTTCGTCCTTGGTTTGCTCGTCGTCTCGTCGGCGGCGCAGGCTCAGGAAGCGTCTCCAGCCGTCGTCGTGAT
>CAXMRM010000126.1:0-4295 GCA_964196015.1 uncultured Myxococcota bacterium
CGAAGAGCAAGTCGGTCGCCTGAGCAATGGTTTGGCCGTGGAGCGGCTACTCGCGGTCGTACTTCTTGTAGACGTCCTTGCGGTTCCCTGCATCGAAAACATGGATGATGAGCTGCTCGGCGACAACTTCGTAGATGATCCGATACGAGGAGAAGCGGATCCTCCGTCGAGTTGCGTAACCCCTGAGTGCCTTCGAGGTCGGCGGATAGGGATCCTTCGCGAGCTCCTTGATTACATCGAGCAACTTCCCGCGGCGCACGCGTTCGATTCTGGACAGGCTTTTGAGCGCTTCCTCGTGGATCTTGATGTCGTACTCTCGAGTCAAAGCTCGAGCGCGCGCTTCGCTTCATCCAACGACAAGAACGCGCCCTCGCCGCGACGCTGCTCGATCAGCTCGAGATCCTCGACGTCTTCGAGCCACGAGGCGAGCGCCACCTGAATGACCGCTTGCTTCGACATACCCGACCGCTCGACGTACGCGTTCAGGAGGTCGAGGAGCTCTGCGTCGATTCGGCTCGTGAGCTTTGCGAGTTCAGCCATGTCCCAAGGATAGCCTCGTTGCCGTCAATTACCAGCATTTGCCGGCATTTGACGGTATTTGACGAATGATGAGTGATTACCGATGCTTGTGCATGAGCCAGCAAGCGTCGTGCCCTGTTATCGGCCACGGCTCCCCGAGGTCTCCTTCATTTCAACCTTGTACCTAGTAAAGGCACCGGATCGCAGGCAACGAACGCTCGCATGAAGAACGCCACGCATGCAGCTCACGTGGGCTGCATCACGCGAGTTCAACTCGCGTGAGATCGCTAGATCGCTCGGACACTGGCGCTGACACTGACGCTGACGCTGACACTGACGCTGACGCTGGCGCTGACACTGACACTGACACTGACACTGACGCTGACACTGACACTGACGCTGACACTGGCGCGGGCGCTGACGGTTTGCCTCGCACGTGCGCGAAGCGTGTTGAGGTAGCTGGGCCATGACGGATCTGAGGGGCGCCCCGATTCGCTTCGCCGATCGTTGGCAGAGTATCGGTTTGTACGAAGCGCTTTCGCATGTCGGAGACAATTGCGGCCAAGCGCATCCGAGCAGGCCGCGCGGCCTGTGGTTTTCCCCGCATTTTTCGCATGCTCGCACGCGGGGAGCTCCACCTCAGCGGCGTTCATCAGCTCGCCGGACACCTCACCGAAGACAATCATGAGGAGGTCCTTCAGCGCGCGAAACACAAGAGCATGCGTGAGATCGAGCAACTCATCGCGGAGATCTCGCCGAAGCCGGATGTGCCCGCTTCCATTCGCGCGCTGCCTGTGAGGCGAGCGCAGGGTCCCACGAGAACGTCAGAAGGAGGTGATGCATCTGGATCCGTGGAGAAAAGGAATTTTCCGATGGAGGTCGCGGGCTACCCGAAACCAAAGTCTCGAACCACTCCTCTTTCGCCCCGGCGTTACAAGCTCCAAGTAACGATTGGCCAGGAGGCTCGCGACAAGCTCGCGGAGCTTCAGGACCTGCTGAGCCACCAGATCCCTGATGGCGACGCTGCCGCGGTGATCGAGCGGGCCTTAGGAGCACAGCGCAGGCAACATCCAACTCCGATGCAGGGCCCACAATCAATACGAAGCGGAACTGGAGTACGGCGAGCTTTTCATGGTGAGGCGCCGGCGGTCAGCGTCGCCGAATCCGCCGGCTAGGGGCCTTGGCCAATACTAGCGCTCGCTCGCGTCCCATCTCTTTCTTGGTGCTTCGCTTGCTAGTAGTCATGCGGGTTTACCTCAACGATCCACCACATATGCAACAGTATATGCTACGCCGGCTCCAAGTACGACGCGATGATCTTCCGCGTACCCCAGCCGGGGAAGTGCACCGAAACGCGTGGAGGCGAGCCCTGCATCACCTCGGTCACCTCGCCTACGCCGAACTTCGGGTGCCGGACCTGCGCGCCGCGCCGCAGGCCTTCGAGGTCGGAGAGATCGGAACCCTCGCTGTAGTCGACGTAGCTGTCGTTGGAGTCGCGGCGGCGCGCTGCGGGAACCGAAGGGCGCGAAGGTGAGCTCGACCTTGCGCCGATCCACTCGATGTCTTCTCCCGGCAGCTCGGTCAGGAACCGTGAAGGGATGCCGACCCGCTGCTGGCCGAAGATCCTTCGAATCGCGGCAAAGCTCAGCACCAAGCGCTCCTTCGCCCGCGTGAAGGCCACGTACGCGAGCCGCCGCTCCTCTTCGAGCTCCTCGGGGTCTTCCCAGGGGTCGATGCCCTTGAAAGGGAACACTTGCTCTTCGAGGCCGGTGACCATGACCACCGGGAACTCCAGGCCCTTGGCCGCATGCACCGTCATAAGGGTCACTCTATCCCCGGCAGTAGAGCGCCCTCCGGTGGTGCGCTCGCCGGAGAGCGCTGTACGGGCGAGCGCACCACCGGCCTCCTCATCGGCCGAGGTGTGTAGCGTCACGTTCTCGAGGAAATCTGCCAGCGTGGATTCAGTGTGCTCGCGCTCGAACTCGTCCATCGAGGCAACGAGCTCCTGGATGTTCTGGAACCGGGCGTCGGCCTCGGGCGTGTCGTCGTGCTTCAGCGTCTCGGCATACCCGCACTGAGTCACGAGCTCGGCGCCGATCTCACCAAGTGGGGCGCCGGAAGCCGCCACGTCGCGGAGGCTGGACATGAGGCCGGCGAAGGCGCCGAGACGTTTGCGTGCTGCGCTGCCGAACTGAGCAAGCGTCAGCTCGTCGTCGAGGAGGTCCGAGAGGGTGCGCGCCTGCTGCGCGGCATAGTCGAGAAGGCGCGTGATGGTGGTCTTTCCGATGCCTCTCGTTGGCGTGTTGATGATCCGGAGCAGGCTCATGTCGTCTGCTGGGTTGATCATCACGCGCAGGTAGGCGAGCAGGTCTTTTACCTCCGCTCGGTCGTAGAAGCGCATGCCGCCCACAATTCGGTAGGCGATATTGGCGCTTCGAAGCGACTCTTCGATCACGCGTGACTGTGCGTGCGTCCGATAGAAGACCACGACGTCCGAGAGGCTGCGTCCCTGAGCGAGGAGCTCGCGAACCCCTCGCGACACGAGGCGCGCCTCGTCGCGCTCATCCATGGTGCGCACGACCAGGATCGCGTCGCCCTCTTGATTGTCGGTCCAGAGCTCCTTCGGCTCGCGGTCCGTGTTGCGCGCGATCACCGCGTTGGCAGCGCGGAGGATGCGCTGCGTCGAGCGGTAGTTCTGCTCGAGCTTGATGAGGGTGGCGTCTGGGAACGACGCGCGGAAATCGAGAATGTTGCGGCGATCCGCGCCACGCCACCGGTAGATGCTCTGATCGTCGTCCCCGACGACGCACAGGTTCCGGTGCCCCTCCGATAGGAGCTGGACCAGCCGGAATTGCGCGTGGTTGGTATCCTGGAACTCGTCGACGAGCACGTGCGAGAAGCGCCCGACCACTGCTTCGCGAAACGAATCGTCGGATTCGAGCCCGCGCACGGTGCGGTAGATCAAATCGCCGAAGTCGAGGGCATTGGCTTGGTGAAGCCGTTCTTCGTATGTCGTGTACACACGGCGCACGACCTCGGACCAGGTGTCGGGCGTCTCGATCTCGTCAGGCCCCTGAATTTCTTGTTTGGCACGGTTGATCCGGCCTGCCATGGCCTTTGGCTGATATCGTTTCTCGTCGAGGCCCAGGTCGCGAAGCACACGCTTCACGAGCGCCAGCTGGTCCTGGTCGTCATAGATCGTGAAGTCCTTGGTCAGCCCGAAGCTCTCTCCGTGGCGCCTCAGCAGCCGGGCGCATGTCGCGTGAAACGTGCCCACTTGAACGGCGGCGCCCTGCTCACCGAGCAGCCGCAGTAGACGGTCTCGCATCTCGCCAGCCGCCTTGTTGGTGAAGGTGACCGCGAGAATCGTCCAAGGGGCCACGTCGTGCGTGGCGATGAGATGCGCGATGCGAAACGTGATCACACGCGTCTTACCGCTTCCGGCGCCCGCAAAGACCACGAGCGGCCCTCCCTCGTGAACGACTGCCTCGCGCTGAGGAGAATTCAGAGAGCCCAGGTCCAGCACCGGCTGAACCTAGCTGCCCGCCCACTGAAAACCAGGCAAAAACCACGATTCCGGGAACCGTGCAACGTCGATAGCTGGCCTTCAGGATCATTTACGCGTAGACCAACACAGGTGGGTCGCGACGGCGACTAACCCCTTGAAAACGTCGAGGATCTTGGGTGAATCAACCGCTGTCCAATGCGTCCAAATCTGAGGAGGCCTCAGAGGGCTCCTCCAAAAAGGGCGACCATGACTTGGTACAACGCGTACA
>CAXMRM010000127.1:0-4153 GCA_964196015.1 uncultured Myxococcota bacterium
GTTGTCGCGGATCGGAATCCACTCGAAGAATGCTTGGCGCGCGGCCGCGACGCGGTCCTCCCAAGGGCCCGCGGTCGCCGGATCGTGGTTCTCCGCACCCCCCAGCCAAGAGTTGTTGGCGGTTTCGTGGTCGTCCCAGACGGCGATGAAGGGGTGCTGTCGATGACACTCCTGCAGGTCCGGGTCACGCCGGTACAGGCTGAGCCGTGTGCGATAGTCCTCGAGGGTCACGGTCTCGTGTGGTGGCTCGAGCATGCGAAGTTGCAGATCCGCAGTGGGGAAGGAGCCGTTGCCGTACTCGTAGAAATAATCGCCGAGGTGCAACACCGCGTCGAGATCGGCGCGCGCGGCCATGTGGCGAAATCCGTGGAAGTAGCCGAATCCATAGTTGGCGCAGGAGCAGACCCCGAAGCGAAGTTTGCTGGCCTGAGCGCTGATGGGCGCAAGGCGGGTGCGCCCGACGGAGCTCCAGCGGCCCTGCGTAGCGAAGCGATAGTAGTAGTTCCGGCCCCATACCAGACCCGGCACGTCGACCTTCACCGTGAAGTCACGCGAGGCATCGGTCATGAGCGTGCCTTGCGCCGTGCGCTCGAGGAAGTCCTCGTCGAGGGCCATCTCCCACCAGACCTCGACGGGCGCTGGCGGCTCGGGCTCTACCCCTTCGACCGGGGGATCCGGCATCTCCGGGGTCACGCGGGTCCAGAGGATGACGCCGTCGGTCAATGGATCGCCACTCGCCACGCCGTGCTCGAACAGGTTCTCCGGACCGAGGGGACCGCTCGATTCGTATACGGGGAGCTCAGGAAGCGGAGGCAAACTGCCGGAGCCATCGCTGCTGCTGTCACATCCGGTAACCAGCAACGGGGTCAGACCCGCGGCTCCCATTCCCTTGAGGATCTCTCTACGACTGAAGTTCATGTCTTCCCTCTTTCAAGCTTCGCTAAGCACGAGTGGGCCGAGACTATTATCATCCGCACCAAAGTGCCAGCGATTGCTAACCCGCTAGCCGAACACGCGGATGACCAAGGCAAACGTGCCAAGGGCCACGCCCGCAAACGAAGTCGCATCGACGACTGCCGTGCCGAGCTCGCGGCTTCGCAGCCATTGAAGGATCGGCCAGATGCACGCGACGATCGCGAGCTGGCCGAGCTCCACGCCGACGTTGAAGCCGAACAGCGCTTGGACCAGCTGCGCGCGCGGGAGCTCTTGCTCGAGCAGCACGCCGGAGAAGCCGAGGCCATGAACGAATCCGAAGAGGCAAGCGATCACCCAACGCAGGCGACCGGCGCCAGTCCGCGTACGAAGCAGCGCGAAGTAGCAAGCGGTGAAGAGGGCAAGCCCCCAAAACGCAGACAGCCCTCCGAACGCCGCGCTCGCTGCAAAGAACACCACGGCACCGAGAATGACGAGCACGCCGCCACGCAGTCGCTCCATGTCAACGTTTTCGAGCGCGACGATCAGAATCGAAGCGGCAATGGTGGCTTCGACGGCGCGCGCATGAGGGACCACGACGCCGAACGCCGCTGCCGCCAGCGTGACACTGTGACCGACGGTGAACCCGGTGACGAGCACCGCCACTTCACGAAGCCGCCGGGCGACCACGATCAACAAGAGCAAGAACGCGAGATGATCCCAACCGCTGAGGATGTGCTCGACGCCGAGACGCAGGTAGCTGCCGATTCCCCCGGCTCCTCCCGTCTTACTCGTCGAATCGATCGCGGCCCTCGGAGCTGTCGAAGAGAGAACGACATCGATCGGCACGGGGCCGAGGACCGTAGCGAGGTGCACGTGGTTGATGAGAGACGTGAACAACTCGCTGTGGAGGCTAGCCGGCGGCGAGCTGCAGCGGACCCGCCATTCGACGCGGAGCCAGCCCCGTTCGGCCGCGAGCCAAGTGGTGCTCGACGGAATCGCTTCGCAAGGGCCGGCGTCGGCTTCGAGATAGAGCTTGGATTGAAGATACGGGAGCACGATCGAGCGATCGAAGGGCGTATCCGCGGCATCACGGACGGCCGGGAGCGATGTGAGCTCGAGCCACCGAACTCTGACCTCGGCGATGGCCCCGTCTTCGAGAAGGGTCCACTTCGAATACGAGACGCTCTTCTGATGCGCGAGCACGGACGTTGGAACGAGCAGCCCGAGGAGGAGAGCTGGCATCGCTAGGCGCTTCACCTGTCGGCCTCGACGCGGATGTCGGTGTGTTGGCGGGCCACTTCGAGGAACTCACGCACCGCCACTTCACTGCGGTCGCGAAGATAGGCGGCCTCGACGGCGTCGCGCGCTTCGTCGAAGGGCACCAGCACGCCATCACGCCGCTCGAGCAGACGAACCGTGTACTGTCCGCTGCCCTCGCCGATGACGGCCGACGCGCCAAGCTCGAGCTCGGTCGCCTTCCGGGTCGCGCTCGGGCCGAGGCGCTGCTCGATTTCCTTGGCCAGGAGCAAGCCGTCCGGCAATGGCACCGCCCCGCCCTCGACCGCGATGCGATACTGCGGGCTACGCTCGAAGCGGAAACGTTGCTCCTCATAGAAGGCGCGGAGCGCTGCATCGTCAGCTTCCCTCGCTTCGTCTTCGGCACGGCGTACCAAGAAATCGATCATCGCGGTGGACAGCTGGTTTCGCATCTGCGGGTCGCGCTCGTGGAGCCCGAGCTCGATCGCGCGATCGATCAACAGCTCCTGATCGATCAAGCGCTGGAGCACCCGTTCGCGATCGTCTTCACGCAGCGTCCCACCCTTGCGATCACCGGCCACGGCCCGGAGCGCGCTCTCATACGACGCACGGGAGACTGGGCGATCGTTCACCCAGGCGACGGCGTCCGTGCTGGGCTCGGCGGTGTCCGGTACGCGAACGATGTAGAAGACGGCCAGGGCAGCCCCGACGAGCATCCCGCCGGCGAACAGCCACGGCCGGCTCATGGCTCAGGACCGGCCAGTAAGAATATCGGCGAGGACCAGGCGCGCTCTTCAGTGTCGACCAGGCAGTCGTCCTTGACGGGGGTGCGGAAGTTACCGTAGCAGGGCTCGCACTCGCCGCCTCGACATCGAAGGCCACCGCCGTTCACGGTTGGCGTCGGTTCCTGGATCGCGCGGACGTAGTACAGCAGATCTCGGTCGCGCTCGCCGTACGACGGGTCCTCGAACTCGACGACGCAGAGCTCCGGCCCTTCCGGACAGGGAATCGTAGTCCACGGATCCTCGATGAGGTCGGCGACGGGCTCGTCCTCGCTGCGCTGCCGCTGAATGCGTATCACTTCGATGCGGCTGATACGCCGGCGACGGTCGCCCGGGTTGTAACATTCGCCGGCGCAGATGCGCCCGAGGCGCTCCTGACCGAGGGACCGAATCACGTCGGGGGGACAACCCGGCTTCTGCTCGAAGGAGCCGGCAGCACGCACCTCGAACTTCGGTGTGCCGGAGAACTCGAGCTCACTGCCCATCGGTAGGACGCCCTCGGGGCCGTTGTTCATGTCGAACCAGAGCAAGATGCGGTCGCCGGACGTGCCGTACACGTTGCGGCTCTGCAGCGCGTCCCAAATCGCCTCACGCGAGCGCTCGGTCGCGTGCACCGCCACGAGCCCCCCCGTGATGAAGAACGACGCCTGCCGTTCCATCCACATCAGCTCGAATGGCGGCCGCTGCATCAAGTCGTCGATGGTGTATGAGGTCGACTCAGGCTCGGGCTTCCCCCGGTCGCCGAACATCGATGCGCGCCAGGACTCGCTGGGCGCCCCACGCGCTTCGGTCATCCGCAGCCGCGCGAACTCCTTGTAACCCGTGCCGGGACGCGCGCTGTGGTTGTCGCTCGACGCGATGAAACCCATCGTCGTGTGCCGCGGCTCGTCTGGGTTCTCGAAGTCGCCCTTGGCCAACATGTACTGCACCGAGCCGGCGGGCCGATACTGATAGGCCGGCAGGTAGCAATCGGTGCACTGGCCGCACTCTTTCCAGTCCGGAACATCCTCGCCGGTAAGCGTCACGTGCCCGGCAAGCGCCACCCGGAGGTAGTCTGCCCTCGCCTTCTCGACACGCTGCTGACAGGGGTCGGAGTCCGGGTCCTCGCAACGCCCGCGGATGATCTCGCCAGCGCGCCAACAACAGGCTTCGTAGGTGTCCGTGGGCTCGGGGCACTCCATGCCGTCTTCGGTGAAGTT
>CAXMRM010000128.1:0-7515 GCA_964196015.1 uncultured Myxococcota bacterium
AAGCCGCGGTCGATGGCAGGCCAGACCACTTCCTTCAAGTACTTCTTCGTGCAGAAGCCATGAAGCCGAAGCCCGTCCGCCACGCTTGCCGCCGACTCGATCATCTTCGGCCGCACCGCCGCCAGGTACACCGGCACCATCGGCAGGTTCGACTTCGGCGGCGTGAACTCCGGCGTCATCAGCGTGAACTGATAGTACTCACCCTGGTAGTCCAAGCGCTCCCCGAGCTCCCAGCACCGCCAAATCGCCCGAAGCGATTTCACGTATTCGACCATCCGGCTCCGTGGCGCCTTCCAAGGAGTGCTGAACCGCCGCTCGTTGTGCCCTTTGACCTGCGTGCCCAGGCCCATGGCGAACCGCCCGCCGGAGTTCACCTGAATCGACCAGGCTTGGCTCGCGAGTACCATCGGGCTCCGCGGGAACGCAACTGCGATCGCCGTCCGCGCCTGAATCCGCTCGGTCGCGTTCGCCACCATCGCGGCATGAATCAAGGGGTCGCCGGTGATCTCCGGAATCGCGAACCCATCAAAGCCACGGGCCTCCGCCAGCTGGCCGGCCTCCGCCAGCTTGGTCCAGTTGGTTTCGCCATTGAACGTGTCGATCCTCATTGCACACCCCTTATCACGACTTGGTCCTGCAATTCAGGGGATGAACGCCTGCTTTACGCAGCCAGCGAGAAGTGAGATCATCCTGTCCATAGATCGAGCCGTGCAGGCGCCACGAAGGGGGTGAGTATGCGGTACGTGCTTATGCTTTTGCTGCTGGTCGTAGTCGGTGTGAGCTCTGATTTGAGCACGGGCGAGCGTGCCCAAAGCAGCGAGCTGCAGCCGATCATCTTCGCAGCAGCCTTCGGGTCGCATTGACTAGCCGGATCCTCGAGGACCATGGAATCATTGAAGATCGCTGCCCTGTGGCGACCTGGACAGCGCCTTCTGGACAAGCGCGCGCCAGCTGCTACCTTGCCGAAATCGCCCATCTTGGGCGCGGCAGCTCACCGTGGGCTGCCGCCACGCTGCCCTGTTCCTACCAGACCGCACCGTGATTCGAAACAACGGTTAAAGGTTCGTAGAAGACAGTGGCAACTAGAAGCAAAGCACGCGTTCGGGACAGTTCCCGGCGCGATGCTGCGCATCAATAGATAGAGAGAAATCAGTATGAGCAAGAAACTATTCGTAGGTGGCCTGAGCTGGAACACAACCAACAGCGAGCTTCAGCAGGCTTTCGAGGCTTGCGGTGCAGTCACCGAAGCCAAGGTCGTCACTGATCGGGAAACCGGTCGCTCACGGGGCTTCGGCTTCGTGACGTTCGAGGACGAGGGCAGCGCAACCCGCGCGGTCTCGGAGCTTGATGGCTCCACGCTTGACGGCCGGACCATCCGCGTCGACAAGGCCAATGATCGGCCGAGAAACGACCGCGGCGGTTCGGGCGGCGGCGGCGGCGGAAACCGCTGGTAAGTCACGCGTGATCAACGACTTTGAATCCCTCGGGGTCGGCGGAACGTTCTGCCGCGCCCTGAGGGACAAGGGCTACACACAGCCCACCCCCATCCAATCTCAGGCCATTCCCCAGCTATTGCAGGGGAAGGACCTACTGGGCGTTGCCCAGACAGGAACCGGCAAGACTGCCGCGTTCGCATTGCCTTTGCTGCAACGTCTGGACGATGAAAACTCGTCGCCCAGGCCTCGCCGACCGCGGGCGCTCGTACTCGCACCAACGCGAGAGTTGGCGCTGCAGATCCACGAAGAGCTTACGAGCCTCGGGCGATACGCCAAACTGCGTCACGCCTTCATCATTGGCGGTGTCAGTCAGAATCCTCAAGTCAGGTCCCTGGCCCAGGGTCTCGACGTGCTCGTCGCGACTCCCGGTCGTCTTCTCGATCTGGCAGCTCAACGGCATGTCGATCTCTCGGAAGTATCGGTGCTGGTGCTCGATGAAGCCGACCGGCTTCTCGACATGGGTTTCGTCCGAGATGTGAAACGCATCGTTGCGCAGACACCTAAGACTCGTCAGTCGCTTCTGTTCTCCGCCACAATGCCGAAAGAGGTCGTGGCGCTCGCTCGTGAGCTCCTCAAGGACCCGGTTCGTGTGGATGTCTCGCCGAAACAGATGACCGTAAAGGAAGTCGACCAGCGCGTCGTCATGGTCGGCAACAGCGATAAGCAGCGCATGCTCGAGCACCTGCTGCGCGATGACGAGGTTTCTAGAGCCATCGTCTTCACACGCACCAAACACGGTGCCAACAAGGTGGCCCGCAAGCTGGAAAACGCGGGCATTGGCGCCGAGGCCATTCATGGCAACAAATCACAGAACGCCCGTCAGCGGGCGCTGCAGAACTTCAAGAATGGGGACGCCTGGGTGCTGGTAGCGACCGACATTGCGGCGCGCGGCATCGACATCGACGCGGTCTCTCATGTTTTCAACTACGAGCTGCCGCACGAACCGGAGAGTTACGTGCACCGCATCGGCCGCACCGCTCGCGCGGGAGCTACCGGGGCTGCCTGGTCGCTAGTCGATCCATCGGAAAGCAGCCGACTGCGCGCTGTGGAAAGGTTGATCAAGTTCCGTCCCGAGGAGGTGACAGTGGACCTGCCGCCACGGGATCCAGCCCACCTGAGCCATGCAAACGAGCGACCGCCCCGGCGCTCTGGCGAATCCGCAGGGGATCAGAGATCCGGTGCGCCGCGCCGTGCTCGGCGTAGGCGACGTCACCCGGCCGCGTAGACGAAATCGTCGACGCGCTTCCAGCAATCGAACAACCAACGCCGCCGCGCTTCCCCTTGCGGGATGTCGGCGGCGTTGATGCGCCAGATGCGGATTTGGACCGCTTTGCCAACCACGTTGCCGCTCAGCAAGTCGGTCAGGTTCGCCAGGCCTTCGAGACCGCGGTGAGCGACGATGAGCACGTCGGTGTCCGGGGCGGCGTCGAGGAGAGTGAGCGCGCCGCCGGGCCTGGGGGGAAGGCAGTGGCTGAACGACTTGGCCAGGGGCACGAGTTCCGGGTGGGTCTTCGTAAGCCTATCGAGGGCGATTTGCTTCTTGCGTTCGGTGAACCGGGTGCCTTCCGGGTAGAGCAGCACACCTTCATCGCCGAGGTTCTCCGCGAGCTTGCGAATGCCAGCCAATTCTTCATCGGCGCCGCCCCCGCGGTCGATGAAGTAGTTGGGCGATGCATGGCCGGCGACGTCGAGGCAGGGATCGATGAGGAGCTCGCGCTTGAACACATACCGCAGCCGCAAGCCCTTGGCGTTTGAGAGAAAGGCGACGGGGAGAAGAGTGTCGATGATGCTTGCGTGGCGGATGAATACCAAGACAGGGCCCGGGAGGATCTGGTCATTGCCTTCGATCGACGTGGAGAGCGAAAGAAACCGGCAGAGCCACTCGAACATGGAGTTTCCCCACCAGCACTCGAGGCGGAAGAAAAGATCTTGTCGCCGCTCGAGGTTGCCAGGAGTGATCAAGTAGATCCCCGCAGCGGCAACCAAGCCGACGAGCTCGTTCCCGAGATACGCCCAGAAGAACATCAACAATCGCAGGAGCACAAACGAGGACCGACGGAACACGCCGACCACGAATACAACCGGGATCCACAGCGGCGCGAGCGTCGTCAGCAAGACCCACAGCAGGAAGTACGTGGAGACGGTCATCATCCGCCGCCACATTGGCGACACGGAGGTGGAGTACGAAAACGCCAGCACCTGAACGATCCACGAGCGACGACGCAGGTCGGTGGGCCGTACTGCGCTCCGTTTTCGCCGGGTTCCCGCCATATCGCGGCTAGGGCGAGGCGATGATGGACGCGATCAACTCGTCGAAAGCCGCGCCATGCTCCGTTACGGTCGCGCTCGGGCCGATGAACTTGAAGTAGTAAGGGCCGCCCTCAGTGTCGACGATAGCGCCGATCAAACGTTGACCAGACTTTGGGTCTTGCTGCTGACCCGCAGCGCTCATTGCGCCGGCGTATTGGCCCACGACCTCGACCTTCGTGACGTCGAAACCAGCAACCTTGCTGGAGGTCTGTTTCGCATCGGACACCGCTGAGCCGTCGGGGTTGGCGAACTGCCCGATCCAGCGGTCGATGTTCGCCTGCGCCGTGCCCGCGCCTTGCGCACCGAAGAAGAAGACGATGAGCTCAGCCGCGCCCGCCGATCCGGGCGCGCTCAGCTGCGCTTGGCGCATCGACGAGCTGGGTTGCTGAGCTTCCCACTTGGCGGGCACCTTGAAGGTGACGGCGCCCACGTCGATCATCCCCGATGCATCCGGCTCACCATGCGCAGCGCCCGCGCCATGCTGCGAACCTTGCTGCAGGGCCATTCCCGCGTGTGGATCCTGCGTGCCGACCGCCGGATGCGCGCCACCGGTTTCGGTCGTGCCGACCTTGGGCGCTGTGCCGGTCGAAGGGTCCCCCTCGTTCGGGGTCGGTCCTTTGTTCTGACAGCCCGTGACGAGCAGCAGGGCAAGGGCCATCACGAAGACATGGAGCGATCGAATCATCATCATCGCGGTAGTGGAGCACGAGAGATCGGTCCGCGCACCCACGAACATGAGTTGACCATAGTTGTTGACCATAGGCATAAGGCCTGTTACCCAGAGACCATGGAAGACAGGCCCGAAACCATCGTCATTTCGGAGTTCAAAGCGAAATGCCTCGGGATTCTGCGGCGGGTACAGAGGACGGGTCGCCCCGTGGTGGTCACCCGGCGTGGCGAGCGGGTCGCGGAAATCCATCCACCTTCACCCGTGCAACCCGAGCCAGACTGGCTTGGGTCCTTCGCGGAGCGAGGGCGGATCACCGGCGACCTGGTCCAGCCGATCGCGGGCGA
This sequence comes from uncultured Myxococcota bacterium, assembly GCA_964196015.1. Lineage (GTDB taxonomy): Bacteria > Myxococcota_A > Polyangia > Polyangiales > Houyiibacteriaceae > SG8-38. Next base: position 4,821 of record CAXMRM010000128.1, read on the forward strand.
TGATGGGGAGGGCCTTCCGTGAGCAAGGACTACCTGCTCGACACCCACGTGTGGCTGTGGAGCCTTCTCGATCCTGATCGCCTTCGGAAGAAGACGCAGGCTCTGCTGACAGCGCCCAGCTCCACGCTCTGGCTTTCGCCCATTTCGGTCTGGGAGACGACGCTTTTGGCCGAGCGGGAGACACTCGAGCTCGACACCGATGCGCGCCGATGGATTCAAGACGCAATTGCAGCCAGCGGCATCGGCGAGGCGACACTCAATCACGAGGTTGTGCTTCAATCTCTCGAGCTGAAGCTCAAACACGACGACCCGGCAGACCGGTTCATCGCGGCGACCGCCAGCGTCTATCAATTCACGCTCGTGACAGCCGACGAGCGCCTCTTGCGTGGTAAAGACTACGAAACGATGAGGGCTTAGGGCATGCGACGTACACGCGGTTTTATAGATTTGGTGTTCGACGTCGTCGAGGAGACGACCAATCTCGTGCAGCGGACGCATGACGCGGTCGTGGAGCGGACGGTGCGGCGGTTCGCGCCGATCGAGCCTGCCAAGAGCACGGCCGAGGTCGTCACAGGTATTCAGACAGCCATATCCGGGGGCGTGTTCGAGTCGGTCCGGGTGTTCAATGGCATCGCTCGCTTCACCGTGAACGCCGTCGCTGATGTCGCCGAAGCGGGCTTCGATCAAACCTCCGAGTCGGACGACCTCGATCTCGTGACGCCCATCAGCTCGACCGCAGCAGGGACCGCGACTTGGTACGTCGACTATCTCCAGGCGTCGATCAATGGATTTTGGGGCGACTACCTGAGCCGAAAGAAGAGCCGACTCGATCTCGGCATGACCCTTCGCCATCACGGGCGGCATCTCCCGGCGACCCCGGAGGCTTTTGCCGCGGCGTTTCCGAATCCCACGAGCAAGATTTGTGTCTTCGTGCACAGCCTGGCCGCGACCGAGTGGCTATGGAGCCTGTCCTCGGAGGAGCACTACGGCGATCCCGACGTGACCTTCGGCACGCGGCTCGCGGACGACCTCGATTTCACGCCGATCTATCTGAGATACAACACCGGTCGGCACATCTCCGAGAATGGGCGCGCGTTGGCGAAGCTGCTCAGCGAAGTGCTGGAAGCCTATCCCGTGCCGGTCGAAGAGATCGTGCTCGTCGGGCACAGCATGGGCGGCTTGGTCGTGCGAAGCGCGGCGCACTATGCGCGTGAGCACGATGAGCCCTGGGTCGCACACCTCCGTCACGTCGCGTGTATCGGCGCCCCGCATCTTGGCGCGCCGCTCGAAAAGGCCGTGAACCTGCTCACCAGCGCGCTGAGAAACGTCGAGGCAGCGGGCGCGCAAGTTCCGGCTGCGCTGCTCGATAGCCGCAGCGTTGGCGTCAAAGACCTCCGCTATGGCTACACCGTCGACGAAGAATGGTCCGGAAAGGACCCAGACGAGGTGTTTGCCGATGCCCGGCGCAACGTGCCGCTCGTCGACGGGGTCGGCTACTACTTCCTGGCGGCGACGATTTCGCGCGATCCGGAGCATCCGCTCGGCGAGCTGCTCGGCGACTTGATGGTTCGGCTGCCGAGCGCGTCCGGTGAGGCGCCCGAGCATGCCCGCCGTATCCATTTCTCCGGCGGTGCGGTGTTCCCCGGGATGAGTCACGTCCACATCGCCAACCATCCCGACGTCTACGAGGCCTTGCGCGACTTGTTGGCGACATAGGCGGGTCGATGTAAAGCTGAGGCCCAATGGCGCCCGGACGACCCTCAGATTCTGCAGCAGACGAAGTCCGCGCCGCGCTTGGCCCGGCGCTGCAGCGGTTCGGCCCCGACTACTGGCGCGAGCAGGACGCCGCCAAGACGTTTCCCACCGAGTTCTTCGACGTGATCGGCAAGGCCGGGTACTTCGGCACGTTCATTCCGGAGGCGTACGGCGGCGCAGACGCAGGGCCGCGGGTGGCCGCGGTACTCGTCGAGGAGATCAACCGGGCCGGCGGCGATGCCGCGTCGGTGAACGCGCAGATGGCCATCTGCCGAACCCTCGTCCTTCATGGCACCGAAGAGCAAAAGAAGCGGTACCTTCCGGGTATTGCGTCCGGCGACGTTCGGTTCCTCACGGTCGCGGCGACCGAGCCCGATAGCGGCGCGAATATGGCCGAGCTTGCGAGCACCGCGCGCCGCGATGGCGACGATTGGCTGATCAACGCCAGCAAGGTGTTGATCTCCTTCGCCGAGCACACGCGCTTGATGATCCTTTTGGCGCGCGCCGACGAAGGGACGACGCTCTTTTTGCTCGACCTCGACGAGGTTGGCGACAAGGTCGAGATGCATCCGATCGACCTCGTCGCGAACCGCATGACCTCGAGCTTGTTCATCGATGACCTTCGCGTGCCGGACAGCACGCGTATCGGGCCTGCGGGCGAGGGACTTGCCTGCCTGATGAAGGGCTTCGTGATTCGACGCGTGCTCGCAGCCTCAGAGGCGATCGGCAACGCCCGCTTCTTGCTCGATCGAAGCCTGGAGTACGCCAAGACTCGCAAGACCTTTGATCAGCTGATCGGCGTCAACCAAGGCATCCAGTATCCGCTGGTGCAGGCCTATTCGAAGGTCGAGGCGGCGGACTTGATGCGCTGGGACGTCCTCGAGCGCGTCGATCGCGGCGAGGACGCCATTGCGCGCTCTGCGATGGCGAAAGTGTTGGC
>CAXMRM010000129.1:0-10725 GCA_964196015.1 uncultured Myxococcota bacterium
CCTCGGGAACTGGCGCGGCCGAGCCTAGCATGGGCTTGATCGCCGGAGAGCCGCGGGGGCCTAGGTGCCCAGACCTGGAGTCGAACCAGGGACACGAAGATTTTCAGTCCTCTGCTCTACCAACTGAGCTATCTGGGCCCGGAAAACAGGCGCGGAGCCTAGCCGCCGAAAGAGGCCTGTCAAGCATCATAGAAAACTTGCGTTCCGATACGCCTTCAGGATTACAATGGAAGGCGGATGGCAAGCCCAGTGGATGATCGCGGCGTCAACGCGTTCCTCGTTCTGCTCGACGAAGGAGCGAAGGGACCAGGGCCTAAGTCCGAAGCGCTCGAAGCGCTTTCGTTACGACTGGTGTGGTTGGCGACCTGGGAGCCGCGCGCGGAGGGCTTCCGTACGCTGATCAACCCCAACGGTGAAGAGGCGCTCGCGGTGTTCAGCTCCGAGGACGAGCTCAAGAGCGCAGCCACACGATTCGATTGGCTCGACACGGACGGAACGATTGCGACTCACGGAGCGATCGGTGGCGACATTCTCCGCCACGCCTGGACGCGCGAGTACGCCTACCTCGTGATCGACATCGGCTCGGATCACTCGCTCGAGTACGAGCGCGATGAGCTCAAGACGATCCTTCGCGAGATGGACAGCACCGGTGCGTTCCGCACGTCGCGGCCGCCTCCTCCGCCCACCAAGCCTGCGGAGAGCTCGTTCCCGCCGCCGGTGGAACCGATCTCGACGATGTACAGCATGGCGCCGAGTCATGCAGAGAAGCTCGATCGCCTGAGCGACCTGCCGACTAAGCCGCACGAGATCCCGCACGACAGTGAGCCGGCGCCGAGGCAACGCAAGAGCTCGCCTCCGGCGCACAAACCGAAGAGCGAGCCGCCTGGCGCGAAGATCGAAGAGGTACAGGTGAACGTCGCGAAGCTCGGCGACGGCGGAACCTATGGGGCGGCCAGCATCATCCCGCCGTACCAACAGCAACCAGAGTCGAGCGCTGCACCGAAGCTCAATTCCGAGGCTCCAACCTCACCTGCTGCTCAGGCACTGCCCTCCCTGAAACCCGGGAAACTGAAGCTGCCCGCAATCGCTCCCGTCGGCGCGGGCCCCCTAGAGCCCAAGCCGCCGCCCAAGAAGACCGAGCCACCGTCCGCGAAAACCGAGAGCCCGCACGCGCAGCAACGACCTCGGATCCCTGCGCCCTCGATCGGCGATGGAATCAAGCTGGTCGAGGTGCGCTATGCGCCGGACGAGGCCTTGCTCAAAACGCTCGCGAAGATCTTGCGAGGCTATTTCGAGGTCGAATGGGCCTCTTACTGCGAGGTGGCACGTCCGGCCGGCGACCCGAGCCCGGCGGTCGGCCTACGAATCACGGACAACTACCGGGACAACGTGACCGCCATCATCAAAGATCTCTGCGAAGCGAGCCGAACGCACGACGTGGAGATCGACGTCTTGCTGATCGACGGGTACGACCTCCTTCGCAAGGCGCGCGAGAGGGCGTTCGTCTTCTATCCCTGGAAGCCCAAACCGCTCGGCGGTTGACGCAGGCACTCGCGACCCACCCTTCTTCGTGAACGTCTCACTCAGTCGCCATGCTAAGACAGCCGGGTGAAGCTCGGTGATGCACTTCCGGCCGTCCGAAGCCCGATTCCGGCGGCAGCCGGACGAGCATGGGTGGAACGCCTCGCGGCGAGCGAGTGCCCGGCGCTCACCAGCCGGCGCAAGCGGCGTGAAGAGCAGAGCGGTGCGAGCCACGACCCCATCGTCTGGGTCGAGGCACAGGGCGCGAACGTCGTCGATGCCGATGGCAACCGATACGTCGATCTCACCTCGGGGTTCGGTGTGGCGTTCGTGGGGCACCGTCATCCCGAGGTCGTCGCCGCGGTGAAGCGCCAAGCCGATCGATTGCTCCACGCACTCGGTGACCTGCATCCCTCGGACGTGAAGATCGAGTTGCTCGAACGGCTTTGCGCGCTGGCCCCCTGGCCGCAGGCGCGGGCGATGCTTTCGCTAAGCGGTGCGGACGCGGTCACGGCCGCGCTCAAGACCGCCGTGATGGCGACCGGAAAGACGGGAGTGGTAGCGTTCGAAGGTAGCTATCACGGGCTTACCTATGGTCCGCTGGCGGTGTCCGGGTTCGCTGAACGCTTTCGTGAGCCGTTTCAGGCGCAGCTGCAGTCCGACGTTCACTTCGCGCCATGGCCCGCGCGCGATGCCAGGGTCGACGCGACCCTCCGAACACTGCCCCAAGACTGGAGCAGCATCGGCGCGGTGATCGTCGAGCCCATTCAAGGGCGCGCGGGCGTTCGCTTGCCGCCGCCCGGATTTCTCGCAGCGCTCAAACGAGCGTGCGAGAACAACGATGCACTCTTGATCGTCGATGAGATCTTCACTGGGGTGGGCCGCTGCGGCGCCTGGTGGCGATCGGTCGACGACGGCATCACCCCGGATGTGATCTGCGTGGGCAAGGCGCTGGGTGGTGGCTTGCCCATCAGCGCGTGTATCGCGAGCGAAGATGTGATGCGCGCCTGGGGCGCCCCGGACCGCGAGGCGATTCACACGGGAACCTTCTACGGGGACCCGCTCGGTTCCGCGGCAGCGCTCGCGACGATCGACCTGATCGAACGCGAGCAGCTCGTCCGCAGAGCGGCCGACCGGGGCAATGCGTTTGCCGCCACACTGCGCGCTGAACAGCTCTCTGGGGTGTCCGAAGTGCGGCACGCGGGTATGATGCTCGGTCTGCAGTTGGAGGGTCCCATGCAGGCGCTGAACGTCACTCGTGCGCTCCTCGAACGCGGGTACCTCGTGCTACCCGCGGGCACGGAGGCCGACGTCCTGCAGTTAGTGCCGCCGGTGACGGTGAGCGAAGCCCAACTCGAGGGCTTCGTCGCATCGCTGCGGGACGTTCTGGAGAGTTCGTGACCAGCCGGGCTATGTTGAAGGTCCGTATCGAGGAGCTGATCGCAAGCTTCGAGGCGGGCGAGCGCGTCGACTCCACGGCGCGGGATAGGCTGATCGAAGACCTGGCCGCATGGCAGGCCGCCCGAGTTCCCGAGTACGGCCGACTGCAGCGACACGGCGCATGGCCTCCTGCCCTGCCCACCGACGTCTTCCGGTTTCGACGGATCGCGGCGCACCCCGAAGACGACGATCGCCGTGTGTTCCGAAGCTCCGGCACGACCTCGTCCGAGCGAAGCGTGCACATATATCGCGACCTGGGCTTGTACGACTTCGCCGCCCGCGTCGCGGCCCGCCAGATGCTGTTTCCGGATGTCGACAAGATGCGGCTCGTGATGCTGGCACCGCACGAAGACGAAACCCCGGACTCGTCCCTCGAGTACATGCTGGCACGGTTCGCCGAATGGTTCGGTACGCAGAGCACCTGGGTGTGGCGCCGTGGCGTGCTCGACCTCGAGCTCCTGACCGAGCGGCTGCGGAACGCGGAGGCATCGGGCGAGCCGGTCGCAGTGCTCGGCACTTCGTTCGCCTTCGTGCACGCCGAGGATGGGCTTGGCGACCGACGGTTCGAGCTTCCGGAGGGGAGCCGCGTCATGCAAACCGGGGGCTACAAGGGCCGTTCACGCGAGGTTGATCCTGAGCTTCTTCTCGGAGCGATCAGCACGCGGTACGGCGTCGCGGCGCCACGGATCATCAACGAGTTCGGGGCGACCGAGCTGAGTTCCCAGATGTACGAGACGACGCTGCGCGAGCACATCGGCGGCTCCGCGGGGCCGAGGCGCTTGTGGGTCCCCCCGTGGGTTCGCGCGACACCGGTCGACCCGGACTCTCTCCAACCGGTCGACGGTGAAACGATCGGCATTCTTCGAATCGACGACACCGCAAACTTGGATTCGGTCTGCTGTATCCAGACCGCTGACCTAGCGCAGCGTCTCGACGACGGCATCGTCGTGCTCGGTCGGGCGCAAGGTGCGACTCAGCGGGGCTGTTCGCTTGCCGCGGACAAGGCCTTGGGCGCGCAGTGACCGACGACGCATCGGCAGTCCGCCGCCGCGCCGCCGCAGTGCTCGAAGCAGGCACGATGCTGCGCGCTGCAGCCATCGAGGAGCGTGCCGATTGGCTCGCCCGGACTGCAGTAACCCTCGAGCAACAGGCACACGAGAGGCGCAACGCGCTAGCCGAATCGACCGGATTGAGCGTTCCCATGGTCGAGTGGGCCGCCCGCACGACCCTCGGGACCATTGGGGAGAACACGATGCTCGCGTTGGCGCAGGAAGCGCGGGGCGGGAACGATCGAGCGCCGGATCCGATCGCAATGCTGTCGGTTGTCCTCGCAGGCAACGTGTTCACCGCTTCGGTGCGAGGCATTCTAGTCCCGCTCTTGTTCGGGGTTCCCGTGCTGGTCAAAGCATCTTCGCGGGAGACGTTGTTCCCGACGATGCTCAGAGACGCGCTTCGCTCGGTCGACTCTCGGTTGGGCGCTGGGATGGACTTGCTCGCTTTCCCGGGAGGCGACATCGAGAGCGAAGCTGCGCTAGTCGAGTTGGCCGAGGCGGTCGCGGTGTACGGCGACGACGAGACGGTCGCGGCGATGGCGGCCCGTCTCGGGGACACTCCGATGATTGCGCACGGGCACGGCGTGAGCGTTGCGTACTGCGGAACCGATGCCCTCGACGATACACACATCGGCAATACCATCGCGGGCCTGTCACTCGACATCTGCGCATACGACCAACGCGGATGCCTGTCTCCACAGCTGGTGTACGTCGAGGAGACGCCTCACCGGTCCACCGCGGACTTCGCCAAACGTCTTGCTGAAGAAGGCTTCGCACCGATGAGCAGAACGCTCCCACGTGGCGCCCTGCCAGTGTCGGTTGGCGCCGCGCAGGCACAGTGGAGGGGAGTCGCCGAGGTGGAAGGGACCTTGGTTCGAGGCGATACCTACGCGGTGGCGATTCGCCAAGCCTCGCCCATACGGTGGAGCCCCGCCTATCGAAACGTGGCGCTTGCCCCGGTGGCTGGGCTCGACGAAGCCCTCCAAGCGATGAAACCGATGGGCTCGAACCTGAAGTGCGTCGGCGCAGATTCCGCGTCGATCTCGGAAGTCCACGCCCGGCTCACACAGAGCGCTGCGCTCAGCGCGTACGCATGCGCGATTGGGGCGATGCAGACCCCGTCGCTCGACGCGCCTGCCGACGGCCGCCCGATCTGGCATGGGCTCTTTCGGCCCTAAACGCCAACTAGACGCCGATGAACAGCCGCTGCCCGAAGTTGCGCTCGAGCTTGGCGCTGAAGATCTTCGACGCCGCGCCTTCGATGTCGTACTCGATGCGCTTGAAGTGAAACGATCGGGAGTCGCTGTCGTACACCGTGTAGCTTGCGCGGTTGTCGTAGTCGCGAGGCTGACCGACTGAGCCAACGCTGACGATATACTTGATGCCGTCCTGCAGCGAGAAGTCTTCGGGCGGGAGCTCTTCGACCTCGCCGGGCCGAAGCGCAAACACCTTGCACAGGTGAGAGTGCCCAATGAACGTGATGTGACCGAGCTCGTTCCAGATCGGCAGGCACTCGGCCGCCTGATCGGGTGCGAAGATGTACTCGAACTCTTCGAGGCGAACCGGTGAGCCATGGCAAAGGTCGACCCCGATGCCGCTGAGGCAGTGCTTATACGGGAGCTGCCTGAGCCAAGCCATGTTCTCGGTCGTCAGCTCCCGCGCATGCAGGTCGAGCGCCTGGCGCGCAGCCTCGTAGTAATAGCTGTAGTCCATCCGGCCGGCGACGGCGGCGTCATGATTCCCAAGGATGGTGACCTCGGCAACTTCCCGCACGATGTCAGCGCACGCGTTGGGGCTCCCGCCGTAACCGACGACGTCGCCTAAACAGTAGTACGTGTCGATGTCCTCGCTACCGTAGGCCTCCATGACGGAAGACATGGCCTCTAGATTCGCATGTACGTCGCTAAATATACCGATCCGCATGATTGCTTCGCCAGTTACCCCGAATACTCCATGGTACACGAAAGCTCGCGCCCGGTCGAAGTGCCGTGCAGCAGGGAAAGCCGCTCTAGCGCTTCGAGATTCGCCTGAATCTGTCCATCATCGAGCCCTTGTGCGGACGCGCGGGGCACGATTTCATCGAACTGCTGCGCGAGCGCAGCCACCAACTCTTTTGCGTCGACGGCCAAACCAAACCGCACCGCTTGGAGCACCAGCTCATTCGACATCGCCAAGCCAAACCGCAGGGCGTCGGCCACGACGCGACGTCTCGAAAGCTCGAACACGGTCCGCGGAACGCTCACGACCATGAGCGCCTCTTCGATCCTCTTCGGGCTGCTCCATGCTTCGAGGCAGTGAAGCCGGCGGAGGGCTTCCGCGGCAGTCTGCGCATCGTCCTCGAGCACGAATGGGTGCTCGAGCTGCTCTACCGGAGGTGGGGCCGCACGGCACATATCGACGGCCTCTTCCCAGCGCGCGGGCAGAGACTGCGGAGCGAGCTCGGCACGTCCGATGATCATCTTGGCGTTTGCAGCGCGCGGCGCTTCGAGGCGGAACGAGTGCAGAAGCTGGCGTTGGTCGTCGTAAATGACGACCGTCGCGTGAAAGTCGCGCCGCAGGACCTCCAAGATTCGGCCATCCGCAGAGCGCGCCGGGTTGAGATACGCGCGCCGGACTGCGTGCGTTCTCGTGTCGGTCAGTGCGAGGATGCAGATCGGCAGCTGATCGACCGTCTTGAGCTGAAGCAGAAGGTCGCTACTCGCCTCCGCAAACGCATCCCGCTCGTCCTCCCCGACTTGGACGAAAATCCAGAGCTCTTCGTCGTCGATCAACGGCGCCAGCTCGGTCGGAGCGCGGGCCCAAAACCCAGCGGGTGGAAGCAAGCCCGCAAGACGGGGGTAATAACTTGCAACGACGGGAGGCCCGTCCACCGGCTCGAGCTCGGTGATGTCGACCTCCATCGCCTCCGAATCGTCGACGTAGCTCGCCAGACCGCGGCGCCCATACACGATGGCAAAGTGCCGAACGTAGTCGGGCACGTCCTCCTCGTGCTCCTTCATGAGCGAATCGAGTAGCTTCGCGCGCTCGGATAGCTCGCGGCCACGTGCCCCGTGCGGAATCACCAGAACGAACTGCTGTGCCTCGGGGGCGTGGTAGATGAACGGCACGTCGACGACCTCGCCGTCGTCGAGCCGATGCAAAGTGCCGCCCAGCGCAGCCTCGCGGAGCTCCGGATATTCCTCGACGTTGACGACCCGGAACACCTCCACCTCAACGGGCTCGCGGCCCGTGCGAAACACGCGGACCCGCTCCATCCGGGTGCGGCCCGCAGGCCCGGTGTAAGGTTGGTGAGTCAACGCCCCCGGACTAACGCATTCATCGGCCAATGGCCAGTTTGGCGAAGCGCGCTAGTGTGGGTCTCCGATGGAAACCAACACCGCCGTGACAGACCTCACAGTAGCCTGCGTGACCTCGGTCAAGAATGCCACGGGGATGGAGCTCGACCTGACCCAGGAAACCCTCCCGATTCTCGACCACTACGTCGCGCTCATCGACTCCCCCCGCGACGAGCTCGTGTCGCTTATGGCCCCGATGAGCGGCGCCTATTTCGGTGAACTCCTTCGCCGCCAGCTCGAAGATGGGCAATGGGTGACCAACCCCGACGACCATGCTGAGTGGCGGCTGCGTTTCGAGCGATGCTCGCTGACGTTCAATCCGATCGGTGTCGCGCTGGAGGTGCTGCTCGGCCAGGACATCCCTGCCTGGGGCGCCCATCTGCAGACGGCCGCCGAGGATCAGCTCCGTGTCGAAAAAGCGCTTCAGGTGTTCGGCGAAGTGCGTGATCGCGACTACTACACCTTCAGTGTGCGCTTCGAAGCCATCGAGCAGGCGTATCTGGGTTTGCTGAATAATCCCGCAGGCATAGCCCCCAAAGCCTTGACATGAAACGACTGGCCTCCATATTTGCCCAAGCTCCTGGAAACACACACGTTTTCGAGCTTGGCACGTGACGGATTCACAGACACTAGCAATCGAGCAGCCGGCCTGTCGCGACTTGCTCACTACCGGCGACATGGCGCGGCTCAGCGACAGCACGCTCCGCACGGTGCGCTTTTACGAGCAGGAAGGCCTCATCGAGCCCGAGCGTCGTAGCTCATGCGGCCACCGGCTCTTTTCCGGACGTGAGTTGATGAAACTGCAACTGGCCCTAGACCTCCGTGAGGCCGGGCTGTCGCTGCAGAACATCAAAGATCTGTATTGCCTCAAGTCCGACTGTGACTGTCCCGAAGAAGCCAGCCAACGGATGTCTCACGTGTTGACCGAGCAAATCGACACCATGCAACAGAAGATTGCAAAGCTCCGAAAGCTGCGAGAGGAGCTGACTGCGATGGTGTCCGTGCTGACAGAATGCGAGTCTTGCGATCAGGGTAACTTCCCCCTCGCCTGCGAGAACTGCGACGTGCTTGGAAGCCCGCAGTTGCCGCGAGCCCTGCAAGTGCTCTGGCACGAGCCCGAGTAGAGGCTTCGATGCAATGGCAACCGAGCACTCCGCTGTCGGCTGAGGAGCTGGCCAGGCTTCCTGTGTTTCCTCTGCCTCGAGTCGTTTTCTTTCCCGGAACGGCGCTCCCACTTCATCTGTTCGAGCCGCGGTACACGGAGATGGTCGAGGATTGCCTCGACAGCGGGTGTACTGCGATGGCTGTGGCTTTGCTCGCGCCCGGCTGGGAGGACGACTACGAGAGCAACCCGCCGTTCCACGAGATCGCCGGCGCGGGTCGCATCGTCGCACACCAACGCCGAGCCGACGGTACCCACGACGTCATCTTGCACGGCCTCAACCGAGTCCGCCTCTACGAGCTCCCGAGCGAAAGTCACTCCTATCGCCGCGCCCGTACGGCGTTCGTCGAGGACTTCGGTGCGGCGACATCCTCCGACGTCCTCGCCTTGATGGCTTGCGCGACGCGCGTCGCAGCCAAGATTCGGGAGCGGCAGCCCGATTTCTCCTTACAGGTGTCGGCCGAGCTCGCGCCTGGGCGTGCGGCATACATCGTCGCTGACCAGCTCGTCGTCAGCCCGGAGGAACGTCAGCGGATCCTCGAAGCGAGCGACGTCAAAAAACGCGTCGCCCTCGTCACGGAGTCCGTCGCATCGCTGCTCGCACAACTCTCCGAGGCTCAGGAGCCTTCGTAGGTCGGATGGAACGAGCCCCCGGCCTGTGGTACCGAGGGTTTGCACATGAGCGATTCAAGCGAACACAAACCAGCCGTGAAGCGGTATGCCGAGGCTCAAATGCCGTCGCGCTTCGGACCGTTTCGGCTTGTCGTGTATCGCGAGATCGATGGGGACAAGGAGCACCTGGCCGTGCTCGTCGGCGAGATCGAAGGCTCTGAAGACCTGCTGACCCGGGTGCACAGCGAATGCCTGACAGGGGAGGCTTTTCACTCCCTCCGCTGCGACTGCCGCGACCAGCTCGACTTGGCGCTCCAACGCGTCCAAAGCGCAGGCACCGGCGCAGTCCTCTACCTTCGTCAAGAAGGGCGCGGCATCGGCCTCGGCAATAAGATCCGCGCCTACGCCAAGCAGGACGAGGGCCTCGACACCGTCGAGGCAAATCTCGCGCTGGGCTTCGAAGACGACCAGCGCGGCTACCAGGTCGCGGCTGACATGCTCCGCGACCTCGGCGTCCGCTCCGTGGCCCTGATGACGAACAACCCGCGCAAGGTCGAAGGCCTGGAAAACGACGGCATCAAGGTCACCCGCCGCGAGCCACACGAAGCTGAAGCCCACGAGCACAACCGGGACTATTTGAAGACGAAGCAGGACCGGATGGGACACCTGAGCACCAACGGCAACGAGGACTGACGCTGGCACTAACGCTGTTGCTGCCGTACCCTCCCCACGTGACCAAGACGCAACTCAGCAAACTGACCATCTTCCTCATCGCGGTCTCCGCCCTCGCCGCCTGCAGCGAAACCAAAACCAGCATTTCCCAGAGCTACCGCAACCCAGGCTACGAACAGACGGTCTTCAAGAAACTGTTCGTCATCGGGGTCAGCCAGAACCAGGAGGGCCGGCAGGCCTTCGAGGATGCCTTCGCCAAAGCGATCGCAGCGCAAGGCGGTTCGGCCCATGCGAGTTGGGGCGTCTTGCCGAAAAGCGAACAGCTAACCGAAGAAGAGATCCGTGCCGCGATCGAAGGCGGCAACTTCGACGGCGTGCTCATCACCCGCCTGCTGGCTATCGATAAGGAGCAGGAGTACACGCCCGCGTCAACCTACAACAACCCGAAAACGTCGTACTACGCAGGCGGAGGCGGATACCGGTACGGCGGCTACTACGGATTCTACGGCACTACCTACGCCAAGGTGCACGAGCCGGGCTACTTCGAAACCAGCACGACGCTCCGAGTGGAAACCAACCTCTATTCCGTGGCCAACAGCGGCCTCGTCTGGTCAGGCCAATCGGAAACGATCGACCCGGAGTCGATCCCCGACGCCCGCGCTTCGATGACCGCAGCGGTCGCGAAGAAGCTCAGAGAAGAGAAGCTGATTCCGTAGCTCAACTTCACGCGCACGACTCGGCGGGGTGGCGCTGACGCTGACGCTACCGTACCCTCCGCCGGTGACCAAGACGCAACTCAGCAGACTGTGCATCTTCCTCATCGCATTCTGCGCCCTCGCCGCCTGCAACGGAACCAAAACCAGCATCCCCCTCAGTTGGCGCAACCCGGGGTATGCACACACCGTCTTCAAGAAATTGTTCGTCATCGGGG
>CAXMRM010000130.1:0-19890 GCA_964196015.1 uncultured Myxococcota bacterium
TCGCCGGTGGTGCGCTCGCCTGCGGTGCGCTCGCCTGCGGTGCGCTAGCCGGTGGTGCGCTCGCCTGCGGTGCGCTCGCCTGCGGTGCGCTCGCCGGTGGTGCGCTCGCCGGAGAGCGCTGTGATGGAGAGCGCTGTGACGGAGAGCGCTGTGATGGAGAGCGCTGTGATGGAGAGCGCTGTGATGGAGAGCGCTGTGACGGAGAGCGCTGTGCCGGTGGTGCGCTCGCCGGAGAGCGCTGTGATGCAGAGTGCTGTGCCGGTGGTGCGCTCGCCGGAGAGCGCTGTGCCGGTGGTGCGCTCGCCGGAGAGCGCTGTGAAGCCGGCGCGCTCGCCGGAGAGCGCTGTGAAGCCGGCGCGCTCGTCGGAGAGCGCTGTGAAGCCGGGCGCTGTGAAGCCGGGCGCCGTGATGCAGACTCGGGCCTGACGCTCGGCTTGTTTGTCAGTGGAAAGAGGATGCTGATGACGTCGGCGATGCTCTCGGTTGCGGTTTGCACACCCGCGTGCTGGCCTTTCACATCTTGAAGTAGGGCGAGCGTTTGGCTGAGCGTGCCGAGCGCATTCTTCACGCAGGTCTTGCCGTCCGGCTCGGTCGAGGCGTGTTCCGCCTCGAATAGAGCGCCAATGGACTTCGCGACGTTCTGGGTGATTCCGAGAACCTCGTCGGGAACGTCGGCGTCCTGTTGTAGTGCCTCAAGTGCTTTGCCGAGCGATTCACGAGCTTGTCGCGCTTCGCCGGCTGATGAATAACCCATGCCTGATCTTCCCCGCCTTACCTGCTTCTCAGGATAGCGGGCGTCGCCATCGCGTCAAAGCTCCTTCACGAATACGACGCGCGAACGGCCCGGACCCGCATAGTCGGCGACCTCGCTGCTCTTGAACCCCATCGACTCGTGGAACCGCCTAGGGCCTTCATGGCCGTCGGCAGCCAGAGACTTGATCCGCTTCATCCCCGCAGCTCGGCATCGTTCCGTAAATTGGGCGTAGAGTCGCTTTCCCACCGCCCGGCGCCGGTGGTCCGGGTGAATCCCAACGAGGTGCACGTACCCGGTCGCGGACGGTGCGGGCACCATCACTCCGAGCAGGAAGCCGATCACCTGCCCATCCAGCTCGGCCACGAGGGCATGCTCGCCAAACTCGTAGAAGAACATGGGATCGGCGCGCCTGCCGGCTGGCCCGCCCCACCACTGGTCGAGCACCGAAATGATATAGTCGTAGTCGACTTTTGTGAGGCCCCGAATCTCCATTACCCGGGACAGCGGATAACACGAACCCAGGAAAAACGCACGGCGATTAGACTGCGCCGGGGAGTGTGGGGCGCAAGATATATCCCTGCTGTTGCACCACGCAGACGCAATTCGGTCCCGCTACCCGCGCTCGGGCCACTGCGATGCTTGCCGCGTCCAACAACTCGCTGTGCGAGCGAATGCTGCCGCTCGGATATAGGCCCACGCCTATTGCGACCGTCAGCTCGATACTCGTGTTGTTGATAGCGCCCTGCGGCGAGCGCACGGCCGTCACAGCGCTCTGCGGCGAGCGCACCGCCGGCACCTCGAACGGTTGAAGCGCGACTTCGGACACGATGCGATCGGCCAACGTCAGCGCCCTTGTCGGGCGTGTATTGGGCAGCAGGAGCCCAAACTCGGCTGTCCTGAATCGCGCCGCGATATCGGTTGCGCGGATGGTGCGGCGCACCCGCTCGGACACTTCGTCGAGAATGTGTGCGGCGAAATCAGCGCCATGCTCCGACACGAGCTCTCGGAAGTCATCGACCGCGATGATGCAACAAGCCAGCGGATCCAAATGCCGCTGCGCTTCCTCGAATTCTCTTGCGAGGCAGTCGTGAAAGTGGCGGTGGTCCGGGAGCGTGCGGAGCTGCTCATCGAGCGGCGTATAGCCGAGCTCGTTCTTGGCAAACTGCACGTCGTCGTGCGCTCGCTTCACCCGCAGCATGTTTTCGATGCGTGCCAGGAGCTCCGCGTCCTCGAACGGCTTTGCCACGTGATCGTCTGCGCCTGTGCGTAGGCCTTGGACACGCGCGCTCAGGTCGCCCGGCGCCGTGAGAAGGACTACCGGGACGAAGCTATCCTTCGCGATGGTCTTGACGACTCTGCAGGCATCGATACCGTTGAGCCCGGGCATGTTGGCGTCGAGCACCACGAGGTCGACTGGCTGTGCGCGAACCGCGTCGATCGCCTTCTGGCCGTTGCTGGCTGGAACGACGACCAACCCGCGCGCCCGAAGCAGTCGAGATATATGCTCGCAGGTCGTGCGATCATCGTCGGCGACGACCACGACCGCCCTCGGAAATGGCCCGGCAGTCCCCACCTGGACAAGGTAACCGAATGGGGGAACTTTCGCGAGCCTCGGCGGCCGAGTTTCCCTGAGCGCTCGGTCCGTCTATACTGCGAAGCGACCCACGTCGGGGGAGCGTGGGGCCTCAATGGAGCTCAAGCAGCAACTCAAATTATCGCAACAGCTAATCATGACGCCGCAACTTCAGCAGGCGATCAAGCTGTTGCAGATGTCGCGCATGGAGCTGAGCGAGCTCGTGCAGGAGGAGTTGCTCGAGAACCCCGTGCTCGAAGATGGGCCCGAGCCGCGCGAGCCGAACAGCGCAGACGCCGAGGAATCGCCATCGCCCGAGGTAACGGCCCACGAGGCAAAGAAAAATGAGATCGACTGGGAGCGTTACCTCGAGAATCAGTCGAACGAGGCGCCAATGCCTTCGATGCGCCGTGGGCCCGACGAGGAGATGCCAGGGCTCGAAGCGACGCTGTCGGCGTCCGAAGATCTGAGCGACCACCTCGAATGGCAGTTGCGCATGGGCGACTTCGTCGAGGACGAGCGCCGTTTCGCCGTGTTGGTGATCGGCAACCTCGACGACAACGGTTATCTGAAAATCGAAGACGTCCCGCCGGAAGACGTCGTGCCGCGGCTTGCGGCTGAGGCCGGCCTCGATCCCGAAGATGCCGAAGAAGTCCTTGCGATGATTCAGCAGTTCGATCCACTGGGGGTCGCTGCCCGATCCCTCGAGGAGTGTCTACGTATTCAGGCGCAGCACTACGGCATGGACGAGCTGGTGCTCCGCGTGCTCTCCGATCATCTGGCCGACCTCGAGAAGAGGCACTACTCAGTGATTGCCAAAGCGTGCGAGTGCCCCCTCGATGAGGTGTACGATGTGGCGCAGATCATCGCCGAGCTCGAACCACGACCGGCTCGCCGGTTCCAGACCGAAGAGCCGCGGTACATCATTCCCGACGTTTACGTACACAGGGTGGGGGACGAGTATTATGTCGTGGCGAACGACGATGGGATGCCCAAGCTCAAGATCAGCGGCTTCTACCGCTCGGCCATGGCGGATAACCCCAAGGCCAAGGAGTACATCCAAGACAAGCTCCGGAGCGCGCAGTGGTTGATCCGCAGCATCGACCAGCGCCGCAAGACCATCGTCAAGGTCACCGAGTGCATCGTCGAGAAGCAGCAGGATTTCTTCGACAAGGGCATCGAGCATCTCAAGCCCATGATTCTGCGCGACGTGGCGGAAGACGTCGGGATGCACGAGAGCACGATTTCTCGCGTAACCAGCAATAAATACGTTCACACTCCCCGGGGCACTTTCGAGTTGAAGTACTTCTTCAACAGCGCCATAAGACGAGATAACCACAACGATATCGCCTCGGAAAGTGTGAAACAGGCAATCAAGAACATCATCGGGGGCGAGGCACCGAAAGCCCCATTGTCAGACCAACGAATCGTTGAAATACTTGCACAAGACGACATCAGGATTGCCCGCCGCACGGTCGCGAAATATCGCGAAATGCTCGGGATTTTGAGTTCATCAAAACGTAAGAAGTACTTTTAGTAGCTGGAGGTCCGATGCGCATTAGCTATACGTTTCGCAACATGGAGTCGTCTGACGCCGTTAAGAACTACGCATCCGAAAAGATAGGCAAGATCCAGAAGTACATGCGGACGCCGCTGCATGCAGAGGTCACTTTTTCCATGGAGCGGCATCTTCACCGAGTCGATTTGAATCTGACTGGGGACGGCCACCAGTACGCAGGCCACGGTGAGTCCGAGGACATGTACGCGACCATCGACCAGGTCGTCGACAAAATCGACCGGCAGGTTCGCGACATGAAGGCGACGGAGACGGACCGCCGGCGGCACGGCGGCGAGTCCCTTCGCCACCCCGAAGACTGATCCGCGTTGCGCCTGCGTGACGAGTAGGGTATCGCCTGGCCGTCATGCTGGCAGACCTTCTTCATCCGACGCGCGTGCGCGTCGGGTTGACGATTTTCGATAAGGAAGCCGCGCTGCGCGCGATCGCATCGCTGCTGACGATGCCAGAGGGATCCGCGAACGAAGAGACGGTTTACGACGTGCTCCTCGAGCGGGAGCGATTGGCGAGCACGGGAATCGGTAGCGGGGTCGCCATCCCGCACGGTCGCTACGATGGGGTGGACGAGCTCCGAGCAGCGGTTATCGTGTGTCCGGCTGGCATCGACTTCGACTCAGTAGACCGCTTGCCGGTGCAGATTTTAGTCGGCATCGTGGGACCGCCGTCGATGCCGCACAAACATCTGGCCGCCCTGGCAGGTGTGTCCCGCGTCCTGCGAAACGACGAGAAGCGCGAAACACTCCTCAAGGCTGTCGACGATGCCGAAGCGTATCGCACCCTGGTCGAGCCCTGATGGGCAGACAGTGGTGTGACACTGGCGTATGATAGGCGGGTGACCCAGTCCTCATCTTCTCCGCGCGGCGGCCCTGCCAGCATGCGTGTCGAACGCGACATTACGGTCGCGCATTTGCTCGCCGAGCCCCGCCTGAACGCGATCATGCGGCTGGTCGCCGGCGAAGAGGGGCGTGACCGCACGCTCAATCATTCCCGTGTGCAAAAGCCCGGGCTCGCTCTGGCTGGGCATATCCATGGGGTGGTTCCCAGTCGAGTTCAGATTCTGGGCGAGACCGAGATCAGCTTCCTCGAAGGGTTGTCACACGAAGACCAACTTCAGCGCGTGAGCGTGCTGTTCGGCCTAGGGCTTTCGCTGGTCGTCGTTACGCGCGGTATCGACCCACCGGCCGCGCTATTGCAAGCGGCGCAGGAAACCTCCACACCGCTTGCCGTCGCCCAGCCCCGGTCCAGTCGCGCAATTCACGCGATTCATCTGGTGCTAGATGGAATCCTCGCACCTTCCGAAACTCGTCACGGCGTGCTCATGGATGTGCACGGCGTTGGCACCTTGCTGTTGGGACCTAGCGGCATCGGCAAGAGTGAATGCGCGCTCTTCCTGGTCGAGCGTGGGCATCGGTTGGTCGCCGACGATCAGGTCATCTTGTCCCTCCTTCCCTCCGAGCGAATTCTTGGCCGAGCGCCGGTTTTACTGCGGAATCATTTGGAGGTGCGCGGTATCGGCATCATCAACGTTCGTGATCTGTTTGGGGCCAACGCCGTCCGTTTCGAAAAGACGGTGCAGCTCGTGGTCGAGATCTGCCCCTGGCGCGATGACGAGCCGTTCGATCGACTCGGCCTCGACGAGTCCACGCTGGACATCTTTGGCGTTCCGCTTCCCATGTTGCGAATCCCGGTTCGGCCTGGCCGCAACATGGCGGTGATCCTGGAGGTCGCGGCACGCAATCAGATTCTCAAGGTCACCGGCCATCATGGCGCGCAGAAATTCATCAGCACGTTGATGGGCGAAATGGAAGATCCAGGCTCGGGGCCCGAGGGATGAACGAAGCCCCCCAGGTCGTCGTCGTCACAGGGCTGTCGGGCGCGGGAAGAAGCAGCGCGCTTCGCGTGCTCGAAGACGCCGGTTTCTTCTGCGTCGACAATCTACCGCCAGCGTTGGCGCCGGAGCTGCTGGGGCTAGTCGGCCGGGAAGGAAAGCCAGCGGCGCGCTCGCCGGAGAGCGCTGTGCCGGTGGCGCGCTCGCCGGAGAGCGCTGTGCCGGTGGCGCGCTCGCCGGAGAGCGCTGTGCCCGAGCGGGTCGGCTTGGGCATCGACGTTCGCACCGGTGCGTTCTTGAGCGGAGCGGAGGAAACGATTTCGGAGCTCGAAGCTTCCGGCCACCGTGTGCAGGTGATCTTTCTCGACTGCGCGGACGACGTCCTCGTTCGGCGGTTCAGCGAAACCCGTAGGCCTCACGCGCTTGCCCGGACCGGAGACTTGCAGGGTGCGATTATTCGAGAGCGCGAGCGGCTTGCAGGGCTTCGCGCACGCGCCGACATCGTGATCGACACCTCCGACTTCAGCGTTCACGACCTCCGACGCCAGCTCATCGACTACATCGGCCGCGACCCGGACCGGCCTTCGATGGTCGTTCGTTTGCTCTCCTTTGGTTTCAAGTACGGGATTCCGTTGCATGCGGATCTGGTGTTCGACCTACGGTTCTTGCCAAACCCGCACTTCGTCGAAGCGCTACGTCCAAAAACGGGCATGGACCCCGAGGTGTCGGCGTACGTGATGGAGGCTCCTGAGACTCAGGAGCTCCTTCGGCACCTGCGACCGCTGCTCGAGTATGCACTTCCGCAGTATGCGCGCGAAGGGAAGGCCTATCTCACCATCGCGCTCGGGTGCACCGGTGGCAGGCATCGGTCCGTGGCGATGGCCGACGAGCTGGGTCGTCAACTCGGCGCCAGCCACCAGGTCGTCGTTGCACATCGGGATGCGCAGCGGGCTGGCTCGTGAGCGAACCGGCCACGGCTACCGTGGAGGTGACGAACCGTCTGGGCCTCCATGCGAGAGCCGCTGCCAAGTTGGTCGGTCTTGCGAATCGATACCAGTCGCACATCGAGGTGAGCAAGGACGGTCAGGTCGCCGACGCCAAGAGCATCATGGGTGTGCTTTTGCTGTGCGGTCAGCGGGGCGCGAAGATCACGTTTCGGGTCCTGGGTCCGGACGCCGAAGTCGCACTCGCTGCGCTTTGCGCGTTGGTGGCTGATGGCTTCGGGGAGGAGCAATGACTCGCCCCGTGCGGCTCAAGGGGACACCGGCATCAATCGGCATCGCGGCGGGTCCGGCTCGAGTGATTGGCCGTGAGCGTCGGCGACTGTCGTATCGGCGCATCGAAGACGCGGCCATCTCGGCCGAGCTCGCGCGGTTTCAGCAAGCGGTTTCGAAGTCGCGCGCCGAGATCGAAGCGGCCAAACAGGAGCTCACGCAACAGCACGGCGCGATGCACGCCCCGATTCTAGACGTCTACCTCTTGATGCACGGCGATGCCCTTCTCATCGCCGCGATCTCCGAAGCGATCCGCAACGACAAGCTCAGCGCCGAATGGGCCTTGTCGCGGGTGGCGGAGCGACTCAAGAAGCCGCTCCTCGAAGACGCGTCGTCGTACTTTCGAGAACGCGCGCGGGACATCGAGCACGTCCAGGAGCACTTGCTCCGCCACCTGTGCGGTGAGCACCGGAGTGAGCGCTCTACCGGCGGTCCGATCGTGTTGATAGCCCACGATCTCACTCCGGCCGACGCGGTGCACATGTTGGCGCCCCCGACGGTGGGACTGGTGACGGAAATGGGCGCGGGTAGCAGTCACACTGCGATCCTCGCGCGCGCGTTTGGCGTGCCGGCTGTCGTTGGCGTCGGTCCGCTGCCCATCGACATCGAGGACGACGAGGTCGTTCTGGTCGATGGCTTCGCGGGTGAGGTGACCGTGGGCGCGCCCGTCGAAGAACGGCGCAGCGCGGAGATGCGCCGCGACCGTTTCTCGGCATTCCTGAAGGCGGAGCGCTCGACGAGCTCAGTTACGCGTGATGGCATTTCGATTGTGGTCACGGCCAACGTGGAGCTGCCCAGTGAGGTCGAAGCCGTGCTCGAAAATGGCGCCGAAGGCATTGGCCTCTACAGAACCGAATTCATGTGCCTCGATCGCATGGAGCCGCCTTCCGAGGACGAACAGCTCGCAGTGTATCGCAGGGTCGTCACGTCGATGGCTCCGAACAGAGTCGTGTTTCGTACATTCGATTGGCGAGGCGACAAACGCTTGCGAGCGCACGACCTCGGCGAACGGGAACGCACATGGTTGAAGACCCAAATCAAGGCGGTGCTGCGAGCGAGCGGGGAGGGTTCGGTCGCGTTGATGTTCCCGATGGTTGCCACGGTGGAGGAGTTTCGCGGGGCAAAGGCTCTGGTCGAAGAGTGTCGGAGCGAGCTGAAGGACGAACGCGCGAGGTCGGTGGAGCTTCCGATCGGAATGATGGTCGAGGTGCCCTCTGCCGCGTTGCTGGCGGAGCGCTTCGCTACGCACGCCGATTTCTTTGCCGTAGGAACCAACGACCTGGCGCACTACACGTTGGGTATCGACCGGAGCGATAGCCGTTCGGCTGCGAACCCGCTAGACCCGGCCGTGCTCAGGCTCCTCGAACGCGCCATCACCGCGGCGAGCAACGCAGAGATACCGTGCTCGATGTGCGGCGACATGGCGGCCGACCCGGTAGCGCTGGCCTTGGTGTTGGGGCTCGGCTACCGACAGCTATCGGTGCCGGTGCGCGTCGTCCCGCTGACGCGGGCCGTCATTCGTCGTGTCGATCTCCAAACGGCGGCTGAGGTCGCGCGTGATGCCCTCGAATGCAGCTCCGCCGACGCGGTTCGTGAGCTGGTAGTCGATCGCCTCGACGTGCACCTGGGCGCGCTATGGAAAGAGCAGGGGATCGTCTAGTTCGAGGCGCCGGACAGCGGCTTCACGAGCTGGGCCAGGCCCCCCTCGGTTAGCAAGCCGGTCATGCGCTCGATTTCATAGCCGTTGGCGTCATACAGAATGTAGGTCGGCACGATCTCGATCTTCCCGAGCGCGCTGTCCCCGGTTTCGACGCGCCCGTACGGGTTGGCGCCAACCACGAAGGGCGGGTCGAGGGCGTACGCCCATGCTTCGACCAGCTGCGTTGCACGCGGCTGCGCCGCGACGCCGATCACGATGACCTCGGGATGCTGCGGCACGAAAGCCCGCAGCGGCGTCAATGATGCCTGGCTGACCGTGTCGAACGTCGCGAACACGAAGAGAAGCACTGGCGTGCCACGAAGGTCTCCGAGCTCGAGCCACTGGCCGTCGGACAAACGCAGCCCGAGATCGAGCCGCTCGCCGCTAGCTCCCCGTGGCGTGGTCTCTTGCGCGCCGCTCGAGTCGCGCGCGCAAGAGACCACGCAGCCCAACGCGCCGACGAGAAGAATCGAGATCACGCATAAGCGGTGCTTGGGCAGACTGCTCCTGGTCATTGCGGCTGGCTCGGCAATATAGCAAGAACCTCAGCGAAGTGGACGGTACCCGCGAACGCCTGGACGAACTGCTCGCTGGTTGCGATGCGGAGTCTACTCGAAGCAGGGACCCTGTCGATTTCGTCCACGGTTACGATCAGCCTCGCGATCAGGAGATCGTGGGCCTCGTCGCGGCGAGCCTCGCCTTTGGAAACGTGGTAGCCGCCCGACGAAGCATCGGCCGCGTGCTCACAGCGCTGGGTCCTGAACCTGCAGCATCCGTCATGGACGCAGGCCACGCAGAGCTCCGCCGCCGCCTTCGGGGGTTCGTCCACCGCCTTTATCGGGGAGAGCATCTCGCGTCGTTGCTGTGGCGGGCGGGCGAGTTGTTTCGTGAGTACGAGACCCTCGGGAACGCCTTCGCCCACTTTCATCGGGCAAGCGAGGGAGACTTCCGCGAAGGCTTGGCCCGTTTCGCCGATGCGCTTCGCGGTGATGGGACCAGTCGCAACTTACGTCACTTGGTAAGTGATCCTCGCGCCGGAAGCGCGTGCAAGCGTCTCGCCCTCTACGCACGATGGATGATTCGCCCTGCCGACGGCGTCGACCTCGGCCTCTGGCCGATTGCGCCCTCCGAGCTCGTGATCCCCGTCGATACACACATCCATCGCATCAGCCGCAATCTCGGACTGACGAATCGCCGCACCGCAAGCTGGGCGACGGCCGAAGAGATCACGGCGGCGCTGCGGAAATTCGATCCCGAGGATCCGGTCAAGTACGACTTCGCGCTCTGCCACCTCGGCGTGTCGAGGGAGTGTCCGAGTCGCCCCGACCCAGACAAGTGTGAGCAGTGCGTTTTGCAAGACGTATGCAGGGTCTGGGCCACCGGGCGCTACAAGATGTCAGCGGACGTCAGCGAAGAAACCCAGTGAGCTTCGGCTCTAGGGCGTGCAGGTCGCCAACACCCTCGACGACGTTATCGCCACGCTCGAGGATGTCGTCGTTCACCTGGATGAGCCGGTAGTCTTGGAGCGCCTGGAGGGCCGTCTCCAGCTTGAGCTTCGAAAGCGACTCACGGCGTTCGATTTCGCCGGCGAGATACATCTGCTGTCCCAAGGCAAGCGTACGTTTGTACCAATCCTTCTTGGGAATCGGGCCATCGAGGACGATTTCCGCGCCGCGCAGCGCCAGGAGGTAGCTCTCGAAGAACGTCTGGAGCATCACCGCGTACCGCTCCAGCCGTTGGCGCATCCCGCCCTCGTTGGCCTGCGCGGAGCCGTCGCGGACTTCGATCTCTCCGTCCTGCGCCATTTCGCGAAGTGCGTCTTCGAAGATTTCGTCGAAGGTCGCGTCGGTTCGATAGATGAACTCGTGCTTGAAGACCCTCGAGAGCTGCCGGACACGGTCGTTGAGGCGCGCGATGTCGACCCATTGCTCGGTGTCCACCAACAGTGCAGCCGAGACCAAAGCCCGCGGCACGAAAAAGTGAATGATCGTGTTCTGGTAGTACTCCAGCGCGATGCGATGCTCCGATTCGATGGTGTAGATCGGCTCCGGACCCGTGTCGTGGGCGACGATGAGACGGGCATCCAGGAACAAATGCAGCGCTTCGTCGATCGTGTCTTTCCGGAGACGGCTCTCTCCGATGCGAAGCTGGTGTGCGATCCGAGCCTGCACGACATCCAACGTGGCGAGCAGATCCTCACATGCGCTCAGCAGAGAAGCCCTCGTCATACCGCGTTTCTGGTGACTCAGCAGCGCGGTAGCCACGAGTGCCGCCGGCGTCACCACGGTGACCTCGTTGATCGAATACATCACCTTGTGGGCCAGCGCCCGAACGGCGTTCCGCTGTTGCTCGCCGGTGATGGCGCCGATGTCCGAGAGCTGGCCGCCCGAGCGTTGGACCATCTCCTCTTGAAACTCGTCGAAGTCGATGATGTCACCGAACTGGACGTAGAGCCGGCCCCACTTCGACCTCAGAATGCTCGAGCTCTTGATCAGATCGCCGACGTTCTCCGATTGCTTGTCGCCGCCGGAGAGTTCGTGGACGAAAGAACGCTCCTCGATGATGCGCTCGTACCCGATCGAAATCGGGACGAGCTTGACCTTGGTGCCGCGTAGCTTCACTGCCGACTCGAAAAGCATCGACAGCAGGCCGTATTTCGGAGGCACCGCCTTGCCGGTGCGGGAGCGGCCACCTTCCAAGAAGAACTCGAGGGTGAAGCCTTCGACAAGCAGCTTGCGAAGATACGCTTCGACGAGCGCGGGGTAGAGCGTATCGTCGTGGAAACTGCGGCGAATGAAGAACGCGCCGCCCCGACGCAGGAGAGCTCCGACGGGCCAGAAGCTGAGGTTGTCACCTGCCGCGACCACCGGTGGCATCAGCGCGTTGCCGTAGAGCACGTCGCTCAAGACCAAGTAATCGATGTGGCTCTTGTGACTGGGCAGCAGGACCAGCGAGGCGTCGCGGGCGGCCTCGCGTACGCGCTCGAGGCCCTCTTTGTCGAGCACGACGCCGTCGTACATCTTGGACCAAACCCAGGTCAAAAACCGGTGGAAAAGGTCCACCACGAAGAAGCTTTGCTTGGCGCAAAGACGCCGCAGCTGTTTGCGAGCTACGTTCTCGGCCTTGGCGTACGAAATATCTTGCTCGCTGGCGTAGCGCTCGATGTGGGCCCGGACTCGCGGGCTGCGTAGGAGCTCGTCTTGGATACGGGCGGGGCTCTTCTTCATCGGGCCGAGGATGACGGCTCGATCGCGCTCCATGCGTCGGAGCAGTGCGTACCGAACCTTGTCGGCCGCCTCGGTGTCGGTCAGTTCGGGACTCTTCTCGAGAAACGCTTGAAGACTGAACGGCTCCCCCGAACACAGCTTCGCGTCCCGATAGTTCAGCAAGAACTGGAAGAATACGCGCAGCCGGCCTGGCCACTGCACAGGGCCGAACAACAGGTCGAGCAAGCTCGGGCTCGCGGTCGCGGCTAGTTTGTTCCACACGAAGGTTTGCGGAACCAGCAGAATCGGTTGCGAGGATGTTCGCTGCTTCGCGACGAGCATTTGGATGAGATCAACTTCGAGATCACGGCCCCGGCGCGCCTTACTTCCAAATTTCGGCGGACGTCTCAGGAACAGCAAAGCGCTGTACCCATCGCCGACCGTTTGGTCCAACGCGTCGGCTTCCGGGATCTGCCGCCGCAGGCTCAAACGCCGCTCACCCTTGCCGAAGGGCTCGAGAATCCACAGTCCCAAGTCATTGACGAATCGCACCAGGGGCAGACCGAACTTCTTCAGCAAGAAGTCGAGGCAGAGGAAGTCCAGGAACGAGAGCGACCGCATCACGTAGACGACGACGCCCTTGCTGGCGGCCTCTCGCACACCGCGGCTCCAGTTCTCGTCGACGCGGATGTGGGCGAAGAAGCGTCGGTAGAGCCAACGTAAGATCGCGTTGGGCGTATAGGGCGACGGCGTCGGTGAGCGCC
Source organism: uncultured Myxococcota bacterium (assembly GCA_964196015.1). Classification (GTDB taxonomy): domain Bacteria; phylum Myxococcota_A; class Polyangia; order Polyangiales; family Houyiibacteriaceae; genus SG8-38. Next base: position 12,675 of record CAXMRM010000130.1, read on the forward strand.
GCGCAAGCTCCGGCATGTTCGTCATCGCTCGGTCAGACCCTAGCAGCGTGCAAGATCGGGTCGAGTATACGCGGTTTCGCTATTACTCCGCCTTTTTACCAAGGCCCTCGCTAGAATTGCGCGCGCACGAGGCGGCGTTGCCCCGGGCGTAGATCGACCGTGTAACGGCGCTCCTCGCCGCCGAGCCGTACGACGACCTCGTAGCTGCCCGCGCTGAGGCGCGCGGCGACTCCGCTCCCGAGCGTGCCGATGCGTTTGCGGCCGCGGTTTACGGTGACGATGCCGGTACCCCGTTGCCCCTTGGTTTCAATCCGAACCTCGAGCACGCCGGTTTCGAAGCCAGCCGAAACCGGGCTGGTCTTTCCGGCGCTGACCTCGATGCCGAAGCTCTTCGACGGGTTGTCGAGTGTGCCGTCCAACCTCACGGTGACCCTGCACTTCCCTGCAGGGACGGAGAGGGCGGATCCACACGATCCACCGCCAACTTCTCGCCCGTTCTGTTCGACGACGATCGTGCCGCGCGCTGGGGCGCCGTTCTCGGTGACGGAGCAGCGGATCTCCCCGGTTTGCGCCTCGGCCGCCCCAGCCCCACAAAACCACGCTATGGCGACCACTAGGGATGGAACCGCTGCTCGCAAGGAAACAGGGCTAGGTGGGCTACCCGTTTGAATAAGAATTCTCACGTCTTATCTTTCTAACCCAATTCGAGCTCTAGGTGGGCGGTCGATTGGAATCGACCGAAAACCCACGGTTTACGCCGACGATTATCGCGCCGCGCCTGCTTGACACCAGCGGGGCCGGCGGCTACGAAACGCGCCCTGAAACGGGGTCTTAGGAGCGAATCATGGCTACCCAGAGTGCCAAAGCGTCTGAAGTCGAACGCAAATGGTATGTCGTCGATGCCGCGGGCCAACCGCTTGGCCGCCTTGCGTCCAAAGTGGCTCACGTCCTGCGTGGCAAGCATCGGCCATTTTACACCCCTCACGTCGACACGGGCGACTTCGTCATTGTCACCAACGCGGCCCAGGTACGCCTCACGGGCAATAAGCTCGAAGACAAGTACTACCATCGGCACTCTGGTTACCCAGGTGGGCTGAAGTCGGAGAGCTACGGTCACCTGCTCGAGCGGAAGCCCGAGTTCGTCGTCGAGCGTGCGGTCAAGGGCATGCTCCCGAAGAACAGCCTCGGCCGACAGATGTTTCGCAAGCTGAAAGTTTATTCGGAGGGGACTCATCCACACGTGGCGCAGCAGCCCGAGCCCTTTCCAGTTTTTGATCGCGAGAGAAATGGTTAATGACACACTCTAAAGTCATCGGCGGACGTAACTACGGTACAGGGAAACGAAAGAACGCCGTCGCGCGCGTCTTCCTGAGTGCGGGCGCAGGCAAGGTCACCGTCAACGGTCGCACGTTCGAGGATTACTTTCCCCGCGAGATCCTCCGGATCATCGCGATGCAGCCCTTCGCCGCGCTGGCGAAGCAGGACCAGTTCGACGTGCAGGTCAACGTGGCCGGCGGCGGTGTCTCATCGCAGGCCACGGCCGTTCGGCACGGCATCGCGCGGGCGCTTGTCGGCATGGACGAGGACAACAAGCCGGTCCTCAAGAAGGCCGGCTACATCACCCGCGACGCTCGTCAGAAGGAGCGTAAGAAGCCAGGTCAGCCCGGCGCCCGCAAGAAGTTCCAGTACTCCAAGCGCTGAGAACTTCATCTTGCAGATCTCGAGCTCGCAAATCTCGAGCCGCGGCGCCTTCAGTGCCGCGGCTTTTTTGCTTAATGGCGTAGACAACGCACATGTGAGCATCAGGATGGAGTTGAACACATGACCTCGAAACCCATACGCGCGATCGTCGTTGGAGGGACCGGCTACACCGGAGCGGAACTCGTGCGTCTGGTGCTGGGTCATCCTTCGCTGGAACTGCTCTCGATCGTCGGGAACACGACGGCGGGTCAACCGGTCGCTGACGTGTTGCCGAGCCTGCGCGGTATCGTCGAAGGCGTCGTGCAGCCGTTCGAGCCCGACGCCATCGCCGAGCGGGCCGACGTTGCGTTCTGCGCGTTGCCCCACGCGGCGAGCGCCGAGGCGGTGAGCGCGTTGCGGCAACGCGGGCAGAAGGTGTTCGACCTCTCCGCAGACTTTCGCTTCGCGGACGTATCGGTCTACGAGACCTGGTACGGCAAGCACCCGGTTCCGGAGCGTTTGTCCGAGGCGGTCTACGGCTTGGTGGAGCTTCATCGAGAGGAGTTGCGCACTGCGGATCTGATCGCCGTTCCGGGCTGCTACGCGACCGCTTCGACGTTGGCGCTTGCACCCCTCGTGAAAAGCGGGCTGATTCGGCCGGATGGGATCGCCGTGGACGCGAAGAGCGGTGTGTCGGGCGCAGGTCGGGGCGTCTCGAGCGCCACCCACTTCTCCGAAACGGCGGAGGGCGTCCGGGCTTACAAGGCCGGCGCACATCGGCATGGGCCCGAAATCGAGCAGGAGCTGAGCAGACTTGCGGGCGAGCCGGTCAAGATCGCGTTCGTTCCTCACTTGCTTCCGATGACCCGAGGCATTCTCGCCACGTGCTACGCGCAACCCGCGGATTCAAAAGTGACTGTGGCCGCCTGCACCGAGGCTGCCCGTGCGCTCTACGCGGGGTCTCCTTCCGTGCACGTGCTCGACGAAGGGCAGCACCCCGACACACTATGGGTGCGCGGATCCAATCGGGTTCACGTGGCGTATGTGCAAGATCGCAACAGCGGGATGGTCATCGCCATGAGCGCGATCGACAATCTGGTCAAAGGCGCGTCCGGCCAGGCGATTCAATGTCTGAACGTTCGCTTCGGCCTCGATGAAGGGGCGGGCCTCCACGCGCCGGCGCAATGGCCGTAACCAAGGTTCTGCACGTCAGCGATGTGCACCTCGAGGACGGCTTCCCGGGCGTGCCCATGAAGAGCTTCATCAACAAGCGTATCGTCGGCCTCGCGAACCTTCACTTCCGGCGCCGAAAGGTGTTCGCCGAGGCGGTTCAAAAGGTCGAGGCACTTGCGGCGTTTTCGAAAGAGCAGGGAGCCGACCTGGTCATCTGTACCGGGGACTACACCGCGCTCGGCACGGAGCCGGAGATCGCCTACGCGCGCAAGGTCATCGAGCCGCTCACACAGGCACCGCTCGGCTTCTTCACCGTGCCTGGAAACCACGACCTCTATCTGCGCGACACGGTGAAGGCAGGGTGGTTCGATCAGCACTTTGGCGAGTTCATGAAGACCGAGCTTCCGGAGTACGCGGTTGACGGCGTATGGCCTCAGGTGTGGTTTCCCGCCGATGGTTTGGCGGTACTTGGGGTCAACAGCGCCCGGGCGAACCCGAAGCCCACACACTCGAGCGGGCGCATCCCGGACGAGCAACTCGATGCATTGGCGCAGATCCTAGACGACGTGCGCGTGCGTGACCGGTTCGTGATGATCGCGACCCACTACGCGCCGCGCCTCGCCAACGGCAAAAGGGATCGGCTGGCGCACGGGCTGGAGAACGCAGACGAGCTGTTGGCGATCAGCGCCGGCGCTCGACGCGGTGCGATCCTCCACGGCCATATCCATTGGCGCTATCACGTGCGCGTGCCGGAGACTCCGTTGACGCTGTGTTGCGCTGGCAGCTCCACCCACGCCGGCCGGGAAGGGCTGTGGATGTACGAGGTCGGTGACGGCCGTGCGACGGCGACGCCCGGGCGATGGGATCAAACGCGCTACGTCCTCGAGACCGACCAGGTCATCGACCTCGACCCGTAACTTGCCGCCGGCGGGCCAGCTCGAATACAAGCTAGGCATGGCAGCTCGCCAGTTCGGGGCCAAACGCGAGGCGCGCAGGGCGGTTCGACGGCTCGTCGATCTCGAGTGCGCGGTTTACTGCGAGCTCTGGGGTGAAGCAATTGCGCACCGAGTCACCGATGTGAGTGAGGAAGGGCTCTGGATCCAAACCGACTTGCTCTTCGAGATCGGGACGGAGGTCACGCTCACCTTCTATCCGCCTGACTGGGAAGAGCCGCTCTACGTCGCGGGCCGCGTTCAGCGCGTGGAGCTTCAAAGCAGGCCGGGGGCTGGGAGCGCCGTCGGCATGGGCATCGAGTTCGAGGCCTTACGGACCGACGAGCGCCGGCGCCTGACGCGCAGTATGCGGTGTCTACGAGCACACGAAGCCTTCATTTTGGATCAGCACACGCTGACCGGCGTTCCGGTTGGCGTCGGTGAGGCGCATGAGTCGGCACCTGACCCACGAAGAACCGTTGCGGGGTGGGCCGCCCCGTCGCTGCCCACTGAGTACTCAGGCCGGCCGTCGCGCACAACAGCGACGCCCGTTCAACGCGAGCTGGATGCCGAGCAGTCCCAAGGCGCGTTTCCCGGTGGTCTCGACCTGGCCGCGTCGGTGTTCGTGGACTGAGGTTCGGCCTAACGCACGCGCAGGGTGCCAGCGTTCACCCGATTCTCCCCGTCGTTGGGCCCCAACTTCACTTCGAGGCGTTTGCTTCCGCTGAACAGGCCGACGTACATGACGTAGTCGCCGATGTGGTAGTTCGCGGGAACGACGAGCTCCTGCGTGTCGACGATCACGTCGCCCTTCTCCCATAGCTTCGTCGGGTATTGTCCGCCAACGGGCACGTGGTCGCCGTTGAGTCGTAACCCCTGGCCATCGATGTGCACGAAGACCTGGTAGCCGGTCGGTACTTTGCCGAGGACTCGCCAGTACCACGTCACCTCGAAGCGCTGACCCGCGCCGACCGAGTCTCGCCCGGGGAGCGCTAGGTCGTATCCGACGAGCTCGATCCGGTCTTCGTAGTTGGCACCGACGGTGTGTTGAGCCTCGGGAGCGTCCTTCAGAACCTTGCTTGCGATGAAGCTCTGGTTGGCGCGTGCGTCGATCGGCTTGGCAGCGATCAAGAGCCATCGGGCGCTCCGGGCGTCGGCCACGTACAAGTGCTCGCCTGTCTTGCGGCGATAGGCACGGTTGAGACCCGCCAGCTCGTCGGCGTCGATCACGACCCAACGTTGTCCGCTCTCTCGAAGGAAGCCGACGAGATCGGCCTTCTCGCTGATCTCCTCGATCGGCGCTTTGGTGTAGTAGTGCGCCGCGGTCGATGGCAATTTGTATGACGCCAGGGGATCGGGCCTTCCGTCCGTCAGCTCGCTATAAGCGTCGTACACGGGCTTGGGAGAGAAGTGCTGGCTCAGCGCGGGCTGGAACGAAAGGGCCACGAAGACCCCAGCGGCCAAGCCGCCTCCGAGGGCGGGGAACACGCGTTGACTCCCGAGCCGCCCGTATGCGTACCGAATCCATGGGAGTCCGAACACCAAGCCTGCCAGCACGAACGGAAGGAAAAACACGACGCGACCCACCCGGATCACCACCGACGCGATGCGAAGGTCGAGCACAAGGCACATTAGGCCGAACAAGAAGCAGGCGCCGACCAGCAACGCGGCGAGGAGGAGCCACCCGCGCTGTACCCAGCCGACATCCCACTGGGCTCGGACCCATCGCAGGGTGCTGCGCGGGCGAGGCCGTGCGATCGCGTCGTGGCTCACCAGTGCCAGGCAAAGCAGCGCACCGGCGATCGAAAACAGGAGAGCCCACTGCCATTTCGGATTGTAAACATCCGGGACGTTCAACCCGTCTGCGGCCAAGGCCCGAAGTGGGCTGTCGGGATACAATGCGTAGTCGCGGATCAGCAGACCGATCAACAGGGCGACGACGATGGCCGCCGGCCACCGGACGACGGGCTCACCACTCACCTCGGCCATCCAAATCGCGACCAGCCCCGCTAGTGGAACCAGCGCTAGATACGGAGGTGTGCCGTAGCGCGACGCGAAGACGCTCCACGAAACGAACGCAAACGCAGCCCAGAGCAAGAGCACCCAGGCGACACTCTGCGCGTCTCCGGTTCGCGTAGGCCGAGGGATGAGCGTCCAAATCGCAGCCACCGGGAGGGCGGCGCTCCACGGCGCGAAGCCGTGGAAGACGAGTTCTGCTGCCTTGTCGAACGTCGGCGGGTTGCCTCCCACGGCGCCTCCCCCGAGCCAGAGGCTGAAACCCGGATCATCCAGCGAGACCGCTCGCAACACGCCTAACACGAGGACGGCGGCGGCCCCGGGCAGCAGCCAGCGGCCGACTCGGTTGCCCCGTCCGGTCTCTTCGGAGAGCAAGCTCCAGGCCGCGACCGCGAGAAGTGGGGGCAGCGGTCCGAGGAGCACCCCGCTGGCGTACGTGCTGACCGCGAGGCCGAACGCGAGAAGGACGTACGCTAGCGGGCGGCGGGAGGTGTGTTGGCCGGAGGAGGCGGCGATGGCGGCCAGACCAACCCAAGTCTGCGCAAAGACCGCGATCCCGTCGCCCATCAGCAGCCGAGCGTTGAGCAAAAACAACGGCGTGGATGCGATCACGGCGACGCCAATCACGCCGGCGCGCTGGCTGCAGTGCCTGCGCAGGAGCAAAAAGGCCAGCAAGCAGGTGAGCCAACCAGCGAGCACACCGGGGAGACGGCCGGACCACTCACGAATGCCGAATGTGTCGAACGCCGCGCCGATCATGGACGTCGACAGCGGCGCGCGAGCGGAAGGGTCTGCGCCGGTTTCCGCGAGCGAGCGTGCGGCGTCGGCGACGAGGAGCTCCCACGGATCCCAGATTCCAAACGACCAGATCCCCCAAACGGTCAACAGCGGAACGACCGTAACCACCAACCGTTCGAGAGCGACGGACCGGTTCATGCCTCAGTCCATGATTTCGTCGACTGGCTCGACGAGTGGCTCGTCGGCGCCCGCGACGAGCCTCGGAACATTCTCGATGCCGCTCAACTGGGCTTGCCAATCGACGACCATGTTCTTGTAAGAAGGCAGGTCGCGTGCGGCCATACGTAAGCCCGGGCCATTCAGCTCGGTAATAGGGTCGAGGGAGCGACGGTACTTCTTGAGACCGAAATGCAGGTGCGGACCGGTGGACCGGCCCGTCGATCCGACAAAGCCGATCAGCTCGCGCTGCTTCACGAACTTACCCGGGCGAATGCCGCCCTTGATGCGATGCAGATGCGCGTAGGCGGTTTCGAATCCACCGCCGTGGCGGATGATCGCGAGATTCCCGTTCACTCCCTTGCGCCCGGCGAACGTCACTCGGCCGTCTGCCGCTGCCCATACCGGCGTTCCGGTGGCCGCGGCATAGTCTACACCGAGGTGGGGAACCGTGCGTTTCA
>CAXMRM010000131.1:0-27365 GCA_964196015.1 uncultured Myxococcota bacterium
GGCGCATCCGCAGGACGCGAACGGGAAACTGCACGCCGGGGTGTTCGGCTTGGTCGACTCGCGCTTCACCTCGAGAGGATTGTCGACGCCGTTGTCGTAGACCGCACAAGCCTTGAACGTGCGGTCTGCCTCGGTTGCCGAGGAGTAGTCGTTCGGCGGATCGTAGTAGCTGTAAACCGGATCGTCGTAGAGCCGACTTACGTAGTCGGCCTCGCTCAGCGGCGGAAGGCAGTTGCTCGTCCCCTGACACGGCTCGTTGGGCGGCAACCAAATCCGGAAGAGCTCGCCGCGAGCGTGCATGTGCGAGCTGAGCGACAGCAACTGTGAGTACTGCGGCAGCGTCCAGGTCGTGCAGACCTCGCGTTTGGCGAACGGCGCCACGGGCGTCATCGCGAAGATGTGATCGGCCTCGAAGATTTGACGGCGCAGCCAAGTTCGCTCCGACTCGGGCGCAAAGGTGAGGTTCACCCACTGCTCGATCGTGGTCGCCTTCTTGGTCAAGTTGAACGCATGGCTGTTCCACGAGACGAACCCCTTGAGTGGCAAGACCGAATAGACACCGGCAGGAGGCAGATCGATGAACGTCGGCTCTTGTGCTCCCGAAAGCGGCACCTGGCTCGAGGCGCCCCCGCCCAAGCCGCCCAGACCGAAGTCACTCGGGGCGTAGTCGTCATATCCAACGCAGGCGACCGCGGTGACCGCCGGAGTTGCGCACTGGCCGCGCGCACCGCAGGCATCGGCCACCGTTGGGTCGCAGCTCACGCCGGCGTTGTCGCCGCCCAGGCACTCCCAGGGTCCCCAATCGCTACCTTTCGGGTCCGAATCGGGCGTGTAGACGTTGATGATGCTGTGGTGTGATTGGCTATCTTGGGCCAGCTCGTTGCGGCGAAACGCAAAGCACTTTCGGCCCTCTCCCAACTCATCACAGTCGACTTGGTATTCTAGGGGAACCTGGTCGCGGAAGTCGTAGTAGGTGGCGAAACAGACCTCGTCTTCGGCCTCGCCATCGAGCGCCCAGGCGCCCGCATAGAACTGCACGCCATCATTGGGAGCGGGAGGCGGGAGCGGGTTGATCTTGTTGGGGTCCGGATCGAACGTGCCGGCGCAACCGAGGAGCTCGAGCGTTTCCTTGACGATCGAATCGGAAGGCGCACCCGCCCGAATCCAAAGTCGCATAGCGGCGAGCTGATCGGCGCTGAGCGGGTCCGCGTTGAGCGGCATGGACTGACCGAGATCGCCGAGGTCGGTGGCTTCGGTCGCGGCGGCGAGCTTACGGTACAGAAGACTGAAGCCCTGGTCGCCAGGGAAGACGCGCTCGATCGAAGGGTCGATGGCGCTCGGCTGCCGGACGAGTGCATCGAACGAGGTGTTCGCGCGGAGGTCGAGATCGCCGCTCGCTGTTTCGCCATGACAGGCGCTCGCGGTACAGCCCCTGGCCTCGAACACCGTCGCTTGAATCGCGTCGTAGGTGCTAGCGTAGTTGCAGTCCTTGAGGGCGCTGTCGCCGCTCGAGTCGGAACCGCCGCACGCCAGCAAGAAGAGCGCTGAGGCCGCGCTTAGAACAAGTAATCGCAGGATAGGCTTCGACATTAGGTTTATTGTTCCTGTACATGTAGAGATAGGCGAACGGTTCGTCAATTGACTCCCATTCAATTGACGGAGACCAGTGATTTGCACAAGTCTTGCAACTCGCCCGAGAGGATACGCAATGCCGCTCGAAGCCCTGTTCAAAGCCGCGAACTACGTGGTGATTCCGTTTTGGTTAATGCTGATTGTCGCGCCGCGCTGGTCTTGGACGCGGCGATTGGTGCACGGCCCGGTCGTTGTGCTGCTTCTCACACCGATATACGCCTACATGCTGTTTGGTTACGCGCCGGCGCCGGAAGGCATGGCGTTCAGCACGCTCTACGGCGTGATGATCGGTTTCTCGGCGCCGCAGATCGTCGTCGCCGGTTGGATCCATTACCTGATCTTCGACCTCTTCATCGGTGCATGGGAGACACGCGACGCACAACGGCGGGGCGTCCCACATCTCCTCGTCGTTCCTTGCCTCATCGTGACGCTGATGATCGGTCCGGTTGGTCTTTTGCTCTACGTGCTCGTGCGCTTCTTCAGCAAGCGAGTCCTCGAGTACGACGAGAGCGGCGACCAATAAAACTGCCCAGCAATGAAAAAGGGCCAGCGCCATCAAAGGCGCCGGCCCTTTTGGATCAGGACTCCCACCAAGGGGGGGGAGTTTGCCTAGAGGCTAACTCGCCCGAACCTCCGATGAGAGTCCGATTCTAGAATTGCTGTCCATATGCACATTCCTCCCCCGGCAATGCCGGCGCTCTTGGGTCTCTGGGCGCCATGCCCAGACCACGCGGAGCGTTCCTTGGTGGTTAGACCCACGGATATCGAGGGCCATTTCACGGCAGCGAGTCTCCTTTCGGAGTTCGCACCAGTGCGGGGCAATCTACCCAACCGCCGCCCGCGGCAAATCGCATTGCAAAAGGGAACTCCCTTTTTGGGGCAACGCTACTCACACGTTAGAAGGTAACCGTAACGCTCGACCGAGCCAAGCCTAGAACGAAATCAAAGAAGAAATTCGTCTTCTAGCTCTAGAATCTGCAGGTTCCGTCCGCGCACGTGCGCGAGCTCTCGGAGCACGCGGGCCTCGAATGTTGGTTTGATGTGATAGAGCAGGATCGGAAGCTCGTCGCTTTGTTCGAGCTTGCCGAGCTCGGACGCCAAGGTTTCCGGCGTCAAATGCCGGGAGGTGTGCGCGAGCTCGGCTTCATCGTTCGGGAACGAAACCTCCATCATCAACGCCTGAAGATCATCGAGTGCGTTGATGTGGGTCCACAGCTCGTCTGTCGGTCCCGTGTCGCCGCCGTACACGATACTCGCGTCGTTTTGACGAATGATGAACGCGGACGTGTCCACGGTGTGATTGACCATGACCGGCGTGACTTGGTGACCGTCGACGTTCGACTCTTGGTTGGGCTGCACCTCGACCAAGCGCACCGTTGGTCCGTCCTTGGCATCGATGCGCGTGAAGTCGGGCCAAATGATGTCGTTGAAGAAATGTTTCCGGAGCGCCTCGATGGTGGCGGGGATCCCCACGATGTCGAGCGTCGAACCACCCTGCTGACAACGGTTGTCGGCGAGCGTCGCGAGATCGCGGATGTGATCCATGTGCGGGTGACTCACGAGCACCGAGCCAATGCGTTCCTGTTCATCGAGGGAGAGCGAACTAGTGATGGCGCCGGCGTCGATCGCGACCGTATCGCCTAAGAGAAAGCTCGAGGTGCGATGCTTGGGCGTTTCGCCGCCATGACAACCGAGCACGCGGAGCTGCATCAGGACTCCTCCGAATTACGGATGAAATCGAGGAACTCGGCGAGCCGCTCGGCGTTTTTGATCAGCACGAAGCCGCTCGACACCTCGAGTACACCGACGCGCGTGAGCCGCCGTAGCGGGCCGCGCACGTCGTTCTTGTCGACGCCGAGCTTGAGGGCCAGCTCCTTGTCGGTGATGTCGGGCGCGGCCGAGCCTTCGGCGCTTTGAAGCGCATCTTGCAGCTCGAGGATCACCCTTGCGGTGATGTCGTCCTCGAGCAGAAGATCGATGAACCGATTTGCATTCTCGACGCGTTCGGCAAGATGTCGAATCAATCGAATCGCTATCTCTCCAGCGCCGGTGACCATCTCTTGAAGCTTGTCGGACGGGACCTTGAGCAGCTCGGCTTCCTCGATGACCTCGGCCGTTGCTGAACGGGGCCGACCCGTGACGACCGCCATCTCTCCAAAGAAGTCCCCCGGACCGAGCGTTGTCACCACGCGTTGGCGACCATGAGATTCTTTGAGGACACGAACCTTGCCCGCGCGGATGACATACATGGAGCCGCCGAGGTCACCCTGACGAAACACCGTCGTACCCACCGAAACACGAACTCCAAATCTGTCAGCCAAAGACTGATCCGCCATGCACCGCCTCCGTCAATGTACCGCGGTGGGAAGTCGACCGCCAGAGTGTTACACCCTAATCTCGCGATGGACGGGGCTTTGATGTCAATCGGCTGGCAGCAACTGCAGGATATCGCGCCGGAGTTGAGCGTCGTGCTCGACCTGGTCATCGCGCTCGCCACTTCGTGGCACGTCATTCTCCACAAGAACGACACGCGGGCGGCGACGGCCTGGGTGGGGCTGATTTGGCTCCTCCCGTTCCTCGGCGCGATTCTCTACGTGTTCCTCGGGATCAATCGAATTCAGAGGCGCGCGAAGGTGCTCAAATCTGGCGCAACGGACTTCAGCGTACGCTTGGACGAGGCGCCGCGGTCGCCCGCGGATTTGGACCGCGAGCTCGGGAGCGACCGCGCGCGGTTGATCGAACTCGCGCGAGTCGTTGGCAACGTGACACGGCGTCCGTTGCTGGTGGGCAACCGCGTGGACCGGCTCGTCGATGGTGATGAAGCCTATCCCGTCATGCTCGAAGCGATTCGAAACGCCCGAGAATCGATCTCCTTCATGAGCTACATCTTCGAAGCCAAGGGCGTGGGTGGGGAATTCGTCGATGCGCTCTCGGAGGCGTGCGTGCGCGGCGTCGAAGTCCGCGTATTGATCGACGACGTCGGAACTCGCTATGCGCGTCCGCGAATCCATCGCGTGTTGAAAAAGCGAGGGGTTCCGGTCGCGAAATTTCTGCCCGCGCTGCTGCCCCGCTCCTTCACACACTTCAACTTGAGAAACCACTGCAAGATCCTGGTCATCGACGGGCGTGTCGGGTTCACAGGCGGAATGAACATCCGGCAAGGCTCGGTTTTGGCATCGAATCCGAAACATCCGACCAAGGACTTGCACTTCCGCGTCCTCGGCCCAGTGGTGGCACAGCTCCAAGAAGTGTTCGTGAGAGATTGGGCATTCACGACTGGCGAGAGGTTGGAGGACACGCTCTGGTTCCCGGCGCTCGAGCCCGAGGGAGAGATCCTGGCGCGGGGCATCAGCGATGGGCCCGACCGGGATATCGACAAGCTTCATTGGGCTTTTTTCGCTGCGATTGGAGCGGCGCGCCGTTCGATTCAGATCATGACCCCGTATTTCTTGCCCGACAGGGTGCTGTTGAAGGCCCTTCACCTCGCCGCACAACGGGGGGTCGAGGTCGACATCATCGTGCCGGAGGTGGCGAATCTCCCCGTCGTCCGGTGGGCGATGTGGGGTCACCATCGGCAGGTGCTGCGCGAGGGCGTTCGGCTCTGGCTCTCGCCGCCGCCATTCGATCATTCGAAGTTGTTCGTCGTCGACGGCTACTGGGCCTCGATCGGATCGTCGAATTGGGATCCGCGAAGCTTGCGTTTGAACTTCGAGCTCAACCTCGAGTGCTATGATGACGAGTTGGGCGCCAGCCTCGAAGATCACGTGCGCCACCGGCTGCCAGATGCGCGTTTGCTGACCCACGAGGAGCTCGATGGGCGTTCGATGTTCCAGAAGGTCCGCGACGGGACCGCAAGGCTGATGACGCCCTACCTTTGAGTGCCAGCGAGCGCGTCCAGGTAGCGCGCGGTGGCGGGCGCGACCGCGGCATCTGAAGAAAGGTGTGCGCGCAGAACTGCGAGGTCTTCCGGCTCGTCGATGTCGTACCACGGTGAAATGATCGCGATCTGTCGCAGCGCGTTGGCCTTCACGGTGTCTTGAAACGCATTGGCCGTGGACCAACGAACCCCCTCGAAGCTCGGCCGCACCTCATGCGACGCGCCCACAGCATAGTAGCCGCCGTCGTTCGCCGGGCCGAGCACCATCGGCGTCTTTTCGAGGGAATCAAAAGCAGCGCCGATGAGCTCGATCGGAAGGGTTGGCGCATCGCTTCCGATGATCACGACCCTCTGATAGCGCCGGAGGCCCTCGTCGAACGCCGCAGTGAGTTTGATCCCCAAGTCGCCCTCCGGCTGGAGCCGGACTGGCACCCCCAACCGGTTTGCCCACTCGGACACGATCTCGTCGTCCGGGCCGCCCGACCACAGCACCACGTCCACGCGGCCCGCTGCGCGAACGCGCGAACAAAGACGAAGCGTGTCTTGGACGAAGGCTCGGTACAGCTCGGCGGCGCCGCGCTCTCCAAAGAGACCCGTGAGCCGAGTCTTCACCTTGCCCGCAGTCGGCGGCTGCAGGAACACGGCCAGCTGAGCTAGCTCCATGCGTAGCGACCTAGCAGCCAGAGGATCTTGACGCCCGCACCCACCGACCCTCGGATGGTGCCGCTGACTTTGGAGATACCGATGCGCGGCCGGTACGAGACCGGCACCTCGCGATACGCGACGTCCTGCTGTGCGGCCTTGATCTGCATCTCGACGGTCCAACCGTAGTTGCGGTCCTGCATCCCCAGCGCCTGCAAGGTCTCCCAGCGGATCGCGCGAAACGGACCCAGATCGGTGTAGCTCACCCCGTACAAGAGTCGAAGCCCACCACAGGCAATCGCGTTGCCGACGCGTTGCTGCGGGCTGAGCGCGCCGCGCTCCCGCCGACCACGCGCGCGAGAACCGATCACCATATCGGCATCACCAGCCCGAATGGGGTCGATCAACGAGAGGAGCTCGCCGGGATAGTCGCTGTAATCGCCATCGAGAAACACGACGATGTCGGGCGGGTCCGAAGCGAGGTGCGTGAGTGCTTTTAGGCAGGCGGCGCCGTAGCCGCGTTCGGGCTCATGGACAACCTCGGCGCCGCTGGCCCAGGCGACTTGTGCCGTGCGATCGGTGGAGCCGTTGTCGGCGACGATGACGCGCCGAACGGACGGGCGCGGGATCTCCTGCAGCACGCGGGCAAGCGCCTGCTCCTCGTTGAGCGCGGGAATGACGACATCGATGCGTTGCATGGCGTGTGGCGTAAAAAGGGGACAATCCCCTTTTTGCTACAGGCGCTTCGAGTAGTACTCGATGACTAAGTCGATCTCGAGGGCGAAGGGGACTGAGTCGACTTTCGGGATGCCTTTGACCGTGGCGGTCGTCTTAGCCTCGTCGAACTCGATCCATTCCGGGCGCGCGATGCGCACGTCCTCGAGGGAGGCGGCGACGGCGGTCAGGCTCTGGCTGCGCTCGCGGAGGCTGATCACGTCGCCTGCACGAACCCGGTACGACGGGATGTCGAGGCGCTTGCCGTTCACGAGGAAATGGCCATGGCAGACGAGCTGACGCGCCGCGGGAATCGTCGGCCCGAAGCCGGCGCGGAAGACGAAGTTGTCGAGACGACGCTCGAGGAACTCGAGGAGCTTGTCACCGGACGGGTCCTTGCTGTGCACCGCCTCGTGGTAGAGCCGCCTGAACTGGCCTTCGTTGAGGCCATAGTTGAATCGCAGCTTCTGCTTTTCGAGAAGCTGCTTCTTGAAGTCACTGATCTTGCGCCGGCGTGCCGACTTTGGCCCATGGACGCCGGGGGGATACGGACGATTCCACATGCTCTTGCGCGAAAGGCCGGGCAGGTCGATGCCGAGCGCTCGCATGCGCTTTACCCGGGGTCCTGTGTATCGAGACATCTATAAGGCTCCTGGCGCGGAATCCCTGGGGTTTTACCCGGCCCGCGCGAGGCGGCCCTTATACGGCAATCTGTAGGGGAGGCAAATCGAGCTGGAATCCGGGATCGGGCTCCTGGACAGTCGGGTAGCCGGAGGCTGAATTACCCAGTAATCAGGCCAGGTGGCGGAGCCTCGGACCATTCATTTCGTGTCGCTCGGATGCGCGAAGAATCGCGTCGATACCGAGGTGATGCTCGGCGTGAGCGACCAGTCCGGCTTCGAGCTGGTCGAGGACCCGGCCGAAGCGGAGGTGATCGTCATCAATACCTGCGGCTTCATCGGCCCCGCCAAGGAGGAGTCGATCGAGGCGATCCTGGAGATGAGCGCCCACAAGCAAAGTGGCACTTGCGACAAGCTCGTCGTCGCGGGCTGCCTCTCGCAGCGCTACCCCGACGCGCTCGCCAGCGATCTTCCGGAGGTCGATCACTTCCTCGGGTCGAGCGACATGCTCAAGCTGAAGCGGGTACTCGACGGGGCCGGTGAGCGGATGCTGGTCGGCAACCCTGCGCAGTACACGATGCGCGCTGACGACCCACGCGTCCTCACCGGCAAAACGCACCGCGCCTACGTGAAGATCGCCGAAGGCTGCAACCGCGAATGCAGCTTCTGCGCGATCCCGTCGTTCCGGGGCAAGCAACGGTCACGGACCATCGCAGATCTGGTTCGCGAAGCCGAGCAGCTCGCGGCCGCCGGGGTGGTCGAGCTGAATTTGATCAGCCAGGACACGATTGCATATGGACGCGACCTCCCTGAGCGAGAGTCGTTGGCCGAGCTGCTGACGGCGCTGGGCGAGGTCGACCGCGTTCGTTGGGTGAGGGCGCACTACCTCTACCCGGAGAAGCTGGACGACCGATTGGTCGAGGTGTTCTCTCAGCACGAGAAGGTCCTCCCGTACATCGACATGCCGCTTCAACACGCGTCGGACTCGATGCTGCGCGCCATGCGGCGCGGTCACGGCGGCGACCGTATGTACAAGGTCGTCGAGCGGCTGCGGCGCGCGATCCCGGACCTCGTGTTTCGAAGCACCTTCATCGTCGGGCACCCCGGCGAAACCCAGGAAGACTTCGACGAACTGCGTAGGTTCGTCGAATGGGCCGAGCTCGATCACGTGGGCGTGTTTCTCTACTCGCCCGAGGAAGGCACCCCAAGCGGCGAAATGACCGGCGCCGTCGACGCGGCGGTCGCCGAAGCGAGGCGGGCGGAGCTGATGAGCGTACAGCGGCCGATCAGCCGGGCGCGGCTGGACCTGAGGATCGGCACAGAGCTCGATGTGCTCGTCGAAGGCGTCAGCGATGAAAGCGAGTGGCTTCTGCAGGGCCGGTGGTGGGGCCAAGCGCCCGAGGTCGACGGGAGCGTATACCTGGCAAACGGGACCGCGCAGGCTGGCGAGATCCGGCGAGTCCTGGTGACGGACGGCGCGGATTACGACCTGATGGCCGATTTCATCGATATGCGGGGTGGCCGTGACGCACCCCCGGACGCAAAAGATCCCCGAATGCCCAAAGTTAGGCTACGAACGCTATCGTGAAATGGACTGAGCTCGCTCTCTTGCTCGCGGCGCTCGGGGCCCTCGGCGGCTGTGCAACGGCAGTTCCAGCGATGAGCGGCGGTTCGACGACCCCCGAGAACCGAACCGACCTCGGCTTCGGCGGAGCCGCACGCGTGCCACTAGGCGATCTGAAAGACCCGGCGGTGCTCGATCCAGGGGAATCGCAATACCGCTATGCGGCGGACGCCGGCGGCTTGGTTCCGATGGCGTATGGCCGGTACGGGATCGCGCGCAACTGGGACCTCGGCCTAATGGTGTCGGGCGCAACCGTCAGAGCCGAAGCGCGCTACGAGAAGGTGCTCCAAGAGGGGACGACGCGGTCGAGCCTGGTGGTGGGCCTCGCGCCCTACGGCGGTTGGATTGTGGACCGCGATCAGTCCGGAAGCGGCGGGCGCGTCGGATTCGAGGTGCCGTTCGTGTACGGCGTCGACATCGGCGGCATCTACGAGGTCTGGATGGGCGCGCGCGGCAGCGGAGAGTACGTCTTCGGCGACTTCGAAGTCGCGGGATCCGAACAAAAGGCCAGCGGAATGGGCCTGCGATTGGGACCGGTCCTCGGGATGGCGCTCGGCGTGCGGCGGATTCACGCGCTCGTCGAGCTGACCGCTGCGTACGAACACTGGTTCATCGATCACGCGGGAGCTTCATTGGACCGAGGCGGCTTCGTCCTGATTCCCGCCTTTGGAATTCGTCTGCGCCTGTGACGGGCTAGGCGGCCTTGGACCGGTGCGAGCGCTTCTTTTGCGGCTGGGGCTCTTGTTGATCGGCGCGAAGTAGGTTGCCGACGAAGGCTCCCATCAACGCCATCATCGTCGCCATCAGGGTTCCGAGCACGTACGCGCCGGTCGAGAGTTGGTAGACGTCTGCGATACTCGACAGGAAGATCATGGTGGGAATCGCGGCCAGCAGCCCTCCGACGGGCGGTTCGAGGAAATTCTTGCCGGGCGAGACGTAGTTGATCGCGGCAGCGCCGATGAACCACAGGATGATCGTGATGACGATGCCCGAGAAGCCCTGCGGGTCATACACCCCGATGAGCAAGGGCAGGAGCGCGAGGGCCAGCGCCGCCATCACGAGCAAGAGACCAAACGAAATGAACACCCAGCGGATCTCGAACCCGTCGGGCTGGTGCCGGCGCGCGTACAGCTCCTGCTCGCTGAGTTCAGACGAGACCTCCGACAGCCGCGCCCCACATGAGCTGCAGCGCCTGGAATCCTTGGGATTGCCCGCACCGCACACGTGGCATTCGATTTCTTCGGCAGCCATATCTCCCTCACTCGACTTGTTGGGCGTCCCCGGAGCGTATTGTCTACGGCGGGGTGCCGGAGTGCAACTGCTTGTACATGCGAGGGAATCACCGCGTACTTGACGCGGGGGGCGTGGCGGCTACCTTGCCGCACCGCCCGAAAATCCGGGCTGAAGGAGGCTTGAAGTGGCCCGTTTTATCGACGAGCTCAAGCGTACGCATTCCTGTGGTGAACTGAGGGAAGAGAACATCGATCAGGAGCTCGTCCTCTTCGGCTGGGTGCAGAACCGCCGTGACCACGGCGGCTGCATCTTCATCGACCTGCGTGACCGCGATGGGCTGACCCAAATCATCTTCGACCCGGAAACAACGGACAAAGAAGCGTTCGAAACCGCCGACCGGGCCCGATCGGAGTGGGTGCTCGGGGTACGAGGCAAGGTTCGCGACCGCGGCGCCAAGGACGACGGTACGAGCCTTCGCAACCCGCGGCTCGCGACCGGCGCGATCGAGGTCATCGCGCTCGAGGCGACGATCTTCAACAAGGCCGAGACGCCGCCGTTCGAGATCGAAGACCAAATCACGACCGGTGAGGACAAGCGCCTCGAGTACCGCTATCTCGATCTTCGGCGCTCACCTCTGCAGAAAAACCTGATGATGCGGAGCAAACTCAACCACGAGACACGCAACTACTTCCACGAGAGCGGGTTCCTCGAGATCGAGACGCCCTTCATGGTGCGGTACACGCCCGGCGGCGCGCGAAACTTCCTGGTTCCGTCGCGGCTCTACGGCGGCCACTTCTACGCGCTGGCTGAGAGCCCGCAGCTCTACAAGCAGTTGTTGATGGTTGCCGGCTACGACAAGTACTATCAGATCGTCCGTTGCTTCCGTGACGAGGATCTGCGCATCGACCGGCAGCCGGAGTTCACCCAGGTCGACGTCGAGATGTCGTTCATCAATCAGGACGACCTGTTCAAGGTGCTCGAGGGGCTCGTGTTCCGGCTTTGGAAAGAGGTACTGGGAATCGACCTGCTCGAGCGGTACCCGAACGGCGAGTTCCCACGTCTTCCGTTTGAGGAGTCAATGGAGCGTTTCGGCAACGACAAGCCGGACATGCGCTTCGCGATGGAGCACACCAACCTCACCGACCTGACCGTCGAGCACGGCGGCGGCGGCATCGGCATGCTGGAGCCGATCGCGAAGAAGTTCAGCGAGGGCGCGTACCGGCGAGACCTTCCAACGGAGATCGTCAAAGCGATGGTGGTGCCCGCAGGTCACGGCTTCTCGCGCAAGGACCTCGATGCGCTCGAGAAGTACGTGAATCAGATGGGCGCCAAGGGCCTGGCGCGCGCGAAGGTCGACGGCGAGGGCAACTGGCTGCAGAGCCCGCTCGCCAAGATGGTCACGCCCGAGTTCCGCAAGGCGGTGAACGACGCGGTCGACGCAAAGGACGGAGATCTGATCCTGTTCCAGTTCGGGCCAACGCAAAAGGTCCACACCGTGATGGCCAATCTCCGTCTCCACATCGCGCGCAAGCTCGGCGTGATTCCCGAGACGGGGAGCGGCGAGGAGTGGAACTTCCTCTGGGTCGTCGACCCACCCTTGTTTGACCGCAACGAAGACAAGAAGCGTTGGGAAGCCGCGCACCACGTCTTCACGCGTCCGCACGACGAGTGCATCGAGCTGCTCGATAGCGACCCCGGCAAAGTCCTTTGCTCTCGCTACGACCTCGTGCTCAACGGCTTCGAGATCGCCGGTGGCTCGATCCGTCTCCATGACCCCGAGGTTCAGAAGAAGGTCTTCGAAGTCATCGGCCTCAGCGACGAAGAAGCGCACGAGAAGTTCGGATTCCTGCTCGACGCGCTCACGTATGGCGCCCCGCCCCACGGCGGAATCGCCTTCGGCATGGACCGCATCGCGATGCTGGCTGCCGAAACGGAATCGATCCGCGACGTGATCGCCTTCCCGAAGACGCAGAGAGCGAACGACCTGATGACCTCAGCACCGTCGCGAGTCGAGCCCGAACAGCTCCTCGAGCTCAAGATCAAGACCCTCGAGTAAAAAAAGGGGTCGGACCCTTTTTTAAAGGGTTAATTATTGGCCTAGTGGCCTAGCTCGTCACACGCGGCCGGGTCGCCCTCAAAACATGCCGTTTCAAGGTCGGCTTCGGGGTTCGTTTCCTCGACCTCCACACGCTCGGAGGGCGGATCGGCGGTCGGCGTGTGCTTCGGACACCCGCAAACGAGGACGCAGAGGATGAATAGCGAGAACTTGCCGTGCGTCTCCATTCCCTGACAATGTGAGGCATTATGAAAGCCGTCGCTAGACCCATCTTCGCTGCTCTGTTCGTTCTCGCCACGACCCTGCCCGCGCTCGGTCAGGGAGAAGGGGGCGATGACATCAAGAACTGCTACAGCGTCCACGGCGAGGCCCGCTACGGCGCGCTCGCCTACAAGCACATCGTCATCGTCACCAATCGATGCGACGTGACGCTGCAATGCGAGGTGTGGACTGACGTTGATCCTTCGCCGAAGCACTCGCTCACCGTGGGGCCGAAGGGCTCGGGTGAAGTGATCGTCCGCGGAAACTCGCCCTCCCGGTCGTTCAAAGCCTTCGGCGAGTGCAAAAAGTAAGAAGCCGTAACGAGTAGCGACCGGCCCGGTCAGAAGAACGGGCTGTCTTCCTTCTCGGTGAAGAAGCGCTCGAAAATCGCGTAGCCGTCCGCAAGAAGGTCGAGCTCAGTGTACTCGTTCGGCTGATGGGCCTGAGCCCCCGTGCCGGGACCCAAGTTGACGCCGGGCACGCCGATCGCGTCGAAGCGCGCAACGTCGGTCCAAGCCTGCTTGCTGCGGACGCCACTGACCCCGCAGGCCGCCAGGTACTGGACATAAAGATTGTCGGCGTGTGGACGCCCGGCCGGCGAGAGATCCGTCGCTTCGACCTCGCACTCGTCACCGGCAAACTCCCGCAGCTCGAGCAGTGCCTGTTCGGGCGTGCGCCCCGGCGCGAAACGATAGTTGACGTTGAGCTTGGCTCGACCTGGAATGACGTTTCGCGGGCCACCCCCCTCTAGGACGGTGGGGGTCATCACTTCCCGAAAGAGATGACCGTCAAGCGCGACGTCGTGCGGCTCGCATTGCTCGAGCCTTCGAAGGAAGTGGGCCGCCTTGTAGAGTGCGTTATCCCCTTGCCATGGACGCGCGCTATGTGCGGTGCGTCCGAGGAACGTGCAGGTCGCGTGAATCGTGCCCATCGCGCCGAGCTGGATCTCGTTGTCGCTCGGTTCGAGGCAGATCGCGAGGTCGAGCTCGTGTAGGTCGGGATACGAATCGAGGATGGGCCCGAGACGGTTCTCGTCGAACGGGCCTTCTTCACGCTCATAGAAGATCAGCGTGAGGTCGCAAGGTAGCACTGCGAGATCGAGGCGCTCGACCAGCTCGATCATCACGGCCAACCCGGACTTCATGTCGGCCGCTCCCGCTCCATAGAGCCGGTTGCCTTCGACACGCGGCGGCCCGTCGTGTTGGGTGCGCACGGTGTCGAGGTGCCCGACGAGAGCAATGCGTGGCGCGTTCGGCCGTTGTGTCGCGTGCACGATCAGGCTGTCGTGAAAGCGGGAAATCGCGTCGGCACCTAGGCTGCGCGTCAGTCGAGCCGCGACGTGATGGCACAGCTCCGCTTCCTCTCCGATCGGGCTCGGAATCCGAGTGAGGGCGAGCAGCGTATCGCGAAGCGCATCAGCGATTTCGGTCATCGCCCCGGAGCCTAGCAGGCACCCCGCGCGGAGGCCTATCGAGCGATGTCGTCCGGGGTGTCCCAGTCTTCGAGGGCGCGCTCGACCGCCGGGGTGAGGGGCAAAGCCTCGACTTCGATCGAGGCGAAGAGCTTTTGAAACGAACGCTGGCCCTGCGCGATGACTTCAGAGAGGGCGTCTTCAAGGCGAGCCGCGTCGTAGCGCGCGAGCATGGGCTCCCACGGAGCATCTGCGCTGCGCCTGGGGGCGACTACGATAGCCTCACCTCCATAGTCCCAGACTTGATTGAGCGCCTCGGACGTGACGTAGGGCATGTCGCAGGCAATCACCACGATGCGCGAGTGCCCGGCGCTCAACGCGTGGCGAAGAGCTGCTTGCAACCCCGCAAGCGGGCCCGCGCCCGGAGGGTCGTCCTCGACACGAATCACACCCTTGGCGAGATGGGCGTAGGGTGTCGCGTCTCCGACGAGCAGAGGATCAAAGCCCGTCTCTCGGGCCCGCCGGACCAGCGCCTCCACGATCGGCTCGGAGCCGCCGGGGACTGGCAGGAGCCCTTTGTGCTCCCCCATGCGGCGCGACTTGCCCCCAACGAAGATCGCGAGCAGTGGGCGCGCCACCATCGGTAACTAAGCCGGAACCCCGGCGTCGCTCGTAAGCCGCGTTTCTAGCTTCTCGACGACGCGATTGAGCTGGTCTTGCTGAATCGCGCTGGTGACGACGTTGGTGAAGAATGCGGTGAAGTAAGACGCAACGTCGAGGATGATCGCGACGATCGAGGTGTCTTGGACCGGGCCGAATCCGTTGCGTTCTTCGAATTGGGCGATCTGCTGGGAGATCTGATAGTCGACCCAGATCCCGTAGATCGCGAAGGTGAGGATCACAAACAAGAAGTCGAGCCAAAAACCGTGACCTGTCGGCGTGCGCCCGTCGAGCGTCTTGAGGTCTTCGTACACGCCGTGATACCAAAACGGAAGATAGATCCCGAGGGTGACGATGCTGAGCACCAACACCAAAGCAGGCTCACGAGGTCGAATGATGGGAGCTGTCATCGCATGGTCCGTTCCCGCTCGCGCGTCGCCCCACGTCGGCTAAGTTTCGTCCCATGAACTACGGTGCCACGCAAGCAGCCATGATCGGCGTGATCGGTGATGTTCATCTCTTTTGGGACGACGCAGACGTCGCTTTCTTCAACGGCGCTGGCTACGATTTGCTGCTCTTCGTCGGGGATCTCGCCGGCTACACGCAGGTGCGCGGGAGGCGCGTCGCGCGGTCGCTTCGAAAGCTTCGGGTGCCCGCGATGTGCATTCCGGGCAACCACGACGGCTTGCATGCGTTCCAACTGGGCGCGGAGATCGCGCCTCGCGCGCACCGGCTTCGCCACGCGTTTTGTCAGGGGCAAGCCCGCCGCTGTCGAAGCCTCGGCCAGGCGCTCGGTGACGTCGAGCTCGTCGCCTACAGCCAGCACCGCCTCACGCCCGCCGGGGTTCCACTAAACGTCGTGGTGGGCCGCCCACATTCGATCGGCGGTCGGCGTCTGGCCTGCGTTCGCTACCTCGCGGAGGAGTACGGAATCGGCTCGATGGACGACTCCATCGCGCGATTGAAGTCGCTGGTCGACGCCTGCGACGAAGCCCCAATTCTGTTCCTCGCGCACAATGGCCCATCGGGCCTGGGGGACCGCGCCGACTCGATCTGGGGCTGCGACTTCCGTCGGAAGGAAGAGGACTGGGGTGACCCTGACCTCGAAGAGGCGGTGCGATACGCCAACAGCAATGGACGTAAAGTGCTCGCCACGGTGGCCGGCCACATGCATCGGAGGACGAAAGCCGGGAAGCGCCGGCCCGCCCAAGTGGAGAAGGACGGCGTGCTCTACGTCAACGCCGCCGAGGTCCCCCGCCACCGAGAGATGAACGGCGCGATGAAGCGGCACCACGTAAAACTGACGGTGACGCCGGGCGGCGTGACAGCGGAAGACCTCTGGATCTAGACCCATAGGGGACACGCAAGCCCTCGAAAATGCCCGTGATCTCGGTGTGTTGCGAGGCGCACCGCGAAAGTTCGTGCACCACAGCAAGGGTTTGGGAACGCGACGGCGGGTTTTCGCGGTGTGCCTCGTAAGTGTCTGAAATAAGCGCGTTCCTGGGGGTGCTGCGTGTCCCCAACAGCTTCCCAACAGCTCTTCGGGGGCAAAGGGTGGAATTTTTCGCAATACTTTAGGCGTGCGCACTTCAAAAGGGGGGAGGCCGGTGCAAGCGCTACCGTCGACCCCCGGTTCTCAGATACCGCGGATCGGCGACGTCTTGGATTCTCGCTACCGCATCACCGGGGTCCTCGGCTCCGGCGGGATGGGGTGCGTCTATCTTGCGGAGCACGTCTCGATTCAGCGGCCGTTGGCGCTGAAGCTGCTGCATCCGAAGATCGGGGAGATCGACGAGGTGAAAAAACGCTTCGAGCGCGAGGCGTTTGCTATCGGGCGTGTCGACCACCCAAATTGCGTCAACGTGTCGGACTTCGGAAAGTTCGACGACGGAACATTCTACATGGTCCTGGAGCTGTTGGATGGCGTGCTGCTTTTCGACTTGCTGGAAAGGCAGACGCGGGTCGGCTGGACGCGCGCGCTTCACATCGGCCGTCACGTGCTCAGCGCTCTCGCCTATGCGCACAACGCCGGGATCATTCACCGGGATATCAAACCCGAGAACGTGATTCTCGTCGAGCAAGACGGCGACCTCGACTTCGCCAAGATCCTCGATTTTGGAATCGCAAAGCTCCGAGACGACGTGAAACCCGAGTCGGACACGGGACTGCTGACCAATGACGCCAAGCTGACCCAGCAAGGTATCACCATCGGTACGCCGACGTATATCGCGCCCGAGCAGGCTTACGGGCTGCCGATCGACGGGCGGGCCGACCTCTATTCTTTGTCGATCATGCTGTACGAGATGATCGCGGGTGTGCCTCCGTTCGACGCAGATGAAGTGGGCGCGCTCCTACGCATGCATGTTTCGACAAGAGTTCCAACGTTCGCCGAGGTGGCGCCGGATGTGAACGTCCCGGAGGCTGTGGAGCGTCTTATCCGGCACGGCCTCGAGAAGAAACCGGACTGCCGCACCGGCAGCGCCGAGGAGTACATCCACCGGATCGACGAGATCCTGCTCGGCGAGAGTGAGGGCGGGTCGGGCCTTCGCCAGATCCCGTCGCGTCTCGTCCATGGCGTTCGCGGCACGCTTGGGCCGGCGATGGCACGGGCGGTCACCAAGAAGAAGACGGCGGTCGCTGCAGCCGCGTTCCTGGCCATCGCTCTGACGGCTACCCTTGCCGGTGCATTTGGGAGCCAGAGCCCGGACGATCTCATGAGCCATGGCCAGAAAGCGCGCGAGGAACCTCACACGCAAATGGTGGTCGGGCACGCCCAGGCCAGCGCGCAGCGCAGCATCCACGCCCTGATCGCCTATGAGAAGGCTGTGTCGCTCGAGCCCAAGCTCGCCAAAGACAAGCTCATGCGCACCAATGTCGAGCTCATGCTGGAAAAGAAGGCTCCCCGTGTCGTCGATGCCGCGCTCGACTTCCTCGGAATGCTCGTGTCCGCGACAGGCGACGGAGCGGCCGCACAGCAGCTCATCGACCTCGCTTCTTCATCCAAAGTGCAGGGCCGGCGGCACAAGGCTGTGAGCGTCGCCGACGAGGTGGGTTTGGGCGACCGAATCGACCGGCTGGAGTCCTATCTTCTCGATCTGCGGCAGGGGGAAAGCTGCCTGCATCGCAAGGACGCCGTCGCGAACCTTCGCGCTCTCGGCAACAAGAAAGCGATCCCGGCATTGCGTAAAGCCAGGAATCGGGTCCGCGCCGAGGGCGGCCCCGTCAAGAGGAAGGTCAACACCAACGCTTGCCTTCGCACCGATACAGTCGAGGCGATTCGGTACCTACAAAGCCTCTAGCGGCACTGACACTGGCGAGGGAACCTCGAACTGAACGTTCCTAACGCACGCGGGTCTTCGCCCCCGCCATCTTCAACACTCGCCTAAAGTGCCCCTTCTCCACCGGCTGAACGGACAATCGCGAGCCCTTCTGTGTGACCACCATGTCTTGCAGGGCTGGGTCGTCCTTCAAGACCTGGAGCGAAATTGGCTCGGCGAATTTCTCCACGAACTCGACGTCGACCATCGACCAGCGCGGGTCTTCCTTCTTGGACTTGGCGTCGTAGTACTTGCCCTTCGCGTCGAATTGGCTGGGATCGGGATATGCCTCGCGGCATACGCGGCACAGGCCCGCTGCACCGGGCGGCTTGGCGTTCGAATGGTAGAAAATCGCGAGATCACCCTCGGCCATCTCGCGCATGTGGTTGCGAGCTTGATAGTTCCGTACCCCGTCCCAGGGTTCGGTCTCGTCGCGCTCTAGATCGTCGATAGAATACGTCCCTGGCTCGCTCTTCATGAGCCAGAGCTTCGTCGCGCGCTTCGCCATCCGCTGAGTATGGCACACCATACGATCGGAGATTTGACCCCGTTGCCACTGTCGTCCGATCATGGCGGAGCCTTGCGCTCGAACTTCCTGAAGGCCCTGCTGGCCGGTGTTCCACCGCTCGTCGTCTACGTGTGCACGGCGTCCGGTTACGCGCACTGGTTCGACAGCGGCGAGTTCGTGGCTGCAGCCGCGGACTTCGGTATCTCCCACCCGCCCGGTCACCCCCTGGCCGCGATCGTCCTAGGCACAGCAAATCTGCTGCCGATCGGAGCCCTGTCGTTCCGCGTCGCCCTGATCTGCGCGTTCCTCAGTGCGGTAGCCGCCGTGGCGTTGTTCTTTGCCCTGGAACATACCTTGAAGGCGAGCGCGGTGATCCGGGACTCGTTGCGGTTCCCTCTCGCTTTGGCCGCCAGCTGGTGGGTGGTCGGAACTCAGGCGTGGTGGTTCCAAGCCGTGCGACCCGAAGTGTATGCGCTGCAAGCGGCGCTGCTGTGCATCGCCATCGAGCGCCTGCTTCGCGTCTCGCTTTCGGGACCGGAGGGCGACGTCCGGCCGCTCTATCAGGCCGCACTGGCATTGGGCCTCGCGCTTGCCAACCATCACTACCTCGCCATACTCGCTATCGCTCCATCACTGTGGCTGCTAGTCGGCATTTGGCGGGCGTGGGGATGGCGGCCTTTCGCATGGTCGGCCGGGTTTCTGAGCGCCGGTCTGCTCACCTATGTCTACTTGCCGTTGCGCGCGCTTCAAGAGCCTTTCTTGAATCTTGGGAGCCCGTCGAGCCCGGGACGTTTCGTCTGGGTCGTCACGGCGGAAGCCTTTCAGAAGAGTCTTTCGGTAGACGCGGTGGCGCCTTTTCGGGAGCGGTTGGCCGACGTCTTGGTCGCAACCGGCGAAGATCTTCACATCGCGACGCTCGTCGTCGCGGTCCTAGGCGCGTACTTCATGCTCCGGGTCAAAGCTTCCCGAAAATACGGCCTTTTCTGGCTCACCCTGTGGCTCGTGTACGCGCTCGGCCGCGCCGCGCTCGGTTTCGTTCGCGGCAACCCCGACGCGCTAGCGTACTTCATGCTGTCGTATGCATCATTGGCGGTCTTTGCAATGTTTGCGGTGGGCGTCTTGCTGTCCGCGCTCGCGGAGGCGGTACCGAGCAAGCCAAGGCTGACACCTGCCCTCGCAACGGTCCTCGCCCTCGCGGCTTCGTCTCAATTCATCCGTTCGTCTGAAGCTTCGACGCTTGCAGACTTCGTAGACACCGACGTGTTCGACGATGGGCTACGCCGCTCCCTGCCCGCGCGCTCGATCATTTTGGTGCACAACCCGCAGACGATCTTTCGCTATTGGGGTGGTGAGGCCGAGGAGTTCAATCGGCCCGACGTCACGATGATCCCCCTGCCGTTGCTAACCTATCCGAAGCTCGTGGATCGCTTCGTCAAAAACGAGCCGGAGCTGACACCGCTCTTGCGAAGCTACGTACTCGACGGAACGCTGAGCGTCGCGGCGCTCCAGAGCCTCGCAGCACTTCGCCCAGTGTACGTCGAGATGGACGTGCGAGTGACACAAGACATGATGGACGTCCTGGTCCCCGAACAGCTGTATCATCGCGTACTGACCGCGGACACGACCAAAACCGACGAGGCGCGGGCGATGCACGCGCACGCTGCGCTTTGGGGTGACATCTACCAGCGCATCGGGCATCCGATCGAGGAGTACACCAAAACCCAGCTGCTCTGGCGACACTACACGGATGCCCTGTATTTTGCAGCCGTCGGTGACCGTGACGCGGCGCTGCGGACCGTCACCGCGGGGCTTGCTTTGAATCCGCACGCCGCAGAGCTCCTGATGATGCGAGACGCACTGAAGGAAGTCACGCCCGGCGAGAGGATCGACCTCACACCGTTCACAATCCGTTGACGCCGAGGCTTAGCGTGCTTGGCGCTCGGCTTTGCGGGCCCGGCGATAGACTTCGTAGAGGCTCTGTCGAATCTTCGGAGGGACGCTCCGTCGTAGGTCGATCTTCCACGCCTCGTTCTGTTTGACTAGAACGATCGGTTGGAGCTCCGTCGACGCGGAAGCGGCGCGCACCTGGACGGCGTCGTCCTCGGCGGTGAGCTCGAGCTCGTCTTTGGCGGCCACGAGCTGCCCGAACACGAACCCGCCGAGCGCGTGATCGTGCTCTCCCTGCCAATCCAAAAAGCAACTTCGGAAGAGTCGTGGATCGAGCAGCTCGAATCGCTCGCGGGCCTGCAACCGGCGTCGCGCCTCGTCTTGAGAGATGTCTTGGACACCGTACGCGCGGAAGAGCGAGTCGATCGTCGCACTGGGCGACTCGAAGCCGGTAGGCGCCGACTCGCTCTTGCAGGACGCAATCGCGAAGACGGCTACCGCGGCCAAGATCATCGAACGCACGCGGCTGTTATTGCTTTGTTTTTGCCCGCTGTCTAACTATTGACGCGCCTTTCG
The DNA here is from genome assembly GCA_964196015.1 of uncultured Myxococcota bacterium. GTDB lineage: Bacteria > Myxococcota_A > Polyangia > Polyangiales > Houyiibacteriaceae > SG8-38. The sequence continues at coordinate 21,019 of CAXMRM010000131.1, forward strand.
CCGTGCTTAACTTCCGACCAGATGCGACTCGACAGACTCACCACGAAGACACGCGAGGCCTTGGTTGCCGCCCAGCAGAATGCGACCGATCGGGGCAATCCTGAGGTCTATCCGGAGCACCTGCTGCTTGAGCTTCTCGCTCAGGCCGGCGGGCTGGCGCCGGCGATTCTCGAGAAGGCAAACGCCGATCTGCAAGGCCTGATTCGGGCTCTAGGCGCCGTCCTCGATCGAATGCCGAAAGTAGCCGGCGGGGCTGAGCCCGGCATCTCATCACGCCTTCGCGACGTGCTCAACGACGCTTGGAAGGAAACCGAAGCGATCAAAGACGAGTACACGTCCGCCGAGCACGTGCTCCTAGCTGCGTACAACGACGGCCAGTTGAAGAAAGCGCTCGAAGCGCAAGGCGTCAATCGCGCGAAGCTATTACAAGCCGTGCAAGAGGTCCGCGGTAACCAACGCGTGACCGACCCGGATCCAGAGGGGAAGTTTCAGGCTCTCGAGAAGTACACGCACGACCTCACCGAGGCGGCGCGGCAAGGCAAGACCGACCCGGTGATCGGGCGCGACGAAGAGATTCGTCGCGTCATGCAGGTCCTTTCGCGCCGCACGAAGAACAACCCTGTGCTCATCGGTGAGCCCGGGGTTGGCAAAACGGCGATCGCCGAGGGCATCGCACACCGCATCGTTCAAGGAGACGTGCCGGAAAGCCTTCAAAACAAGAAGTTTCTCTCGCTGGATCTCGGTGCGATGCTCGCGGGGTCGAAGTACCGCGGCGAGTTCGAAGAACGCCTCAAAGCGGTGCTTCAAGAAATCGAATCGTCGAAGGGCGGGGTGATCCTCTTCATCGACGAGCTGCACACCCTGGTGGGCGCAGGCGCCGCCGAAGGGTCCATGGATGCGAGCAACATGCTCAAGCCGGCCTTGGCGCGCGGTGAGCTGCGATGCGTTGGCGCGACCACGCTCGACGAGTACCGCAAGCGCATCGAAAAGGACGCCGCGCTCGCGCGACGCTTCCAGCCTGTCTTCGCAGGGGAGCCCTCGGTGCCCGACACGATCGGCATCCTGCGGGGCCTCAAGGAGCGCTACGAGATTCACCACGGCATCCGAATTCAAGATTCCGCGATCGTCGCTGCGGCAACCCTGAGCCAGCGGTACATCACCGACCGCTTCTTGCCGGACAAGGCCATCGACCTCGTCGACGAGGCGGCGTCGCGGTTGAAGATGGAAATCGACTCAGTGCCCGCGCCAATCGACACCGTCCAGCGAAAGCTCACGCAGCTCGAAATCGAGCGTGAGGCGCTCAAGAAAGAGAAAGACGACGCGAGCAAGAAGCGTCTCGAAGACCTCGAAATAGAGCTCTCGGAGCTTCAAGAGCAGCGCGACACGATGCGCGCGCAGTGGCTCCGCGAAAAGGAACTCATCGCCGAAATCCGCGAGAAAAAGGAGCTCGTCGAAAGCCTCCGCCTCGATCTCGAGCGTGCCGAGCGCACTACGGACTACGAGAAGGCCGCCCGGCTGCAATACGGTGAAATCCCCGCTGCCGAGGGGGCGGTCACCCAGGCACAGCAGAAGCTCGCCGAAGTGCAGACGAACGCCTCCTTCCTCAAGGAAGAGGTCACAGACGAAGACATCGCCGAGATCGTCTCCAAATGGACGGGGATTCCCGTGAGCAAGATGCTCGAAGGCGAGAAGGGCAAGCTCCTCCACATGGAGGACCGGTTGCGCCAACGCGTGATCGGTCAGGACGAGGCCGTCGTCGCCGTGTCCAATGCCGTGAGGCGTTCGCGCGCCGGCTTGAGCGAGCCCAATCGTCCGATCGGCTCATTCCTGTTTCTCGGGCCGACCGGTGTCGGCAAAACCGAGCTCGCCCGCGCGCTCGCCGAGTTCCTGTTCGACGACGACAAGGCGATGATCCGCCTCGACATGAGCGAGTACATGGAGAAGCACGCAGTGGCCCGTCTCATCGGCGCGCCTCCGGGATATGTCGGCTACGAAGAGGGTGGTCAGCTGACCGAGCCGGTGCGTCGCCGCCCATACTCTGTGCTCCTCTTCGACGAAGTCGAAAAGGCGCACCCGGACGTGTGGAACGTGCTCCTTCAGGTGCTCGACGACGGTCGATTGACGGACGGCCAAGGGCGCACGGTCGACTTCAAGAACGTCGTCATCATCTTGACGTCAAACGTCGGATCCCATCACATCATGGCCCTCGACGACGAGGAGTTGATGCGCAAAGCCGTCATGGACGACCTGCGCGACGCATTTCGGCCCGAGTTTCTCAACCGGCTCGACGAGACGATCATCTTCCACCGGCTCGACCGCACGCAGCTGCGGCACATCGTCGACGTGCAGCTTGGCAACTTCGAAAAGCGGCTCGCCGAGCGAGACCTGAGGCTCGAGATGACCGACGCGGCCAAGGACTTCCTCGCGAACGTGGGCTACGATCCGGCGTACGGCGCCCGGCCACTCAAGCGTGCGATCCAGCGCTATCTCGAAAACGGTTTGGCCGAGGATATCCTCGCCGGCCGTTTCACCAGCGGCGACACGATCCGCGTCGAAGCGAGCGATGGAAAGCTCGTCTTTGAAGGCGCGGGCAGGGCGGCTGGAAACGAATCCAGCGTCGGAACCGAATAAGGCAAGAATTGCAAGGTGTTAGCGGGCTTACCCCCCGGAAAATGCGGGTCTCCTTGCGTGCCTCGGTACACTGTGTAAGCCTCCGGCGCTCTTAGAGGGAGCAGAAGCGTTCATGGTTGAGACCGTTCAATGTAAGCCTATCGAAGTTCACGTCGGTGAACGTGGACTCGAACGTGCGGTCAAGCACCTCAAGCGCAAGATGGCGACCGAGGGCATCCTCCGCGAGCTCAAGCGACGCCGCCACTACATGAAGCCCTCGATCAAGAAGCGGAAGAAGTCCGCAGAGGCCGCGCGTCGCCTACGCAAGCGCGTACGCCAAGTCACCGAGCAAGCCTTCTGAGACAAAGCCTTCGGAGTTACTCTGGAGGCTTTTCGGTTTCTGGCTCAAGACGCAAACCCGGGCCCCACGCGAAACGCCGCCCGGTGTTCGTTTCTAAGAAGCGAGCGAGCCGGTGGAAGTCGCTTCCGGTTTCGATGTAGCGCACCTCGGTCTGCAGCGTGTGCGGATTGATCAGCTTCGAAAACTCGACGTAATGCAAGTCGAGCTGACCGCTGACGCTCACCATATAGCCATCGAGCTGCTCCTCGACCAACGCGCGGAACGCGCCGATGCCGAGCTGGCTCGCGAGTATGACATCGAACGCGTGTGGCGGAGAGCAGCGCGACTCGTAACCAAGCTGGATATGCCGGACTTTCTTGCGCCGCCCGGTGCGCTCCTCGTACCGCCTCTGCACGCGATCGGAGACCATCTTAGCCAGGTCGCACGCGCTGAGACGGACGTGACCATGTTCGTCTCGCGGCATCCCAAGCAGTGAAGTTTCGGGCAGCATCTCGGCGAGGCCTTCGGCGAGGACGACCGTGCCGTAGTATTGATCTCGCTTTTCACGCTCGAGCATGACGTCGACGATGCGATCGACGAGCGCCGTGATCGAAAGCCGCCGCTCGACGGTTTCCTCCTCCGTGATCGGGTCGACGCGTTTCTCTTCGACCGCGAGGTCGCCATACACGTCTTCGGTCGAGAGCACCAGGTCGGCTTCCCCCGCGATCGCGACACCGTACGACAGCCAACCCGCTTTGCGGCCCATGGTCTCGACGATGAAGTAGCTGCTCGTCGCGATGCAATCGGCGTTCAAGTTCAACAACTCCTTCGCCATGACGTCGACTGCCGTGAAAAAACCAAAGGTGAAGTCGATGCCGCGATAGTCGTTGTCGATCGTCTTAGGCAAATGGACGATGCGAACGTGGTTTTCCTCGGAGACGTGGTGGCGCTGGTACTGGTAGAGGAAGTTCGCCGTCTTGAGTGTGTCGTCACCGCCGATCGAGATGAGCGCGTCGACATTGAGGTCGGCCAGGGCGCGGTGGATCCTGCAGATGCGCTCGGTTTTCTCCGGATCGAGAATGTCCGACGGGGCCTCGATCATGGCGCCCGGATTGACGCGCGCCGTTCCGATGATAACGCCGCGGCTGTTGCGGAGTCCGAGAATGTCCGCGGAGGTGAGCAAGCGATAGTGCTCAGACTCGAGCAGGGGGTGGGTGACGGGATCGTATTCCTGGAGGTTCGTGTACCCGTGGAAAATGCCGAGTACTTCCGCACCGGCCTCCAAGAACGAAGTCGCCGCCGCCGCAATCACCGCATTGGCTGCCGGTGCAGGGCCGCCGGAGAAAACGATCGCGACTCGCTTCACCCCGTTCACCACGCCGAACTGTAAGCTCCGCAGCGCCGGATTGCCATCCTTTGCAGCAGGCGCTCTACTCGGGGCCATCGATATGGCCATCGACCCACTGAGTTTGGGCTACGAAACCCCTCCCATCGAGTTCAACTACACCTGGCGTGACACGGTGGTGTACGCGCTCGGGGTAGGGGCATCGGCGGACACGGAGCTGGACTACCTCTACGAGGGTCGGGGCCCGAAGGTGCTCCCTACGTTTTGCACCGTCCCGACGTTCGCGGTCCTCGACGCCCTCGTCGATCGCATTGGTTGCGACCGACTCGGTATGGTTCACCACGGCCAGCAGATGGACCTCTTCAAGCCGCTTCAGCCGAACGCCCGATTGCGGGTCGTGGGCCGGGTGGCGAGCTTGTACGATTTGAAACGAGTCGCAGTCTCGGTGTTCTCGATCGACGCGTACGACGAAGACGACGAGCTGATCATCCAGGGGGAGGTGACGTTGCTGTTGCGAAACGACGGGGGCTTCGGTGGCGAGCGTCGACCGAAGCCCGAACGCGTGGCCCTGCCAGAGCGCAATCCCGACTTCGAAACACGCTACCAAATCGCGCCAACTCAGGCGCTCCTCTACCGGCTTAGCGGCGACTACAACCCCCTCCATGCCGACCCGGACGTGGCGGCCAGTGCCGGTTTCGATAGGCCGATTTTGCACGGCTTGTGCACCTACGGTTACGCCGGCCGCGCTGTCATAAAAGGAGCGTGCGGGGGCGATCCCCAGGAGTTAGCAACGCTTCGAGGACAATTCAGCAACCCAGTTTTTCCTGGCGACACGCTGATCGTCCGCGGCTGGAACGAGGGCGAGCGCGTGATTCTGGGCGCTACGACGGAGGAACGGCCTGAGGAGCTCTGCTTGAGTAACGCCTACGCGGTGCTGCGCTGAGAAAGCACCGGTTTTTTTCTTCTTGCCGAAGCAATGATCCGCACACAGGGTTCTTCGGTGACGCTTCCCTCGTCCCCATGGGGCGCCCTCATGCTCTTCATGCTCTTCATGCTCTTGGCAGCGGCGGCCGTCGGCTGTACTGGGACTGCCCCGGCCGCAACCGAGGCGCCGCCGCCGCCGGTTCACGCTGCGACCATCGAGCCTGAAGCCGTGACGCCGACCTCGGCGGCCACTGCCGAGATCCTCTCGAATCGGCAGTCGAGCCTGCGCTCGGAGACCGCAGGCCGGGTAGTCGACCTGTTGGTCGAGGCGGGCGACCGCGTCGAAGAGGGACAGCTTCTTCTGCGCCTCGATGTAGGGCGCCCTGCCTCCGCAGTACAGGCCGCCAACGCCGCGGTTGCCCAAAGTGAGGCGCGGCTGAGTCAGGCCCAGCGCGAGCTCGGGCGAACCAAGAAGCTCGTACAAACCGGAGGTCTACCGGAGCAACGCTTGGACGATGCCGGTGACGCTGTGCGCCTCGCGTCGGCTGGTCGTGACGCCGCACGCGCCGAGGCTCGCCTCGCTCGACGCGGTCTCACCGAAGCGATCGTCCGCGCGCCGTTCGCCGGAACGGTCGTCGAGCGAACGGTCGAGCTCGGCGAGTACCTCGCTCCTGGAAGCCCGTTGCTCACGTTGGCTGACACGAGTCTGCTCAAGGCCCGCGTCCTTCTCGACCCGCGAGAGGCGATCGACGTGTCCGTGGGCCGCAAGGCTGTCATCTCGGTTTACGCGCGACCGGGGGAAGTGTTTAGCGGCAAGGTCGTCCGCGTGGGCGAAGTCATCGATCCGCGTACCCGGCGCCTTCCCGTCGAGATCGAGCTCGATGACCACGGTGGGCGGCTGCGCCCCGGTTTAGTGGCCAGATTCTCGGTCGAAACCGGTGAGCCGAAGATGGTGATGCGGGTGCCTCTGCAGGGGGTGTTTGAACGCTTTGGCGGCCAACACGTGTATGTCATCGAGGATGGGATCGCGCAGCGGCGGGAGATTGTGCTTGGCGCCGTTGGCGCCGGCTTTGCCGAGGTCGCGGAGGGCATCGAGCCAGGCGAGACACTCGTGATCAAGGGCGTCAC